>JBDGPU010000158.1:0-10308 GCA_042219525.1 Halopenitus sp.
TCCTGGCGGACTGAAAGGGCGACGGCCGGTCGCGCCAACGGGGAGTCGCTGAGTCAGGCCCTATCTGCGCGGGCGGTGCGGAGAGCGCAGATATCCTGCTTCGCGAGAAATCGAAGATTTCTCGGAGCCCGAAAATCTCCGATTTTCGGGACAGCGACCGCGAGCGGCCGAGGGCTTTCTGGGAGTTTGCGGTGCTGTCAAGTGCAAGTCCGTATCACCTGCCTAAACCCGCACATAGCGAGCGGCCGAGGGCTTTCTGGGTGTCTGCGGTGCCGTCGAGCGCAGCAGCGTCTGCACCCGTGCATCCAGTATATAAGCGAGAGCAACCGAGGCCTTTCTGGACGTTTACGGTGCTGTCGAACACAACAGCGTCTGCACCTTTATATGTGGTTTATAAGCAAGCGCGGCTAAGGGTTTTCAGACCGCCCACGGTGCTATCGAGCGCGGCAACGTCTAATCGATCCAGACCGTCAAATTACGAATAGTGGATGGCCAGCAAAACGGATCAATCACCGCCAAACTCGACCGCGCTCACTCCGACGTCGATCGACTACTCCGCGATCATATTCCGAAAACTTGTCACGCGTTCGCCTGATCACGCTCCGTAAATCCGCAATCACGTTTAAGAAGGTGAAAGCCGAACCCGGGGGCAATGAGTCGGGACGTCGGCGAGAAAGCTCACCGTGACCTGGGTGGACACGTGAGAAAGTCCGAGTTCGGGACGCAGAATGAGGCGCCGAAAGGTCACGACCACGATCACGCTGCCCTCCTCTACGAGAGCCGGGCGGAGCAGTTCGACGCGGTTGCAGCCTTCCTGCGTGAGGGGATCGAGCGCGACGAGCGATGTCTCTACATCGCTGCGGAGCACTCCAGACCGGAGGTCCTGGCCGAACTACGGGAACGCGACGTCGACGTCGACTGGGCGGTCGACGAAGACCTGCTCACGACCCTCACGCCGGCGGAAACGTATCACCGGACCGGCGAGTTCGACGAGGACGCGATGCTCGAGTTCTGGGAGGACGCCATCGAGGCGACGAGAACCGACGCCGACGCCACGGGGTTGCGGGCGGCCGCGGAGATGGACTGGGTTCTCGACAGCGCGACGACGAACGAGGAGCTGACCGACTACGAGGCCGTCCTCAATCCAGTTTTCGAGACCGACAGCGACCCGGCAGTGCTCTGTCAGTACGACCGCGATCGGTTTCCCGCGGACGTACTCGAGGACGTGGTTCGCACGCATCCGAAGCTCGCCTCCGGGAAGCAGGTCTCGTGGAACGTCTACTACACACCGCCGGAGCGGTACTTCGCACCCACGGACCCGGCCGCGAAGGTCGACCGGATGCTGGACACCGTCCACGAACGAAGCGAAGCGAAAACCGCGCTCCGCGAGCACAAGACGTACCTCCAGGACCTCTACGAGATCGCCGCCGATCCGGACCTGCCGTTCGACCGGAAAGTGGAACGGGTGCTCGACCTCGGTCGGGACCGGTTCGATCTCAGTATGGGGTTCTTCCTGAAGCAGGACGGTGACGAGTTCCAGGTGCTCAAAACGCGAGGAACGCCCCTCGAGGAGGGCAGCGCGACCCTCTGTGCGAACTCGGACCACTACTGCAAGCGAACGGTGACCGTCGAGGCGCCGGTCGGCGTCGAGGACGCCGAAGCCGCCGGGTGGGGTGACGACCCGCTGTATCAACAGTACGACCTCGGCTGTTATATCGGGACCAGGCTCACCGACGGGACGGAGACGTTCGGCTCCGTCTGCTTCTCCGACGACTCGCCGCGTGAACGGGAGTTCACGGACGCCGAGTACACCTTCCTGGACCTGCTGGGCCAGTGGTTGAGCTACGAGCTGGAACGGCGCCGCCGCGAGCGGGAACTCCGACAGTCGAAACAGCAGCTCAAGCGGATCTTCGAGAGCAGCCACGACGCGATCTACATCATCGACCCGAAAGCCGACGAGATCCTCGGGGTCAACCAGGCCGGCTGTGAGCTGCTCGGACTCTCCCGGACCCAGATCCTGGAGCGGGGGCCCTCCGACTTCCACCCCAACGAGATGGACCGCTTCCAGGAGTTCGTTGGGGAAGTGTACGAAACCGGAAGCGGCTGGACCGACGAACTCACCTGTCTCCATCGGTCCGGCAGGACGATCCCCGTCGAGATGACGGCCTCGCGCATCCAGTACGACGGCCGCCAGTGCATGCTCGCGATCGCCCGGGACATCAGCGACCGCCGGGAACGCGAGCGCGAACTCGAGCAGGCGAAGCGACAGTTCGAAGCGGTGTTCGACAATCCGGTTTCGTTCGTCGGCATTCTCGACCCCGACGGCACCGTCCGCCGCATCAACGAGACCGCACTCGAGTTCACCGACGCCGACGAGTCAGCGCTTCGTGGCGAGAAGTTCTGGGACTGCCCGTGGTTCGACCACTCTGCGGAGCTCCGTGACGAACTGCGTGAGGTCGTCGGCCGCGCCGCGGATGGCGAGTACGTCCGCGCGGAGCTACCACACCGGGGGCCGGACGGCGAGGAGCGCATTCTGGACTCGATGCTGGAACCGGTCCGGAACGACGAGGGCGAGGTCGTCGCCATCGTGCCGTCGGGCCACGACATCACCGAACTCCGGGAGAGCGAGCAGTCCCAGCGCCAGCTCTACGAGATCGTTGCCGACCCGACCATGACGTTCGAGGAGAAGCTCCAGGACATGCTCGACCTGGGCTGTGACCACTTCGACATGGACCTCGGCGGTGTCGCCCGCGTCGACCCGGACACCGACTGGTTCGAGGTCGAGCTGATCAACGACGACCACGAGCATCTGGAACCCGGGACGACGTACCCCCTCTCGGAGACCTTCAGCAGCGAGACGGTCACCGACGACGGGGCGCACGCCGTCCCCGACGTCACGGAGTACCCCGACAAACTGCCCGTCGAGCGGTTCGACGTCCAGTCGTACCTGGGCACCCATTTCGAAGTGCCCGACGGCGACGACCGAACGCTCTGGTTCATCTCGAACGAGCCTGCCACGGACGGCATCAGCGACGCCGACCGCACGTTCAACCACCTGATGGGCCAGTGGGTGAAGTACGAACTCGAGCGCCAGAACTACGAGGCGGACCTCGAACGGACGATCGACCAGTTACAGCAGTCGAACGACCGGCTGAAGCAGTTCGCCTACGCGGCCTCCCACGACCTGCAGGAGCCGCTGCGGATGGTCTCGAGCTACCTCCAGCTGCTCGAGGAGGAGTACGTGGACGAGCTCGACGACGACGCCCACGAGTACATCGACTTCGCCCTCGACGGGGCGAGTCGGATGCGCACGATGGTCGAGGACCTGCTGGCGTTCTCGCGAGTCGAGCACGCGGACGGAACGTTCGAGCCGGTCGACTGTGACGCCGTCCTCGACCGGGTACTGGAGAACTACCGGATGCACATCGACGAGGCGAACGCGTCGGTTACCGTCGATCCGCTGCCGACGGTCCAGGGCGACGAGGAGCAGCTGGAGCAGCTCTTCGCGAACCTCGTTGCGAACGCGGTCAAGTACAACGACGGCGACGCGCCCCAGGTGGAGGTGTCCGCGACGGAACGGGCGGACCACTGGGAGTTCGCCGTCGCGGACGACGGGATCGGGATCGCCCCCGAGAAGACCGACCGCATCTTCGAGGTGTTCAAGCGACTCCACCACGCCGACGAGTACTCCGGCACGGGTATCGGGCTCTCACTGTGTCAGGAGATCGTCGAGAACCACGGCGGCGATATCGACGTCGAATCCGAACCGGGCGTGGGCTCGACGTTCACCTTCACGATCCGGAAGCGCCCGGCCGAGTAGGCCCGGTTGGTAACTCGGCGTCGTGTTGCAAGAGTCGCTAGCGAGTCGGGTGACGTCCCAGCCGTCGCTGGCGACTTGAGCGACATCGGAGGCGACGCGCTCGCGAGTAGGGGGACGTCGCAGGCGACGTGCTGGGATCGAGGGAATACCGCAGGTAACGCAGCCAGCAGCCAGCAGCGCGGTCAGGCCACGGCGCTCGCCGTGGTTACTTGAATCGGAACGTCTCCAGGTTCTTCGGCGCGAACGTGCGCATGTTGTAATCGTGGTACAGCGCCGACGACAGGTCCTGGACGGAGTCCTCGTCGCCGTGGACACAGAGCACCTTCTCCGGGCGCGGGTTCATCGTCTTCACGAAGTTCTCGAGCCCCTGGCGGTCGGCGTGGCCGGAGAAGCCGTCGACCGTCTCGGTGTCCATCTCGAGGGTCAGCGTCTCGCCGCGGCTCCCCTCGCCCCAGTCTGAGACGGGGATCTCGTCCCAGCCACTCTGGATGCGTCGGCCGAGCGTTCCCTGTGCCTGGTACCCGACGAAGGTCATCGTCGAGTCCGGGTCCGAGCCGAGGTGGCGCAGCCAGGACATGATCGGGCCGCCCTCGACCATTCCCGACGTCGAGAGAATGATACACTCCTCGCCGTCGGCGACCTCCTGTCGCTCGTCCTCGCCGCCGTCGATGTGGTTGAACTGGTCGGCGAGGAACGGGTTCTCGTCCTCGTGGAAGATGCGGTCGCGCAGGTCATCCCGGAGGTACTCGGGATACGTCGAGTGAATCGCCGTCGCCTCCCAGATCATCCCGTCGAGGTGGACGGGCATCGTCGGGATGTCGCCCTCGCGCATCGCCTCCTCGAGGACGAGCATGATCTCCTGAGACCGCCCGACGGCGAAGGCCGGGATGAGGACCTTGCCGTTCTGCTCGTACGTCTCGTTGATGACCTCCTTCAGGCGCTCCTCGGAATCGGCCTGGTCGGTCTGGTAGTCGTTGCGACCGCCGTAGGTCGACTCCAGCACGAGCGTCTCGACGCGCGGGAAGTCATTGACGGCGCCGTTGAACAGGCGCGTGTCGTCGTAGTGGATGTCGCCGGAGAAGGCGACGTTGTACATTCCGTCGCCGATGTGGAAGTGGGTGACTGCCGAGCCGAGAATGTGGCCCGCGTTGTGGAACGTGAGCTTCACGTCGGGCGCGACGTCCGTCACGTCGCCGTACTCAAGCGGGATGGTGTGCTTGATAGCCTCGCGTACCTGCTCGGACTCGTACGGGGGCGTGCGCCCCTCCTTGGCGGCCACGTCGAGGTAGTCGAGCTGGAGCAGGCCCATCAGGTCGCGGGTCGGCTCCGTCGTGTAGATGGGGCCGTCGTAGCCGTACTTGAACAGGAGGGGGATGAGCGCGGAGTGGTCCAGGTGCGCGTGCGTGAGCACAACGGCGTCGATGTTGGACGCGCCGGCCCCGAGCGCCTCGGGGACCTGAAGGTACGGCACTTCGCCCTCGGCACCGGGTTTGTCGCCGCAGTCGATGAGGATGCGCGTCTCCGGCGTGTTGAGGATGAAGGCAGCGCGACCGACCTCGCGGCAGCAGCCGAGCGTCGTGATCCGAACCCACTCCTCGTCGGAGAGCTCCTCGCGGTGGATCTGGCGGCCGACGCGTTCGAGGATGTCACGGCGTTCTTGCCGCTCCTGCTTGAGGAAATTTCGGACGTTCGAGACGGTCGAGGACTCGATCGGCGGCGTCCGGACGACCTCCGGCGTCCAGCCGACCTCCTTCGTGATCTCGCGGAGGGTCGAACCCCGGCGACCGATGACCATGCCGGGCTTCTCGGCCTCGATGACGACCTCGCCCGTATCCTCGTGGAAATCGAGGTCCGTAACGCCGGCGTCCTCCGGAATAACGTCCATGACGGCGTCCTCGGCCTGCGCGGCCGGAGAGAGGGTGCTGGGATCCGGGCGGACCGTGATCCGCTTGCGGAGCTGGGAGGCGAGGCGGCGGATGAGGTCGCCGTCGCCGGCGAAGCGCTTCGGGTCGCGCGTGTAGACGACCAGCTCGGGGCCCTCGTATTTGACGTCAGTAACCGAGATGTCGCTCGGAATCTCCTGTTCGATTTCGGATTTCAGATCTTCGAGTTGCTTGTCGACGTGACTCATAATGTAGTCTGTGCCCGCGTTGCGGGCGAACGCACGCATCCGCCGGCCCTCGGGAGGGGGGTCGCTCGCGCTGCCGCTTGCAACCCGATGGCTGCGGATCCGGACGTGGACGGCGTAGGCATAATGACGATTACTGTCCGTAGTTCGGGTGCGGGAACAGCGAACGAAAACCCGCTTAATCGATGCTATGCCCGTCGCGTTATAAAAGCCTTCGCAAACTGCAAGGTGTCGCGGCCGTTCCATCGGTGTATGCACGTGACACCCGAGACGGTCGTCGCGGAGCGCGACCGCATGCGCGACCGTGCGGCCGTCGTCGTCCCGCTCATCAACGACACCCGAGACGCGCTGGGGGAGCTGTTCGACGCCGACGTCGACCACGTGACGCCGGCCGCGTACCGCCGGGAGGTCGATGCCGTGTTCACGGACGGCGACGTCGCGGTCAACGTCGCGGGCTACGCCGGCCTGCTGCGCGACCTCGACGTCGACGGCGACTACCCTGGCTTCGTCGTCGACGAGGTGCTGGGCCGAGAGCTCGCGGCGACGATCGCCGGCGAGCAGCCGCTCGCGATGCTCGCGCAGGCAACCTTCCACGTCGCCGACGCCAGGATCCACGGCGAGGATGGCGCCGTCGCCGGCGCCGACGACCTCGACGCGGCGCTGGCCGCGGGGTACCAGACGCGGCTCCCCGGGTGGGACTGGCGAACCGAGGAGAGTCCCTTCGCGGTCGACACCTGACAGTGTCGCTGGCGTCGCTGGACTCGGCCGTCGCTGGCGTCGCTGGACTCAGCCGTCGACGGATTCGGCCGTCGCTGGGCGGTGCGTGGTCGTCGAAAACGGTGAGCGGAAGCCGCTCACCGTAGCCGGCGCAGTGGTAGCGCCGACCGGTGGAATGCCGGTGGCCACGTAGGTACCTGTGGGATGCCGGATGCTACCCAGCGGCCGACTGAACGGACGAACGCCGAACACAAATAACCATCCCCTGCGTCAGACAGCCGTCCGATATTTTCCACGTTCTAACGCTGTAACTGCGGATTTCTCTTTTCGCCCTCGCGGATTCCGGGTCCCGACAGTTTCCGGTCGGCGGCTTTCAGGCGCAATTTCGATCGTCGAGGCGGGTGGTCGAGCCGCCGAGATTAGAGCCCGATCGCCTGGGCCAGCGAGTTCGCGTCGACGTCGAGGTTCAGGAGGTAGGCGTGGACCGCCCAGAACGCCGCAACCTGAAGCGCGGTGACGACGACCGTAACGAGCGTCGCGTACTTGCTGCTCGTCGTGACGCCGGAGGGGAAGCCGAATTCGCGGTCCGACAGCGGGTGAAACAGGGCGATCCCCCGCCGGCTGCCGACCACGTCGAGGACGTAGTGGGAGAGGACGCCCGCCCAGACAAAGTAGAGGTTCCCGAAGAGGACGGGATACGCCAGAAACACGCCGAGAACCGGGAGACTGTGGAGCGTCTTTCGATGGCGGCCGAACGCGGTGTCGACGTCGGGGAACAGCGCCCCGAGCACGAGGGGCACGCTCACTTGCGCGATCTTCTCGGCAGTCGCGAGCGTGACTGACGGCTCGAGCACGAACCCGACCCCGATCGCGAGCAGGATCGCGTTCAGCACGTGGCCTCGCTTGTTCATCTACTGTCTATCCACGGGGGGACAACTCAAGCGTTTCCATGGACAGCGACGGATTTTCCGACTGAGAGATCCCTGTCAGAATTTGGATGATTGAGCCGGCCACTGAACCAGTGGCGGTACGCCGTGCCGCCGACGAAAGACCCACCATCCCACCGCCCAACCGCCCCGTATGGAGTACGAGGAGCCGCAATTCTTCCACGTCATGCAGTACGCCGGGGCCGCCGACGGCGACGTCATCGACATGGTGAGCGGGAACCCCGACTGGGAGCCGCCGGCAGCGCTCCGCGACGCGCTGCACGAGTACGCCGACCTTGACCCGGACGCGTTCCAGTACCCACCCAGCGACGGCCTGCGCGAGCTCCGCGAGGAGATCGCCGAACGGCGCAACGTCGGCGTCGGCGAGGTGATCATCACGAACGGCACCGGTGAGGCGAACTACCTCGCGATGGCGCGCGCGCTCGACCGTGACGCGGGTGACGAGGCGATTCTCCTGGATCCAGTCTATCCGTACTATCCGGGGAAGGTCCAGATGCTCGGCGGGACCCCGAACCTCGTCCGGACCGACCGCGACGGGAGCATCGACCTCGACGCGATCCGCGAGGCCATCTCCGACGAGACCGCGCTGATCGCGTTGAACACGCCGAACAACCCCACCGGCGCGGTGTACGACCACGACGCCGTCGCCGAGGTCGTCGACCTCGCGGAGGAGCACGACGCGCTCGTGCTCGTCGACGAGGTGTACGACCACTTCGACCACACGGGCGAGTTCGAGAGCGCCGTGACGATCGACTCGGCCCACCGGATCGTCACCAGCGGCTTCTCGAAGTCGATGGCGATCACGGGGCTTCGGGTCGGGTACGCCATCGTCCCGCCGCAGCACGCCGACAACGCTCGAACCCGGCACATGCTCGTCAACGTCGCCGGCGCGCGCCCGTCCCAGTACGCCGTCTACCACGCCCTCCAGGAGACGGACCCCGATTACTACGCCAAGTCGCGCGAGCTCCTCCAGGATCGCATCGACGAGTTCACCGCCGCGCTCGACGAGGCGGGCGCGGAGTACACCCGCCCCGACGGCTCCTTCTACGTTCTCGCCCGCTTCGAAGGCTTCCCGGGCACGATGACCAACGTGAAGAAGCTCATCGACGAGGCCGGCGTGGCGGGCATGCCTGGGGACACGTTCGGCACCGCGCGGAGCGACTGGCTCCGGTTCGCACTCGTGACACCGCGCGCGACGGAGGCCGCCGAGCGACTGGTCGACTACTTCTCCGAGTAGGCCCGGTTCGCGCGCCGAGACCGACGCCCTCACAAGTCGCCCGTGAGTCCGTCCCGTATGGACGAAATCGACGTCGAGCCGGTCGACGAGGTCGACGAGGAGATGGCGGTCGATGTCGACGCCGACCTGCCGGCAGGGGTCGACGCGCCGGAGTACGTGCTCTACGGCGGGAAGGGTGGCGTCGGCAAGACGACGATGGCGGCCGCGACGGGGCTCTCCTCGGCCGCGGGTGGCGTCGCGACGCTCGTCGTCTCCACCGACCCGGCCCACTCGCTGTCGGACACGTACAACACCGAAATCCCGGCCGAACCGGCTCGCATCCGCGAGGATATGCCGCTGTTCGCCGCGGAGATCGACCCCGACGCCGCGATGGAGGAGGGGATGTTCGGCGCCGACGCCGACCCCCTCGGCGGCCTCGGCGACATGGGTGAGATGCTCGGCGGGATGGGCGGTACGGGAGGAGCAGGCGGCATGGGCGGCGCGGGCAGTGCGGGCGACGCAGGCGGCATGGGCGAGGACGGCGGCGGCCCGATCGGCGAGGACGCGACAGAAGGCCCCGGCGGACTCCTCGGCGGAACCATGCCCGGCGCGGACGAGGCGGCCGCGATGCGCCAGCTGCTCGAGTACCTCGACGACCCTCGCTTCGACCGCGTCATCGTCGACACGGCGCCGACGGGGCACACGCTACGGCTCCTCGAACTGCCCGAGATCATGGACTCGATGGTCGGGCGCGTGATGAAGCTCCGCCAGCAGTTCTCCGGTATGATGGACGGGATCAAGGGCATGTTCGGTGGCGGCGAGGAGGAGCCCGACGTGAGCGCCGACCTCGACGAGCTGCAGGAGCGTATCGAGCGCCTCCGGACCGTCCTGCAGGACCCGAACCAGACCGACTTCCGGGTCGTGATGATTCCGGAGGAGATGAGCGTCGTCGAGTCCGAGCGCCTCGTCACTCGTCTCGGCGAGTTCGAGATCCCGGTGAACACCATCGTCGTCAACCGCGTGATGGAGAACCTCGCGGACGTCGCCGACGTGAACCCGGACTGGGTCGTCGAGCCGAACCTCGAGGACTGCGAGTTCTGCCAGCGCCGCTGGAACGTCCAGCAGAACGCCCTCTCGAAGGCGACGGACCTGTTCATGCAGCGCGACGTGAAGCGCGTCCCGTTGCTGGCGGACGAAGTCCGCGGCGACGCTGCGCTGCGGGTCGTGGCAGCCTGTCTGGACTGAACTTCCTCGTTTTCGGGAAATTTGGCATTCTTCTTCGTTCGATTGCTTGGTGTCGCAGACGACTTCGCTGGGTGCGTTTTATAAGTCGCGGTCGTCGAGGATGGCGCTTTCTGCGAGGTTTGTGTAATCGTCGTCGCTAGCGAGACCACTCGGCACACCCAGAAAGCCCCAGCCGCTGACCGGTCGCGCTGCTCGCTGCGCTCCTCACCCGGCTCGCTCACTGCGTTCGCTCGCC
>JBDGPU010000192.1:0-10306 GCA_042219525.1 Halopenitus sp.
CGGGGTCTCGTCCTTACCAAGGACGCGCTTTACCGCTAAGCTACCCAGGCACGCAACCATCGCTTGGCCGGATTCGACTTTATGCGTTTCGATCCAACCGCCGGTCGCCACGCCGTCTCACGGTTCGCTGGCGCTACCTGCTTATAAAGAGACCCCTCGCTCACGCGCTGTCGCCGGACAGCGCCGCGATCCGGTCCGCAGTGCCCTCCGAGAGTGCCTGCCCGGCGGGCGGGAACCCGCCGTCGAAGTCGGCTGCGAGGTCGCGGGCGTACGCGAGCAGGTTCTCGGGGGCTGCGCCGTCGACGGCGGTGGTGCCGGCGATGACCGCCAGCTCGAACACGTCCGCCTCGAGGTTGCGGTCCAGGGCCTCTGCGTCGGCGTCCGGCTGATCTCGGAGCGTCTGGTCGCGGCCGAAGTCGCGCACGACGTCGACGGCGGCCGCGGCGGCGTCCGTGCGGGCGAGCAGGTAGAACCCGCGGGAGACGAGCACGTCGGCGGCGAGGATCTCCACGTCGGCGTCGATGTCCTCGCGCTCGGTGGCGGCGGTTGCCCAGGGCTCCTCGTGCGCGAGGCTGCGCGTCAGGCGGAGGCCCTCGTAGATCAGCTGCACGCCGGCCGCGCGGTCGGAGACGGTGTCGAGGTCGACCGTCGGATCCAGCGCGCGCGTCGTCACGAGTGCGAGGACGCCCGGGGTCACGGCGGCGTCGGCAAGCCTGTCGTCGAGCTCCTCCTGGAGCCGCGCCGGCTCGATGTCGGCGAGCGCCTCGCGCGCGGCAGCACGTGCCAGCACGGCGTCGTCCATCGCCTGCAAAAAGGGCTGGGTATGGCAAAGACCTTTGGAAACGACTCCCAGTCGCCGACATGATCCGCAGCTCGCGCGACGGCGACGTCCGCGTCGTCACGATCGATCGCCCGGCCCGCCGGAACGCCCTCCGGCCGGCGGACCTCGACGCGCTCGCGGCCGCCATCGAGGACGCCGAGGAACCGGTCGTGCTGCTCCGGGGCGCCGGCGACGCGTTCTGTGCCGGGGCCGACCTCGACGTCGTCGCCGCGCTCGACGACCCCGAGGCGTTTGCCCGGCACGGCCAGCGCGTCGCGAACGCCATCGAGTCCGCCGACCCGGTCGTCGTCGCCGGCGTCGACGGCGCGGCCCGGGGCGGCGGCGTCGAGCTCGCGCTCGCGGCCGACGTGCGCGTCGCGACCCCCGACGCAACGTTCGGCGAGCCCGGCGCCAACTTTGGGCTCTTCGGCGCCTGGGGCGGCACCGTCCGGCTGCCCCGGATCATGGGTGAGGGCGAGGCGATGGACTTCGCGCTGTCCGGTCGCGTGCTCGACGCCGAGGAGGCGAAGCGGACCGGTCTCGTCTCCCGCGTCCTCCCGGACCCTGCGACCGTCGCCCACGAAATCGCCGGCAACGCGCCCGACGCGCTTCGCGTGTTGCAGGTGCGCCTGCGCGACCGGCGACCACAGTCGACACAGGAGGACGCGGAGGCGACGGCGTTCGCGGAACTGGTGGCGGCGCATCGGGACGACCTGCAGGAACTGACCGATTGAAGCGTGGCGTTCCGATCTACTCGTCGGCGAGGAGGTCCTCGTACTGCGCGCCGGTCTGCTTCAGCGTCTCGGTCGAGTAGAGGCGCTCGTGCTCGAACGGGAGATGCTCGGTCGCCAGCTCGTCGATCTTCGCGTCGACGGCGTCGGCCTCGCGCCCGTGGATCATCGTGAACAGGTTGTACGGCCAGTCCTGGTCCGGGCGTCGGGGGCGGTGATAACAGAGGGTGACGAACGGGAGGCCCCCGACCGCCTCGCCGCGGGCGTCGAGTTCGTCGTCCGGCACGTCCCAGACGACCATGCAGTTGTTCTCGAAGCCAGTGACGACGTGGTTGACAACGCAACCGATGCGCTTGATACACCCAGCTGCGAGCAGCGAGTCGACCGCGTCGATGACGTCGCCGGCGTCGACGCTCGCGAGGGACTGGCCGTCCGCGGTGGCCTCAGTATCGGCGGCGACGGCGGCAGCCACGTCCTGGTACGGCGTCGTCGACAGCGGGAAGCCGTCCTGGATCTCGACGAGGAGTGCTGCCTCCAGCGCCGAGAGGTCGCTGCGGGCCTCCTCGGAGATCCGGGTCGCGGACACCGCGGTTTCGCTCACAGACTCGCGGGCGAACCGGTCGTCGTTGACGACGGGGAACTCCAGGTCGATGTA
This sequence comes from Halopenitus sp., assembly GCA_042219525.1. Lineage (GTDB taxonomy): Archaea > Halobacteriota > Halobacteria > Halobacteriales > Haloferacaceae > JBDGPU01. Next base: position 2,207 of record JBDGPU010000192.1, read on the forward strand.
GTAGTCCGTCAACATCGGGAGGTTGAGCACGTCACAGCCGGTTCGCGCCTCGATCTCGGCGAGGATCTCGTCGCGACGGTCCTGCGAGGCCGCGGTGACGACGAACCACATGTTCCACTCGTGGTCGCGGCGGTAGTTGTGGTTCACCTGTCGATAGCCGTTGATCACCTCGGAGACCGCCTCGAATCGGTCCTCGGGCGCGCTCACGGCTGCGAGCGTCGAGGAGCCGATGACGGGCGGGTTGAGGACGGCGCCGAACCGCCGGAAGACGCCGGCGTCGTGGAGGGCCTGCACGCGGTCGACGACCTCGGCTTCGGTTAGCTCGGTGTCCGTCCGCTCGGCGAGGGTGTCGGCGACCGCGCGGAAGGGGCGCGGCTCGACGGGGAAGCCGCTCTGGTACTCGTCGATCAGGACGGCGTCGACGTCGTCGATCCCGGCGCGCCAGTCGCCCTCGAGACTCATTACCCCTCGTAGGCGACCGGCGTACCTACTCCTTTCGGACGAGCGCGCCCACGATTTCTCACGTCTTCGTCCGCGAGCGCCGGCGGACGAACGGGAGCCTTTTGAGACGAGCCCCCCAACCCACAGCCATGTCACAGACGACGCAGGAGTTCGGCGACTGGCCGCTCAAGCGGCTCATGACGGAGGTCTGCGGCTCCGGTCCGAAGTCGGCCGAGGACCTCACGCGCGCACAGGCGACCGAGGCGTTCGAGCGCATCCTCGCCGACGAACCCGACCCGACCACGCTCGGGGCGTTCTGGCTCGCGAACCGCTGGAAGCGCAACAACGCCGAGGAGCTGGGCGCGTACGTCGACGTGATGTGCGAGCGCGTCGAGTACGCGACGCCGGCGGCCGACCCCGTCGACTGCGGCGCGAACTACGACGGGAAGACGGACTCGGCCATCCTCGGCGCTGCGGCGGGCATCGTCGCGGCCGCGGCGGGAACGCCCGTCGTCGCGCACTCCGGCGACCGGGTGCCGACCTCGAAGGGCGACGCGTACAAGCACGTCCTCGACGAACTCGGCGTCCGGACGGAGCTCTCGCCCGAGGAATCGGCGGACATGGTCGACGCGACCGGCTTCGGCTTCTACTACCAGCCCGTGTTCAACCCGGTCATCGACGACCTGTTCGACCGGCGCGACCAGATGGGCGTGCGCACGTTCGTCAACACGGTCGAGACGCTGGCGAATCCCGCGGGCGCGAACGTCCACCTCGGCTCCTTCTACCACCTCGCGTTCGCGAAGAAGGTGACCGACACCTTCGCGGCGAGCGAGTTCCACGACCTCGACCGCGTCATCATGTTCCAGGGGATGGAAGGCTACGACGACATCCGCCCGGGCTACACGAAGGTCGCGGAGTGGAACGCGGGCGCCGACGGCGCCGAGCCCGACTTCGACGACTTCGAGATCGAGACCGCCGAGTACGGCATGAACTTCGAGAGCGAGGACCTCGAGGTCGACGACGTCGCCGTCGACTCCGCGGCGATCACCGAGGCCGTGCTCGCCGGCGACCGCGAGGACCGGTTCGCGGACGCCATCGCGCTGAACGCGGCCGTCCGGATCTACGCCCGCGAGGACGCCGACTCCCTCGAGGAGGGTCTCGAGCAAGCCCGCGACGCCATCGCCGACGGCAGCGCGGCCGCGGTGCTCGACGACCTGCGCGACTTCTGAAACGCCGCGACCGCCACTTTTCGCTGTCTACCCTTCGAACCCGTCTTCCCACCGGAACGTCCCGTTTCGCTGGACGACCTCGCCGTCGACCTCGATGCGGGAGCGTTCGGACATGTCGGTGATCATGTCGACGTGGACGGCGGAGTCGTTGCCGGCCTCGCCCTCGGGGAGGGACGCGTCGTAGGCGCGCCCGACCGCGAGGTGGATCGTGTCGCCCATCTTCTCGTCGAAGAGGATGTTGTCCGTGAACCGGTCGATGCCGCGGTTCATGCCGATGCCGAGTTCGCCGAGGCGGCGCGCGCCCGCGTCGGTGTCGAGGATCGCCGCGAGTTCTTCCTCGTTCTGGCCGGCTTCGAAGTCGACGACCTCGCCGTCCTCGAACGTGAGTCGGACGTCGCGAAGCTCCTGGGCGTTGATCGTCATCGGCACGTCGAAGAACACCTCCCCCTCGGTGGCGTACGGCGCCGTGAACACCTCGCCGGAGGGGAGGTTGTGGGAGTCGTAGGCGACGGAGGCAGCGGAGTTGACGGCGGTCCGCCCGTCGACCACCATCGTGAGGTCCGTCCGCGGCTGGTCTTCACGCTTCTTGACGATACGGACCTCCGCGGCGTCGTCGAGGACGTCCTTCATCTTCGCCATCTCGTCGGCGAGGGACTCCCAGTCGCGGAGGATCGCGTCGTACGCGAAGTCCTGATACTCCTCGTAGGCCATTCCGGCCTGCTGGGCGAGGCTCCGGGTCGGGTGGACGGTCGAGACCCAGTCGGTGTCCATGCGCGCTTCCCGGACGCCGGTCCGGGACTTCGAGTAGGCCTGCCGTTTCTCGCTGGGCACGTCGGCGGTGGCCGTGGTGTTGCGGCCGCCGCCGAGCCGGAGCACGCTGTCGGCGTGCTCGTACAGCGCGAGCTCGTGGGTCGGGTCCTCCTCGAAGTCGCCGTCGTGGCCCCGGAGGAACGCCCGGGACACCTCGTCGGAGCCGTACGTCGTGACGACGTTGGCGCCGCGCTCGCCCAGCTCCTCGGCGACGGCAACCCCCAGCTCGTGGGCGTCCTCGGCGACGGAGAGGACGACGTCGTCGCCAGCCTCGATGCGCGCGCTCCAGTCGACGAGTACCGATGCGTGCTCGCGTACGCGTTGGTCCATACACCTCGGCTGGCACCCGCAGGGCAAAACCCCGGCGGAAGCGGTCCCGAACGTGGCCGACCGAGTATATAGAGAGGGACGAATTTCCGGCGGGAACTGTTCGTAGCGGTCGCGAAACTCTACGAGTGCATTCGACGTCGGCTCGTATCAGCCGGTGGAAACCTCGAAACCGCGCGACGCCGTACTGCTGTGATCGGCCCGCCGATCTGTATCTGGCAGATTCTCCGTGAGAATATAGCACTATATAGAGATATGAGATCACCGGAGCACTCATAGCACCGTTCATATATCGACGTCCGCTTTTCTCAGTTGATGGTAGCAACCGACCCGACTGACGCGTCCGACTCTATGAACCGGCGACGTTTCCTGACGGCGACTGGTGCAGCAGCGGCGTCCATCGGCCTGGCGGGCTGTACGTCCCCTGACAAGAAATCGGGCGAGGGCACCGCCACCAACGGGAAGCTCTCCGGCGAGGTCGTCGTCGCCGGCTCCTCGACGGTGTTCCCCATCAGCGACACCTTTGCCGAGCTGTTCATGGAGAAGCACTCGGACGTGAACGTGACGGTCGACTCCACCGGTACGGGTGGCGGGTTCGCGAACCAGTTCTGTCCCGGGAACTCCGACATCAACGGGGCCTCGCGGCCGATCACGGACAGCGAGATGGAGAGCTGTACGAGCAACAACGTCGAGCCCGTCGAGTTCGAGATCGCCGGTGACGCGCTGACCATGGCGGTCAACAACAAGGCGGACTGGGTCGACTGTCTCTCCTACGACGAGCTGCGGCAGATCTGGAAGCAGGGCGGCGCCGAGAAGTGGTCCGACGTGCGCTCCGAGTGGCCGGACGAGAAGATCGAGCGCTTCGGTCCCGCGTCGACCTCGGGTACCTTCGACTGGTTCAACAACAACGTACTCGGTGAGGATACCAAACACACCACCGAGCACGAGCCGACCGAGAAGGACAACCTCATCGTGCAGGGTGTCAAGGACAACAAGTACGCCATCGGCTACTTCGGCTACGCCTACTACAGTGAGAACTCGGACATGGTGAAGGCAGTCAAGATCAAGGCCGAGGGGGGGGACAAGTGTACGCAGCCGAGCCTCGAAAACGCGAAGACCGGAGCCTACCCATTGGCGCGGCCGCTGTACATCTACGCGAACGCGGACTCGCTCCGGAACAGCGAAGCCGTCCGCAAGTTCACGAAGTTCTACCTCGAGAAGGCCGGCTCCGACCGCGTCAAGGAGATCGGCTACGTGCCGTCGAGTTCGGAGCAGGTGGAGAAGAACCTCAAGAAGCTCGAAAAGACTGTCAGCAAGTAGTGACGACCGTCTCAGGACCGCGGTAGTTACGTATCTCCGATTTCCAATACCGATTCAATGAGTAACGATACGCCCCGGCTCCAGTTGGCTGGGCAAGAACGAAGTCGCGTCGCCAGGGAGCAGGTGTATCGCTGGCTGCTGTTCCTGTGTGCGGCGCTCTCCGTCGTGGTGACGGTGACGATCATTCTCTCGCTGGCCGTGGACGCGGTCAAGTTCTTCGAGATGGTCGACCCCGTCGCCTTCTTCACCGGGACCGAGTGGGTCATCTCCCGGGACAAGTATGGCGTCCTCCCGCTGGTGTCGGGCACGCTCCTCGTCACGGTCGTCTCCGCGCTCGTCGCGATTCCCATCGGCGTCGCGTCGGCCATCTACCTCAGCGAGTACGCCAGTGACCGTGCGCGATCCGTCTTGAAGCCCGGCCTGGAGGTCCTCGCCGGCATCCCGACGGTCGTTTACGGCTACCTCGCGCTGTTGTACCTCACACCGTTCCTCCGCAAGCTCGGGATCGAGCTCGGCACGTTCAACGTGCTGAGCGCGTCGATCATGGTCGGGATCATGATCATCCCGATGGTGTCGAGCCTCAGTGAGGACGCGATGAGCTCCGTGCCGGACTCCCTCCGGCAGGCCGGCTACGGGCTCGGCGCGACGAAGTTCGAGGTATCGACCGGCATCGTCGTCCCGGCGGCCGTCTCGGGGATCTTCTCCTCGTTCATCCTCGCGCTGTCGCGCGCGATCGGCGAGACGATGATCGTCGTGATGGCGATGGGGCTCCGCCCCCGGATGTTCGAACTGACGGCTCCCCTCCAGAGCCTGACGCAGTCGGGCCAGACGATGACCTCCGCGATGGTCCAGGCCGTCACGAGCGACGTGTCGGCCGAATCGGCGACGTACAAGAGCATGTTCGCGCTCGGACTGACGCTGTTCGCTATCACCTTCGCGATGAACTTTGCAAGTAACCGAATCGCCGCACGCTACCGGGAGGAGTACTGATGGCTGCAACGACAACCGAGGACGGCGGGACCGAGTCGACGTCTGCCGAGTCGGATGCGGCCGACATGGGCGAAGTCAGTCGCCTCCGCGGGATCCTCTTCGAGGGGGCCACCCTCGGGGCGACCGTCTTCGGGCTCCTCATGGTCTCCATCCTGCTCCTCTACGTCGCCAACGACGCGATCCGGCCGTTCAGCGCGGACCCCGGCTGGCATCTCGTCTACTTCCTGACGCTCGTCGTCCCCGCGACGGCGCTTGCGGTTCACCTCTATCGACGTGACGGCACGGGCGGTGAGGTCGCGTACGTGACGCTCGGGCTCCCGGTCGTCGGGCTGCTCGCGGGCGGCGGCCTCGTCGTCCTGTTCTCAACGGTCGTCACCGCCGGCTTCTGGTTCGGGCTGGTGCTCGCGGTACTGCTCGCCGTCGGCATCGTGTACGGCCACCGGACGTATCGCACGGAGGCGGCGCTCGAACGCCTGTTCGTGATGTTTTTCGCGCCACTGCTGACCCTCTACGGCATCCCGTCGCTGTCGATCGACTGGACGCTCGCCACCCCGCTGACCAGAACCGAGCTGTTCAGCATCTCCTTCACGACGCCGGAACTGCTCCCGAGCGTCCCGAACCTGTTCCTCTCGCTCCCGGTCATCCCCCTCGACTGGATGCTGCTCTGGATCTCCGTGACCCTCCCGATCGCGGTCGTGTTCGGCCGCGCGATCGCCGATCGACGCGACGACGGTCGCGGGTTCCGGGAGACGGTTGCGGCGGCAGCCGTCGTCGTCGCCGCCGGGGCGTTCGTTACCCCGAGTCTCGGGCTCCGGAGCCAGTACTGGGTCGTCATCGCCTCGACGACGCTCATCCCCCTCGGCTACTACCTCGAGGGCGTCTTCCGACGCGGCGAGGGCGTCAGGGGCGTCGCCTTCCCCGTCGTGGTCGTCGCCGGCGCGCTGCTCGGCGCGGTGATCACCCAGGCGCTCGGGTTCACGGGGCCGGACCCGTGGATCGACTGGCAGTTCATCACGAGCGCGACGTCGCGGTCGCCCCAGGACGCCGGGATCTACCCGGCACTGGTCGGCTCGGTGCTGATGCTCGTCGTCATCATCGTCTCGGCGTTCCCGGTCGGCGTCGGCGCCGCGATCTATCTCGAGGAGTACGCCCCCGACACGGGGACTGTCGGGAAGCTCGTCACGCTCATCGAGATCAACATCGGGAACCTCGCCGGCGTCCCCTCCGTCGTCTACGGGCTGCTCGGCCTCGCGATCTTCATCCGGGCCATCGGCCTCGGGACGGGAACCGTCATCGTCGGCGGGTTCACGGTCGGGCTGCTCATCCTCCCGATCATCATCATCTCGGCCCAGGAGGCGATCCGCGCTGTGCCCGACTCGCACCGGGAGGCCTCCTACGGCATGGGCGCGACCCGCTGGCAAACGATCCGGAACGTCGTCCTCCCCGAGGCGCTCCCCGGGATCCTCACCGGGACCATCCTCGCGCTGGGCCGCGCCATCGGCGAGACCGCGCCGCTGCTGATGATCGGTGCGGCGGCCAGCGTCCGGACGGCGCCGGACGGCTTCTTCGCCCGGTTCAGCGCCATGCCGCGGCAGATCTTCACCTGGTCCGCCGAGATCGAGCCCGCGTTCCGATACGGCGTGCTCGCGGCCGGCGTCATCACGCTGCTCGTCGTCCTGCTCGTGATGAACGGCACGGCGATCGTCATCCGGAACAAGTTCCAGCGGAACGCCTGAGCGACCTCGCGCGCTCGACCCCCGCTCGACTGCCGCTCGTTTTCCACCCGATGACCGTTCGGTTGCTGCCCGAACACCGCTCGTTTTCCGTCCGACTGCCGGACGCTCTCTGTGCGGTGCTTTCTCGGCGAACCGCAACCACTACCTCCCGCCGTGTCGACCCATCCGGTATGCAACTGGGCGTCATCGGCCTCGGCAGGATGGGACAGATCGTCGTCGACCGCTCGCTGGACGCGGGCCACGACGTCGTCGCCTTCGACCTCTCCGCGGAAGCGACGGCGGAAGCCGCGGAAGCGGGCGCCGAACCCGCGGACTCCGTCGCCGACCTCTGTGACCGCCTCGGCGACGAGATGCGGATCTGGCTGATGGTGCCCGCCGGCGACGCCGTCGACGCAACGCTGGGCGATCTCGAACCCCACCTCGACGCGGACGACGTCGTCGTCGACGGCGGGAACTCCCACTTCGAGGCGTCGCTCCGGCGCGCCGAGGCGACCGACGCCGCCTATCTCGACTGCGGTACCTCCGGCGGTCCCGCCAGCGCCGAGGCGGGCTTCTCGCTGATGGTCGGCGGGCCCGCGTGGGCCTACGAGGCGCTCGTCCCGGTCTTCGACGCCGTCGCCACCGGCCCGGCCGGCCACGACCGCATGGGCGAATCCGGCTCCGGCCACTACGTGAAGATGGTCCACAACGGCGTCGAGTACGCGCTGATGCAGGCGTACGGCGAGGGGTTCGAACTCCTCGCGGACGGCCGCTTCGACCTCGACATGGAGTCCGTCGCCCGCACCTGGAACAACGGCGCTGTCATCCGGTCGTGGCTGCTGGAGCTGTGTGAAGAGGCCTTCCGCGAGGAGGGCAACGACCTCGGCGACGTCGCCGACCACGTCGCCGGCGGCTCGACGGGCACCTGGACCGTGCAGGAAGCCCTCGAACAGGAGGTCCCCGTGCCGCTCATTTATCAGGCCCTCGCCGAGCGCTTCGACTCCCGAAACGAGGGGCGCTTCTCGCGCAGGCTGGCGAACCGGCTGCGATACGGGTTCGGCCGGCACGACGTGAAACGCATCGACGAGTAGCGAGTATTGGGGTTTAGAGCTGGTTCCTTTTTAAGCTGACAACGGGCTATCGTCGCTGGCGACACCACTCAGCATGCCCAGAAAGCCCCAGCCGCTGAGCGGTCGCACTTATAAACAAACTTGGCTATCGTCGCTGGCGACACCACTCAGCATGCCCAGAAAGCCCCAGCCGCTGAG
>JBDGPU010000107.1:0-10252 GCA_042219525.1 Halopenitus sp.
GCGTCCCGCTCAGCGGCTGCCCCTTTCAGTCCCGCCCGGGAGTGGTGGCCAGGGCTTCGGTTGTGGCGGTTGGCCAACTTGCCATCGCGCGTCGGCTGTTTGGTGCGGATGCAGACTTGTTGCGGTCGCATTGCAGTCGCCGTTGGATTCCAGTCGCCGTCACGGGGCAGTCCGCTTCGATAGCCGAGTTGTGTGGGAGGAGAGTCGGAATGTCGCTCGGACTGTGTTGGATTTCGGTGTCGCGTTCATATCAGTCTCGGCACCTATCTGATTAATGGTAGAAGCGCGCGCGAGCTGAACCACCCCCGATCTCCTGACTGACTGGTCAGTTTGGAGGAGGAACTCCCGGCCAATTTCACCGCAACAGGACGGAAATCGTGTAATAAACCCCGATTTCCGGGGATCATGGGGACGAATTCCATGAACATTTATGGCTATACGCGGTTTCGAATCGTAGTGATGGCTGCCACGGAACAGGAAGAGAGTCTGGACGACCTGCCGCCCAGTGCCAAACTCGTTTTTAAAGTACTGGAGTACAACGGCCCGCTGACACAGAAGGGCATCGCCGAGGAGACGATGCTCTCAGCTCGCACCGTGCGCTACGCACTGGAGCGACTGGAGGGCATTTCGCTAGTCACCGAAGACGTGTATTTCGCGGACGCCCGCCAGAACCTGTACCAGCTGACGGAGCCGGCCGAGGAGTTCACCGCCAGCGACGGTGAAGAAGCCACCTGCGCCGACTAGCGGCTCAACTGCTTTGTCTCTTTTACTGCCGTTCGGACAGTTAGCGCAGCGGTAACTAACATCCCGAACGTCACCGCGAGGACGAACGCTAACAGCAGGAACCAGACGTCCGGGCCGACAATCGGGTACTGCCGCGTCCCGGCGAGCGGGCCGAACAGCTCCAGGGCTCGAAAGAGATAGGCCGCGACCGCGACGGCGACGCCGACCGCCAGGCCGACCTTCGCGTTCCGCCAGAGGCCGCACCGCTCGAGCAGCGCGAGCATCGGCGGTTTCTCGGGGGTATCCTCCGTCACGACCGCGTCTTGCCACCGATCGGACATAGGTGCGTCGCCTCGCGTGCGAGAACGCTGTCGGTGTACCCCCCACTGCGGCCGACGCGCGCAGCAGTCACCGACCGGCGACAGCCCTCAAGTGACTCCCCGTCGAACGGTCCGTGGACCGCTGACGTTCGACCGGCGTTGGCGTCGCTGGCGACGGTCGAAGCCGGCGCTGGCGACGGTCGAAGTCGGCACTGTCGACGCTCGCGATACCATCGCGCGCGAACGCCGTCGACGTCCCGCGACGACCGACCACGATCGATGACGATGAACGCTGATTCCACCGAAAACGTCGCTGACCCAGACGTCGTGTACGATACGCTCGTCGAGCAGCTCCGGGAGGCGCCCCCGTCGCCGACCATCACGGCACTGCCCGACGGCTCCGTCGATTACCGGTGTCGCATCGAAACCGGTGCTGCCGCGACCACCGCTGAGGGCAGCGAGCCGCCGTCTCGCCAGCAACTGGGCGCGTCCATTGCCCGCGGCGAGCACAAGTCGCTCCGGATCGTCCCGGAGGTCGGCGAGCCCGGCGGTCAGGCGGTGAACCTCGCGTCCGGCGCCCACGGCTTCGGCGCCGACGTGACGCTGTTCGGCCACCTCGACGCGCCCGCGATGCCGGAGTTCCCGTTCGTGACGCGGTCGATGGGCGAGCCGGCGACGGTCCGCATCCTCGATTTCGTCGACGGCGCGCTCATGCTCGCGGAGGAGTCCGGCGACATCCTCTCGTGGACGTTCGACGACATGCGGGCGGCCGCGACCGACCTCGGCAGGCGGCTCGACGCCGACGTGTGCTGCTGTTGCAACTGGGTCTCGTTCCCGAACATGCCGACCGGGCTCCGCGACCTGGCCGACGCCGCACTCGAACACGACGCCGACGGGATCTTCGTCCTCGACCCGGGCGACGTGGTCGGGAGCGACCCGGCGGCGCTCCGCGACCTGCTCGACGCCCTCTCCCGACTCGGTGAGGCCTACGACGTCGTTCTGAACGGAAACCGTCGGGAGCTCCGAGCGCTGGCGGGCGTGGTGGCCGACGGCGAGCGCAGCGCGTCCACCGCGCAGGGAGTCGTCGACGAGGACCGCATGCTGGCGCTCCGCGAGGCCGCCGACCTCTGGGCAGTCGTCATGCATGCGCGCCCGAAGGCCGCAGCGGCCACGGCCGACGGCCTCATCGAGATCCCGAACCTCACCATCGAGGGGCCGGAGCGGTGGACCGGCGGCGGCGACCGCTTCGGCGCGGGGCTGGCAACGGCGCTTGGCGAAGGCTGGCCGATCGAGGCGGGGCTGGCGCTCGGTAACGCCGCGGCCTCGTACTACGTCACGCAGGCCCGCGACCCGGACCCTGAAGCGCTCGCCGACTTCGTCGCCTCGCCCGAGCATCGGCCGGGTCGGTGAGACCAGCAGAAAAAGACGCCGCGCTCAGAGGTTTCGCAGGCTGTCGTCGAGGTCGAACTCCTCGTCCGCGCCGACCTGCCCCTCAGGGTCGGTTCCGCCCTCACCGCCCTCGGCGACCCTGCTTCCCTCGCCGCCCTCGCCGACCTCGCCACCCTCGCCGACCGGCCCCGCACTTTCGAGTTCGTCGGCCAGGCCGCCGCCGAGTCCGTAGGTGTCCTGGACCGTTCGCGCGAGGACGCCGTCGCAGTCGAAAACGACGTACACGGCGACGAAGTCGTGCGCGGCGGGGCGGAGCAGGAACACGGCACGCGGTTCGGCGTCGTCCCGCCGGGCGTTCACGCGCCCGATGAGCGGTTCGATGGGGATGGCGCCGCGCTCCATGCCCGCGAGGGTGTCCTGGTTCGGGCCATCGGCGAAGAGGTAGAGCGCGCCGTTGGGGTCGCCGTCGGAGCTCCGGGTCGTCCGTGAGACCATCGCCTCGCCCGCCGCGCGGGCTTCCTGCCACGCGTCCGTCGCGGCCTCGAACATCCCCTCCACGTCGTCCGCGACGTACAGGCGCGTCTCGCGCACGACGTCGACAGACTCGAACCGGGCAGTGCTGTCCGTCCAGTCGAGGTCGGCCTCGACGACGTAGCCGGGTTCCAATGCGGCCACGTCGTCGGCCAGCGCGCCCTCGTAGCCGTCGCTGGCGACGTAGATCGGCTCGTAGGCGTCGGCGGCGCCGGGGTCGTCCGGGGCGATGGGCTCGTCGGGCACCTCGATCAGGACCAGCTCGTCGCCCGCGTCGCCGGGCTCGCCGTCCGGGCGTTCGCCGTGGACGCGGTATCGGTCGGTCGTCGGCTGCATGAGCGCTCGTAGCGTGCGCGGGGGGATAAGCGGCCGGAGTCGCGGCCACTGTCCCGCTCTCCGGGCGCCGGCCAGAGCTCTTCAGTTCGCCGCCGCGACCACGGCCGGGTCGTCCGATCCGCACCGTTATGACCCACGGGGTCTAAGTCGCGGTCACGCATGGGACTCCTCGAGGACAAGGGTCGCGCCCGACTGTTCTACAAGTATCTCTCGAAGGTGTACGACGAAATCAACCCCTTCGTGTGGAACGAGGAAATGCGCGACGAGGCGCTGGAGTGGCTCGGCGTCGAGGCCGACGACCGCGTCCTCGACGTCGGCTGTGGCACCGGCTTCGGCACCGAGGGCCTGCTCCAGTACACCGACGACGTCCACGGACTCGACCAGAGCGTCCACCAGATGCAACGCGCGTTTGAGCGCTTCGGCAAGCACGACGCGGTTAACTTCTACCGCGGCGACGCGGAGCGGCTGCCGTTCGCCGACGACTCCTTCGACGCCGTCTGGTCGTCCGGCTCCATCGAGTACTGGCCCAACCCCGTCGCAGGACTCAGCGAGATCCGGCGCGTCGCGAAACCGGGATCGACCGTCCTCGTGGTTGGCCCCGACTACCCGAACTCGAAGGTGATGCAGAAGGTCGCCGACGCCATCATGCTGTTTTACGACGAGGAAGAGGCCGACCGCATGTTCGAGGAAGCCGGCTTCGCCTCGTACGAGCACCACATCCAGCAGGCGAAACCCGGCAGCCCGAAAGCGATCACGACGGCCGCGACCGTCCCCGAGGAGTAACCCCCCACGCCGCTTTTGCTGGTCGGTCATCGTACGTGTGCCGTGAGTCGCGCGATCCGATAGCCCTCGCTGTACACTGATACCTCGACGCGGTCGCCGGGCGACGGCAGTGGCGAGTTCGTGCCTGCGATCCGGAGCGACGCCGTCTCGCCGGGTGAGAGGGTCGTGTCGCCAGCGACGTTGAACGCGCCGGTCGGCCCAGGCCGGAACCCCGTCGCGGAGAAGAACGGCACTGGCGGCTGGTGAGCGAGCGGGTCGCCATCGACGGTTACCTCGAGTCGGAGATCCTCGGTTTCGAGCGAGTCGCCCGCGAGGTGGCGGATCGTGAGCTCGTCGCCGTCCGCCGACAGCGATAGCGACGCGGTCGGTGCCGGCTCCTGCAGCGGCGCGCCGCCGAACGTGGCCGCGCCGACGCCCGCGGCGAGGATCACCGCGATAGCGACGAGGAGGATCGTCCCGATCGGGGCGATCGCGCGTTTGGTGTCGTCTTCGTCGTGGCTGTCGCTGGTGGTGCTGCTGTCGCTGGTGCTGTTGCCGTTGCTAGTGCTGTTGCCGTCGCTGGTGCCGGCGCTGTCGCTGTCGCCCTCGCCGTCACTGTGAGCGTCGCGTGTGATGGCCGCGCCTGGAGGCCTGGTCGCCGTGATCCCCGTCGTCGTAGACTCCAGCGTCACACGCCGTCTGGCGCGGTATCGGATAAAAAGATACGGCCAGCAGGGTGCCGCGCTGCGACTACCGCTATTCCTCGACTCGCGGCGGCGCCATGGGTTCGATGCCGGTCAGGCGCGCGACGCGCGGGTCGTCGATGACGGTCACGCGGTAGGAGTCACCAGGGGAAAGGATCCAGAGCTGGCCCTCCTCGTTCGTCGTCCCGACCTCCGTGCTCTCTCCCTGATCGGCGGCGACGGTGACGGTCGCGCCCTGGATCGGCTTGCCGGTCTCCGTGTCGACGACGGTGACGCGAACGGGCCCGCCGGCGTAGGTGCGTTCGATGGTAAGGTTCAGTCCGTCCTGGGTCGTGTTCAGGGTCTCGCCCTCGGTGAATTTCTTCAGGTCGCGGGTCTGGTGCTCGACGAACACGCCGCCGTCGCCGGCACTGACGAACGTCCGGAGCTGGCCGGGGTCGTGGTTGAGGGTGACGCGAACCGGCGTCCCGGACCCGAGCGTGCTGGTGTCGGAGTCGGAGATCTTGGGATAGGCCGACGTGGTCACGTTGCGCGCGTCGGAGACGTCCTCGAAGCCGCTCGCGCCGCGGTCCCACTTGTCCCCACGGTACACTTCTCGGACGTACGTGTCGCCGATGATGGTCGCAAGCACCAGCCCGTTGGTCGTCGATTCGACGAACACGCGGTTCGGGTCGGCCTCGCCGCGGACGATGTCGACTGCGAGCGACCGAATCGGTCCCTGGTAGACGGCGAGGCGGAGCTGGAGGTTCTCCGTGTCCAGGTTGAATCCCTCCGTCTCGTCGGCCAGGTTCTTCACCACGTCCAGGCGTTCGGCGAGAATCTCGGCACGCAGCGCGATCCGACCCAGCTCGATGAGCAACTCCGCGTTGCTGATCTTCCCTGCAGCGTGGGCCTTGATCGCGCGACGCTGGCGCTGGTGGAGGCTGACCTCCGCCTGCCGGATGCTGCTCTCGGCGGCGACGATCCGTCGCTGGCGTTCCTCCAGGGTCGACGCGCTCTCGATGTGCGCGCGAATTTCCTCGGTCTGCATCCGCCCGGTCGTGCGCATCACCTCGAGCTCGCTGGCGGGCCCCAGATTCGCGCTATGGCCGGTGATACTCCAGGAAGTGTCCGCGTCCGCCGGCAGCGACAGCACGTTGTAGCCGGGGGCGGTCTCGTTCTGAACGCTCGTCCCGTTGGCGGTCCCCTGGACTGCGTCGACGCCCCCGGTGGCCGTCACGCCGTTGGTCGTCGCGTCCGCTGGCCCGGCCGCCGCGGCGTCGGCACTGGAAGTACCCGCAACATCGCCCGCAACGTCGCCGGCGTGGCCGTCCATCGGTCCGACCGCGGCGACGACCGGCGCTGCGAGCAACAGCAACGACAGCAGCACGGGGAGGGGTTTCATCGTCGTATTGTCAACAGTCCGGGCGCAAAAATCCACCTACTCGTCGGATCGACTTCGCTCGGCCATCGGAGCGTTCCGGAACCCGCGAGCCCGCCGTCGCTTTCGTTGGAACACAGGCGATGGAAAGCGTTTTGCCGGATGGCTGATACTCACCGTTGTATGCGGCGACACGCCCTCCCTGTCGTTCTGGCCATGCTCCTCGTGGTCGCTGGGGCGACGGCCGGCGTCGCGGCCGGCGGCAACGGTGGGGAGACGAGCAGCGCCGTGGCGGCCGCCACGGCATCCGACAGCGCTGTCGACGACGTTGGAACCGACAGCATCGTTCTGCAGGCCGACGGGTTCGAGGTCACGCCGTCGACGACGTTCCACATCCGATTGCAACCGAACACGAACGCCGAGTGGACGGTGTCGGTCAGGTACAAGCTTACCGACGAGAACGAGACGGCGGCGTTCGAGGCCATCGCCGAGGACTTCGAGAGTGGCATGGTCGGCCCCTCCGCGGACCTCTATCGTAATCTCGCAGCCGGGGCCGCGGAGCGCACCGGCCGGAAGATGGCGATCCAGGGCGTCGAGCGCAAGGCGTCGATCGACAGGACGCCGGACGTTGAGGACGAGTCCGTCGTCGCCGTCGGCACGCTCGAGCTGCGGTTCGTCTGGACGAACTTCCTCGAACAGGACGGCAAGAAGCTCCGGCTCGGCGACGTGTTCCGGACGGAGAACAACGGCACCTGGCTCCGGACGCTCGAAGCCAACCAGCGGCTGGTCATCGAGACGCCCAACCGGTATCAGGTGTCCTCGACGCCCGGCGTCTCCGTCTCCCTCCAGGAGAACGCCGTCGTCATCGAGGGCCCGCGGACGTTCGGCCCGAACCAGTACGTCCAGGTGGTCTACTCGAAGACGGCGGTCAGCAGTCAGCCCCCGTGGCTGCTTCTCGCGGGCGCCGTCGTGCTCGCGGGATTCATCGTCGTCATCGGGCTGTTCGCGTACCGCCGCGTGGCAGGACCGGGAGGCCCGACGCCCGGTGGGGAGCCCGGTGAAGCAGCCGGCGGCGCGGGGGTCGCGGTCGAACCCGGAAACGGCGCGGGCGAAGCCGGCGAGGCGAGCGGTGGGACCGCCGAGGGCACCGGAGCCGTCGCTGGCAACGGTGCGGCCGCGGGCAACGGCGCCGGTGCAGGGGCCGAGGCCGGGACAGGCAGGGGGACCGAGCCAGATGCGGGCCCGCCGGCCGGTGGCGAGGCCGGATCCGCCGAGGGTCCTGCGGGCGGGCAGGCGGGCGCCGAACCCGGCGCCGGAGGCGAAGCGGAGGAGGACCTTTCGCTGCTCTCGGACGCGGAGCGCGTCGAACGGCTACTCGAACGCAACGGGGGCCGGATGCGCCAGGCCGACATCGTCGAGGAAACCGACTGGTCCGACGCGAAGGTGTCCCAGCTCCTCTCCTCGATGGCCGAGGAGGGGCGCGTCGAGAAGCTCCGGCTCGGGCGCGAAAACCTCATCTCGTTGCCGGAGTACGGCGAGGACGGGGAGTCGACAGCGTAGAGCGTCGACGGCGATGTAACCGACACCCCGGATCAACTTCCCCTGCGATGTCGCCCGTTCCGAAAGGTCTTACAGTGCTTCCCGGAAAGAATCGTCCATGAAGGTTCTCGTGACCGTCAAGGAGGTCGCCGAGGTCGACGACGACTTCGAGATCGAAGGGACCGAAGTCGCCGAGGAGCACCTCGAGTACGACCTGAACGAGTGGGACGACTACGCCGTCGAGGCCGGCGTCCAGCTGTCAGAGGACGGCCCCGCCGACGAGGTCGTCTCGGTGACCATCGGCCCGGAGCGCGCGGAGGAGACCATTCGGATGGCGCTCGCGAAGGGCGTCGACCGCGCCGTCCGCGTCTGGGACGACGGCATCGAGGAGGAATTCCTCGACGTCGCGGGCAAGGCGAGCTTGCTCGAGGCGGTCGTCGAGGAGGAGGACCCCGACCTCGTGCTCTCGGGCGTCCAGGCGGCCGACGACAGCTTCGGCGCGACGGGCGTCGCGCTCGCGGACCGCATCGGCTTCGAGCACGCCGCCGTCGTCAACGCGCTCGACCTCGAGGGCGACGTGGCGAACGTCCGGCGCGAGCTGGAGGGCGGCGTCGAGGAGCTGACCGACGTCGACCTGCCCGCCGTGCTCACGGTCCAGACCGGGATCAACGAGCCGCGCTACGCCAGCCTGCGCGGCATCCGACAGGCCCAGCGGAAGGAGATCGCAACGCGCGACCTGGGCGACCTCGGACTCGACACGGGCGACGTGGCGAGCCAGCTGACGTTGACCGAGATGTACGAGCCGGAGAGCGAATCCCAGGCCGAGTTCTTCGAGGGTGACCCGAGCGAGACGGCCGAGAAGCTTGCTGAGGTCCTTCGCGAGAAGGGGGTGGCAGAATGAGCGACGCCGCTGTCCTCGCCGTCGCGGAGCACCGCCGCGGCGAACTGCGCGACGTCTCCCACGAACTGGTCACCGCCGGGCGAGAGCTGGCCGACGCCTTCGGCGGCGAGCTGCACGTCGCGGTCGTCTCCGGCGACGTCGACGGCTTCGCGGACCAGCTGAACCGCGACGGGGTCGACGCCATCCACACGGTCGACCACGGCGAGGAGTTCGACCACGGCGTCTACCAGCAGGCGGTCGAGAGCCTCGACGCTGACCTCGAACCGACCGCGCTGCTGTTCCCCAACTCCGTCAACGGCCTCGACTACGCGCCGGCGGTCGCGGAGAGCCTCGACGTCCCCTACGTCTCCGACGCCGTCGCGTTCGACGCCGACGACGGGCTCACGGTCACCCGCGAGATGTACGGCTCGAAGGTCGAGACGACCGTCGACGTCACGGGCGACCGCTACGCGCTCTCGATCCGTGGCGGCGAGTGGCCCGCGGCGGAGGGCACCGGCGACGCCGAAATCGTCGCCGCCGACGTCGACGTCGACGAGAGCCAGCTCGGCGCCGAGGTCAAAGGCTTCGAGGAGGTCGGCGGCGGCGACGTCGACATCTCCGAAGCTGAGTTCCTCGTCTCCATCGGCCGCGGCATCGAGGAGGAGGAGAACCTCGAACTGATCGAGGACCTCGCGGACACGCTCGACGCGACGCTCTCCTCGTCCCGACCCATCGTCGACAACGGCTGGCTGCCGAAGAACCGGCAGGTCGGCCAGTCCGGCAAGGTCGTCACGCCGGACGTCTACCTCGCCATCGGGATTTCGGGCGCCGTGCAGCACGTCGCCGGCATGAAGGGCTCGGACACGATCATCGCGATCAACACCGACCCCAACGCGCCCATCTTCGACATCGCCGACTACGGAATCGTTGGTGACCTGTTCGACGTGGTGCCCGAGCTTATCGACGAATTCAGCGACTGAAGCGGCGTATTCCTTTTTCGGCGTGCGTTTTCGGGGTGTTCTGAGCGGGTTTGTCTTTTAAATTACACACGATGGTGCAGACGCTGCTAGACTGTACCACAGTTCCCGGAAAGCCCTCGGCCGCTCTTACTTATATACCGTATTTAAAGATGCAGACGCTGCTGCGCCTGTCAGCAACGCATACACCTTGAAAGCCCTCGGCCGCTCTTGCTTATAAACCGCATCTAAAGGTGCAGACGCTGCTGCGCTTGCCAGCAACACAAACACCCAGAAAGCCCTCGGCCGCTCGCGGTCGTTGAGCGACATATCTGGACCTCTCCGCCTCGGAAGACAGTCCGGGCTTCCGTTGCGTCTCTCCGCACCCCCCGACGGACGGGTCCGGGCTGCGACTTCCGGCCCTTCGCTCGCTTCGTCGCCGGCGCGCGTCGCGCGCCGGCTGCCCGAGAGACCTGCGGTCTCTCGCTGCTCGCGAAGACACCGCCAGGTCTAGATAGGGGTCACTCAACGACTCCGTTACACCGCGACCGGCCGTCGCCCTTTCAGTCCGCCAGGACGACACGGCAACCGCGACGGCAACGGCAACGCGACAGTAGCGCAACCGCAGCCGCGCCGCACGCCGGCTTTCCGGCATGCGACGTTGGCCCGGTGGCCGCCGCAAGCGACGCTCGGGCCACCACTCCAGGGTGGGACTGAAAGGGGCAGCCGCTGAGCGGGACGCCCTGCGAAGT
>JBDGPU010000085.1:0-10173 GCA_042219525.1 Halopenitus sp.
GGGCAGCCGCTGAGCGGGATGCCCTGCGAAGTAAGCACCGCAACCCGGCGAGCGAGCGAACGCAGTGAGCGAGGAGCCGGGTGAGGAGCGCAGCGAGCAGCGCGAGCGCCTCAGCGGCTGGGGCTTTCTGGGCATGCTGAGTGGTGCCGCTCGCGACGCCGACCAAACAAACCACGTATTAAGCGACCGCTCAGCGGCTGGGGCTTTCTGGGCATGCTGAGTGGTGTCGCAAGCGACGACAGCCGACTCCGTTCATAGACGCAACCGATCAGCTGTGGCTTTCAGGGCATGCCGAGTGGTGTCGCAAGCGACGATAACCGACTTCATTTATAAGTATAACCGCTCAGCGGTTGCTTCTTTCAAAATGCACGGGGCGACGTCGCTCCCAACGGTACCGGCTCCGGAGAATAGCACCATCGCTGCTCACGCACAAAAATCAACGACTAGCCGCTTCGCTTACGACTGAAAGAACGGACTGAGGGGAGTAAGCCCCCTTCTGTTCGGCCCAACATTCGGCTAAGCGTCCGTGCCCTGGCCGGACTACCTAATGGCACGGACTTGCACCGGCGAGGATTCGCCGTTCCATCCCTTCCCGCCCGTCGCGGTCGCGGCGAGGCCGCGACCGCCGAACGTGGTGCGAGGCACCACGCGCCCTCGGTGGGTTAACTCCCTTCCCTTGCGGGTCGGTTCGCGCGCTTGCGGCGAGGCCGCGAGCGCCGGCGGCCGCGAGTGCGGCCACCGCACCTCATCGGTCGGGGCGGGGGGTGTCGTTGCTGTTCCAGAGCCAGCCGTCTCCGACTCCGGGCTTGTGCCCGGTCGCCTGTCCAGCCGGTGGGGGGACTTTCCTCATGCGCGAACGCGCACGGGAGTCGGGCTCCCTCTGTCCACCGAAAAGTAGTCGCCGGACCCGAATAAGGGGTTCGGTCGTGCGGATCGGGACCAGGGTTCGGAGGCGAAGCCGAGACAGTTTGCCGAGCTACTGCGGGTGGGAAATCGGAAGAAAACCGACGGTCAGCCACGGCGACGCGCCGATCAGTCTTCGGGGCGGGGGTTGGCGACGAAGATGGTCTCGACGATAGTGAACGGGTCGTAGGTCGACTGGTGGCACGGACAGTAGACACCGTTGGCGGCGCCGTAACTGGCCGAGTCCTGGGTCGTTTTGTAGCCCGGGACACAGCAGAAGTGGGTACAGACGTTGAGCCAGGCGATGAACCCCTTCTCGGTGGATTCCTGCAGCCACTTGCTATCCTTCGCGGCCTCCTTGATCAGGTCGGAGCGGATGACCGTCACGGGGATCGTGTTGTCGGCGTCCTTGGAGCGCCACGTCGCGGAGATGGGCTTGCCGACGCCGGCTTTCCCGATACCGTTGCCCCACTGCTTGTAGTTCTCGAAGGAATCAGCGCGAACCTTCTCGCCGGCCTCGTACTCCTGGGTCTGCCAGTCGTAGCCGGTCGACGACGCCCGGAAGATGTTGTCCGATTCGAAGGTGGGCTCGATGTTCTCGTAGCCCTCCAGCCCGCAGTACTGGAACCACTCGCCGGCGTAGGTGACGCCCCCCGGCATCTCCTCCTTGGCGACCTTCACCTGGACACCCTGCTGTTTTTCGGTGGTGACCTTCGGCCACTTGCCACGGAGATAGCCGTCGTCGGTGATCTCCACCGGGATCTGCGGCATGCCACGCGGTGCTGGACCGCCCGTGTTCTCGATGGCCATCGCCGTCGTTTGGCCACCACCAGCACCACTAGCCGAAGTTAGAGAGTTGACCGTCACCGACCCCGCGGTGCCGACGCCCGCCAGCGCCGCCCCGCCGACGACACCCTTCACGAACCGTCGACGATCGGACTCGGCCGGATATTTGTCGCTCTCGCTCATGTCCATTCCTTCGAGGGAGCAGTAAAAAGCATGACGAAGCGTTAGTCGGTTTCCGACGGCAGCGGCGTCAGTCCTTTCGGTATTCCTTCCGGAAACCCTTGAATTCGGTCAGATGCGCTTCCTCGTCGGCGAGAAGCGTGACGGCGAGGTCCTCCGTCACCGGGTCGTCCGCCTCCTCCGCCGCCGTGATGAGCGAGCGATAGGTCTCGATGGCGTCCTCCTCGGCGTCGATGACGCCCTCGATCACCGAGAGCACGTCCGTCGAATCCTCGACCGGCTGCAGGGCGTCCTGTTGCGCCTCGAACTCGGCGGACCCCGGCGGCCGCGCGTCGAGCTGCTTGAGCCGCTGGCCGAGCATCTCGGAGTGCCCGAGCTCCTCCTGGACGTCCGCCTTGAGGCTCTCCTTGATCTCCTCGGCCCGGACGCCGTCGAGGACGATCGAGTTCGACTGGTAGTTCATCACGGTTTCAATCTCGTCGCTGTACGCCTTCTTGAGTAGCTCGACGACTTGCTCTGCTGACATGCGTTCGTACCTCGGCGCACAGGTGATTATAGATGGCGACCGTTCAGTCGAATTTGCTCGTCGAATTCCGGATGACTTCTCCGTTCGTTCTCTCGACGGCGATGTGGGCTGTTTGACGCTCCTCGGCCGCTTTCGTTTATAAACTATATTTAAAGATACAGACGCTGCCATACTTGCCAGCTCCGGAAACGTCCAGAAAGCCCTCGGCCGCTCTTTATAAGATGATTTGAGCAGGTGATACGGTCGTGGTCATGACGGCACCGCAGACTCCTCGGAAGCCCTCGGCCGCTCTTTATATGGTGATTTGAACAGGTGATACGGTCTTGATCTCGACAGCACCGCAAACACCCAGAAAGCCCTCGGCCGCTCGCGGTCGCTGAACGACATATCCGCGCCTCTCAGCACCGCCCGGCGCGGATAGGGGTCGATTCAGCGACTTCCCTCCGGCGCGACCGGCCGTCGCCCTTTCAGTCCGCCAGGACCGCCACAGCAACCGCAACCGCGACCGCGACAGCACCGCAACCGCACCGCACGCCGATTGTCCGGCGGACGACGCTGGCGCGGTGACCGCCGAGAGCGACGCGCCAGCCACCACTCCTGGGCGGGACTGAAAGGGGCAGCCGCTGAGCGGGACGCCCTGCGACGTAAGCACTGAGCCAGCGAACGAGCGAAGCGAGTGAGCTGGCGAGGCGCGCAGCGAGCAGCGCGAGCGGTCAGCGGCTGGGGCTTTCTGGGGGTGCTGAGTGGTGCCGCTAGCGACGCCGACCAAACAAACCACGTGTTAAGCAACTGCTCAGCGGCTGGGAATTTAAAAGCATGCTGAGTGGTGACGCTGGCGACGACATCCACTCAACCGAAGAATAGCGCGACCATCGGGCAAACCCGGCCGCTCCCGAGAAAGGATTAGCTGCGAACCCAGTATCAGGAATACTTGGAAACAGCGCAGATCGAGTCCTTATCGCCCAAAGCGACGTTGTCGGTTCTGATAGTCCAACACCGCGCGCAGGTAGTCGCGCTTCCGGAAGTCGCGCCAGTTGACGTCGGTGAAGTAGAGCTCAGAATACACCGATTGCCAGATAGCGAAGTCGGAAAGTCGCTCGGCGCCCGTCTTGATCAGCAGGTCCGGTTCCGCGGGGAACACCAGCCGGTCCGTGATCTCGGCCCCGTCGATCTCGTCCGGGTCGAGGTCGCCGGCGTCGACGTCAGCCGCGATCTCCTGGACGGCGTCGGCGAACTCGCGCTTGCCGCCGAGACCAATGCTGATCGTGATCGGCGCGTCCGCGCGCTCAGTGTCGTCCGGGCCGCGCACGGCGACCTGCCGGGGCGCGTCGAGGTCGCTGAGCTGGCGGGTGAGCGTCGAGACGACGGCCTCGTCGAGGACGGAGACCATCACCGTCACGCGCTCGGCGCCGTACTCGACGGCCCAGGTCAGGAAGCGTTCGAGGGTGTCGTAGGCGCCCTGCTCCAGCAGGTCCCGCTCCGTGATGACGACGGCGACGTGACTGGGCGACTCCGCGTCGTGGAGCCGATGGCGCACCGCGAGATAGGCGTCGTACGCTCCCACGGTCGACAGGACGGTAGCCGAATGCAAAAACGCGGGGGTCTGGGGATCCACCGTTGCTCGGGGTCCACCGCTGCTCGGGGCCGCGGCTTCCCACCCCGGACCTACCGTTTAGCCAGTTGACCACCGGCGACTCCGGCCCCGACTCTGATCCCCACGCAGGCGTGTGGATCGCGGTATCATCCCGAAAGCCCGCATGTCGGGACCGTTAAGTGCGCGTCGCCGATATCCGGGATACGTGACTTCGAGGCTTCGACGGGCCGGCGCCTTCGCCACCGTCGCGCTGCTCGCGCTCGTGGCCCCCCAGCTAGGGCAGGCTGCAGCCGGCCCGTTCGTCCTCGTTGCGGCCCTCGCCGCCTTCGGCGTTCGCGACGGGCCGCTCTTCGAGCTGTTCGCTCGCCCGGGCGACCGACGCGATCGCCGACTCAACGGCCTGGCCGGGTTCTCCCTTGCTGCCGCCGGGCTCGCGCTATTTGCGACGATCCCTGCGGTCCCGATGCCGACGTTCGTCTTCGCCGCCGCCGTCCTCGTCGTCGCCGTCGGCAACGTCGGCAAGGAGGTGACCCGGCTGGCGACCGACGACGACTTCCTGCTCGTCACCGGCTTCGTCGTTGGCGGGTTCCTCGGCGGCGTGGCCGCACAGGTCGCCATCGTCCTCCAGATCGGCGCGGCGCTCGACCTGCCGCTGTTCGCGTTCCTCGCGGCCGTCGGCGCCCTCGCGGGAGCGCTCCTCCGGGCGGTGTTCCTCGCTCGCGACGACCCCGTGGTCATCCTCTCGACCGGCTTCCTCCTCTGGCTGTTCGCCGAACTCGTCCGGACCGTCAGCCCCGAGGGCATCGTGCTGGCGCTCGGCGTCACCGTCGGGCTCGGCTACGTCTCCTACGCCCTCGGCACGGCCTCCATCGCGGGGATGCTGACCGGCGTCCTCCTCGGACTGCTGACGATCGTGCTCGGTGGCGTCGGCTGGTTCGTCGTCCTCATTGCCTTCTACGCGGTCGGCGGCCTCGCGTCCAAGTTCCGGTTCGAGGAGAAGGCCGCTCGCGGCGTCGCCCAGGAAAACCAGGGCGCTCGCGGCACGGGTAACGTCCTCGCGAACTCCGCCGTCGCGCTCGCCGCGGTCGTCGGCTACGCGGCGACCCAGCACGTCGACTTTCCGGGATTCGTCTTCGCGTACGCGTTCGCGGGCGCGGTCGCGACGGCGATGGCCGACACGCTCTCCTCGGAGATCGGCGGGCTCTTCGACCACCCGCGGCTCGTGACGACGTTCGAGCGCGTCGAGCCCGGCACCGACGGCGCGGTGACGCCCCAGGGCGAACTCGCCGGCATCGGCGGCGCGCTCCTGATCGGGCTGCTGGCCGCGGCCGGGATGCCCCTCGGCGGCCCGCTCGTGGGCGGTGGCGTCGTCGTCTTCGCGGGCTTCGCGGGGATGACCGCCGACAGCCTCCTCGGCGCGCTCGTCGAGGGGGACCGCATCGGCAATCAAATGGTCAACTTCCTCGCGACGCTCACCGGCGCGCTGGTCGCCGTCGGCCTCGCAACCGTCTTCTTCCCGCTGCCATGACCACGTCAGACGCACCCCCGACCGACGACCGATCCGGATCCGAGGCGGCGTTCACCCCGGACCCGCGCGTGCGACGTGCCCGTCCCGAGGAGGCCGAGGTCCTCGCTCGGATCCAGCAACACCTCCGCGAGCCGAGCCCCGACCTGCTCGAGTACGGGCTCGCGGTCGACGCACTCCGCGTCTCCGTCGACACCGCGGGTACTCCCGTCGGCTATCTTCTCCCGGTCGACGGCGAGGTCGCGATCCACCTCGCCGAGATGGTGGTGCTCCCGGAGGCACGCCGCGAGGGACGCGCTCGCGGGCTGTTGGAAACCGTGCTCGCGGAAACCACCGGCCCGGTGACGCTGCTGGTCGCACCCGAGAACGACGCGGCACGGTCGCTCTACGACGACCTCGGCTTCGAGGT
Organism: Halopenitus sp.; assembly: GCA_042219525.1. Lineage (GTDB taxonomy): Archaea > Halobacteriota > Halobacteria > Halobacteriales > Haloferacaceae > JBDGPU01. Next base: position 5,924 of record JBDGPU010000085.1, read on the forward strand.
CGTCGACAGACGCCCGGACGCGTACGCCGAGGGTGACGGCGACGCGCTCTGCTATCGATTCGACCGATAGTTCGTCCTACCGAGTCGACGACTTCCCAGTCGGTGCCTACCCCAGTCTGCGCCTATCCCAGCCGGCGCCTACCCCAGCCGGCGACTCACCGATGCCGTCGCTGCCGACGGCGGACGCCAGCAAAAGAAACAGCGCCGCAGCCCGATTCAGGCCTCGATACCGAGGTCCGCAGCCGAGCGGACGCGGGTCCCAATGGGCTGTTTGACGAACTCGCCGTTGCCGGTGCCGAACAGCTCCGGGACGCCGCGCTGGGCCGCGACGTCCAGGAGGCGCTGGTCGATCTCGCCGTCGACGACGACCGCGTGGGGAACGGGGTCGGCGGACTCGACGGCGTCGAACGCGTCGTCGGCGTCGACCTCGTCGAGGACGACGCCGTCCCGGTCGAGCAGTCGTGCGTGCCCACTCCCGCCGACGACCGCCCGGACGTGGTCACGGAGGTTGTTCGACTCCGCTTCAGCTTCCGACTCCGACTCCGATTCGGCAACCGACTCTGACTCGGCAAGGGACACCGATTCCGCAACCGATTCCGACTCGACAGCCGCTCCCGAGTCGACAGCCGCTCCCGACTCCGTGGTCGATTCCGAGTCCGTCGACGAACCGGCGGACAGGTCGTACTTCGCGTCCGCCTCGGCCCCCTGCGCTGATTCCACGTCGGCGTCGGAGGACACTTCCGCGCCGGGGTCCGTTGCGTCCGCCTCCGCGGTCGCGTCGATTGGACCGACGTCCGCGCTGGCTCCGCTCCCGGTCGTGTCGGCGGTCGAATCGGCGGTCGCGCCCATCTCGTTGCTCCCAGCTGATTTCGCGACTTCCTCGACGAGGTCGTTCATAACCTCCGCGTCAGCCTCGTCGGCATCGGCGTCGGCGGTGTCGGCACCGTCGACGGCGTCGGCTGTGTCGGAGGTGTCGACGGCGTCGGCGGTGTCGGCGCCTTCGAGGCCCTCCGAGTCTTCCGCTGGGGTCGACGACTCAGTCGTCGGCGACCCCGTCGGAGGGTCTCCGGCCGCCTCGCGGAGGTTCGGCTCATCGGCGAGCGTCTCGTACGGGACCTTGCCCCGCAATCCCTCGAGGACGCTGCCGCGGTCGAGCTCCTCGACGGACTTGCCTGCCTGCGCGAAGGCGACGTAGTCGACGTCGCCGACCTGGCCGAGCTCGCGAAGGATCAGCTCGCCGCCGCGGTCGCCATCGAGGAAGGCGGTGACCGTTCGGTCCTCCGTCACGTCGGCGACGGCGTCCGGCACGTCGGTACCCTCCACGGCGATCGCGTTCTTGATGCCGGCGTCGAGGAGGTTCAGGACGTCGGCGCGGCCCTCGACGACGATGACCGCGTCGGAGTCGCCGACGCGAGGGCCGGCGGGGAGCCCCTTGTAGTCCGTGATCCCTTCGACCCGGGCCGAGTCGCGGACCTCCTCGAGGACCTCGTCGCTGGAGAGTGCGGTCTCCTTGAAGCCGTCCGCGAGTAGCTCCTTCGCGCGGTCGACGACCCGGCGGCGCTTGGCTGCGCGGACGTCCTCGATGCTGGTTACTTCGACGGAGGCCCGACAGGGGCCGACCCGGCTGATCGTTTCGAGTGCGGCGGCGAGGATCGCCGTCTCCACCTTGTCGAGGCTGGAGGCGACGGTGATCTCGCCGAACGATTGGCCGTTTTCCGATTCGATCGCGACGTCGATACGTCCGACTTTCGACGACTCCTGGAGGTCCCTGAGATCCAGTTCGTCGCCGAGGAGGCCTTCGGTCTGCCCGAAGACCGCGCCGACGACGTCGCTGCGTTCGACGACGCCGTCGGCCGCGATGGTGACGTGGATGAGGTATTTGGCTGTGTCTTCCATGTGAAATCCCCTCCCGGGGGTGATGGTGATGATGAACGGACGGCAGCTGCCGTCTCGTCCAAAATCCACGGTCGTGCGCCGGAAATAGCTATCGTACCGGCCTCCGAACTGATCGAACGGTCGAATCGGTTTCCTGTTCCGACCATGGTTCGGAGCAGGTTCGAAGAATAATTTTCTTCAATACGGCTTTCTGTTCGCCATCGGTAGCTTTTAATGGTTTGTTAGTGGTAACGTATGTCTAATGGTTCGTTCGAAGAGCGATCTGGTGTGGATACCGACGTTCGCGATCCTCGTGACGTTCGCCGTCCCGTGGTTTCTGTGGGGCGTCGACGACGTCGTCGCCGGCCTGCCCATCTGGCTCTGGTGGCACGTCGGCTGGATGGGGCTGTGTGCCGTTCTCTTCTACCGGTTCACGGATGGCGCGTGGGACCGGCTGATGGGCGTCGAGGCTGACGGAGGGAGCAACTGATGCCCGGCGCAGCCAGCGGCGGCCTCGCGGTGGGACTGCTGCAAACCGGGAATCTCGTGCTCCAGCTCGGCATCATCGTCGCCTACCTCGTCGTCGCGCTCGCGATCGGACTGGTCGCGTATCGCGTTGCCGAGCGCGGTGCCGAGGACTACTACCTCGCGAGTCGGTCGGTCGGCACGCTCGTGCTGCTGTTCACGACGTTCGCAACGCTGCTGTCGGCGTTCACCTTCTTCGGCGGCCCGAATATCGCGTACGCGGCAGGGCCAGAGTGGATCCTCGTGATGGGCGTGATGGACGGCGTGCTCTTCGCGATTCTCTGGTACGTGATGGGGTACAAGCAGTGGCTCGTCGGCCAGCGCCAGGGCTATGTCACCCTCGGCGAAATGCTCGGTGACCGCTTCGGGTCGCCCGCGCTCCGTGCGCTCGTCGCAGGTGTGAGCCTCCTCTGGCTGTTCCCGTACGTCATGCTCCAGCAGATGGGCGCGGGCGAGGCCATCGTCGGGTTGACGGGCGGCGCGGTTCCGTACTGGGGTGGCGCGGCGCTCATCACCGGCTTCATGATCGTCTACGTCGTGCTCTCGGGGCTCCGCGGCGTCGCGTGGACCGACACCGTGCAGGGCCTCTTCATGCTCTCGGTCGTCTGGGTCGCCGTCGCCTGGGTGCTCTCAGGTGTCGGCGGCGTCGGCGCAGCGACGGAGGCGATGGTCAGCGCGCGGCCCGACTTCGCCGCGCTCGGAACGGGGCTTTACACCCCGCAGTTCATCATCTCGACGGCCGTCACCATCGCGTTCGGCGTGACGATGTTCCCGCAGATCAACCAGCGCTTCTTCGTCGCGGAGTCGAGCACGGTCCTCAAGCGCTCGTTCGCGCTCTGGCCCGTCCTGGTGCTGCTGCTGTTCGTCCCGGCGTTCATGCTCGGTGCGTGGGCCGCCGGGCTGCCCATCGACGTGCCGGAGGGCGCGAACGTCCTCCCGGTCCTCCTCAACGAGTACACGCCCGCCTGGTTCGCGGCGCTGGTCGTCGCCGGCGCGATGGCGGCGATGATGTCCTCCTCGGACTCGATGCTGCTGTCCGGGTCCTCCTACTTCACCCGGGACCTGTACCGCCCGTTCTGGCGCCCGAACGCCAGCGAGGAGCGCGAGGCCCTCGTCGCCCGCGTCGGCGTCGCCGTCTTCGCGCTCCTCGCGTTCGCCGCCAGTCTCACCCGTCCCGGAACGCTCATCGAGGTCGGCAGCACCGCCTTCTCCGGCTTCGCGCTCCTCGCGCCGGTCGTCCTCGTCGCACTCTACTGGCCCGATGCGACGCGCGACGGGATGATCGTCGGCATCGCCGTGCCGCAAGTCGTCTACCTCACGCACGTGTTCGTCCCCGAAACCGTCGTCGCGGGCGTCCCGCTGTTCGCCCGCAGCTACGGTGGCTGGGACGTCGCCCTCGGCCTGATGGTGCTCGCCGTGATCCTGACGGTCGGCGTCTCGAAGCTGACCTCGCCCGTCGACGACGCTGACCCCGACCGATTTGCCGTCGCGAGTGATTGAGCGTTTTCGGTCATTTCATTTATTGTCGTATCTCTCGTCTCGCACCTTGCCCGTGACACCTTGGCCGCGATTTGATATTTAAACTCTTGTGTGGAGAGGGTTGCGAGCAGTTTGACACAGTAAGGCTGCTGCGTCGCTGGTGGCATCACTCAGCATGGCTTAAAAGAGGTAGCCGCTGAGCGTTCGTACTTATAAACAGACACGGTTGCTGTCGCTGGCGACACCACTCAGCATGCTTCGAAAGCCTCGGCCGCTGAGCGGTCGCGCTTATAAACAAACTCGGCTATCGCTGCTTGCGACACCACTCGGCACCCCCAGAAAGCCCCAGCCGCTGAGCGCTCGCGCTGCTC
>JBDGPU010000081.1:0-10005 GCA_042219525.1 Halopenitus sp.
GATCCACTACCGCTTACAACAGCCTCCGAGCAAAAAGTTCTAACGGTTACTATAGTGTAACACTGGTTTCGAGTATCAGTACCTTCTCTTTTCCAGGGTTCTGGTGGATAACAATAGTCAGCTCACGTGACTCGTTCCTCCTATTATGGATTGTGATGGGGGGTTCACTGTGGGATCTGGCTTCGACCGTATCACAGGAGGATGTTTTTCGTTCCCTAGCAGTCAGTGGACGTGTACTACATCCCGCTATGGATGTAGACAGGGTTATTCCGATGGCTTTGAAGACCGATCGGCGCGACGTCCGGAGGGCCATATTTTTCAAGTACTATAATTAGTTAAATACTTTCTCCTACTGTGTATGCGTTATAATATAAATATCTAGGAGTGTTTCGGAATCAGTAGTCACTACGGAGTGAATAGCAATAACCTGTTCCGTCACACTCTCTTCAGACAACATCCCTCAGTCAAGATTGACGCCGGAACCCGGAGAAACTCTAGGTTAGGTCGTGGTGGTTTTATTCCCGCTTGATAGGTCGATCAACGAGGCCGCTACAGCAGGTGTTTCTACCTTTACGTATCATCAACCACTGACCTTCGTTACGGAGATCGTCCACACCCGAATATCTGCGACTGCAACACGGAGTTCGTAATACTCCCCATCGTATTTCACGAATCGAGCTTCGTCGAGGTTCCCTGGGAGAGTCTCGCCTCTGACCGTGTATTGCCCTTCATTGAGTGACTGCTTGAACGCGTTCTTGGCCTCCTCAGATAAGTCAGTGTAGGTAACGAGTTCAGCGTTGTCGACTTCGGTTTTCTTGGTGGATGACGAGTACAAGGTGTACTCGGCAATATAACGGCCAGCATCTGTTTTTGGAATCGAGTACACATTACCCTCGTACCGAACGTACTCTGCCTCCCACAGTTTCGTGGGGACCCTGTCCGTCGGTTTTTCGATCGTATCTTGAGACAGAAGTGTCTGAAACAGGTCTTGACCTCTGTCCGTTAAAGATTCATACTCGGTAATTTGCTCCCTCGGAATTGGTGTCTCAGTCGGGGTGGAGGAGTCGGTTTGTGACGTCGAATCGGTGTCCGTTTTCGATGGCGAGGGTGAGCTGTTCTGTGAAGCACACCCCGCTATTCCCGATACTATCGCAATAGCGCTCATTTGGAGGGCTTTCCGACGGGGCAAACCTTTCATCAATTTGCAGATGGGATTGTCACAGAAAGTGCTTTATTGGGCTTACAACCGTGAACTACTACTGATAGATTCGCACAGGAGTTCTAACAGCTCATTCAGCCACAGTAAAGCGTAACAAATGGCCCCCTTAATGAATAGAACCGCTGTACAGCCCAGAGAGTGACAGATTGTACTAATAGTTGTCAATTCCGACAGTATCCTGCGTCCTATCTCGCACCGGTCTCGACGATCTCGGCAGGAGTGAATAACGAGACATCGTCTCTCTTCTCAGCGGTCCGTTTGAGCCCCTCCGAGAAACCTGAGCGACAGAAACAGCAGTAGTGATACGTGAGGTCACTCCCTTCCGGTGGTGTCCACTCGACACGATCACCACTCCGCTCGAGATCAGCGAGATCACCTTCGTGCATCTCTCGGGTCGTGTACTTGCACTCGCCGGCGACGAGCGTCCCATCGCTCGCGAGCCCAACGACGTCAAGTTCGTGCTGTTGATGCCACCAGTACCCGATACCACGGTAGGTCTTCGGAACCAGATCCGGGAGCGCGTTCTGGCACACTTGCTCGAACATCGGGCCCATGTAGTCCGTGAACGTCGGTGCAACGATCTCCTCGTACGCGTCACGACCGAGTTGAGCGAGTTCGCCGGTCCGTCCGTAGACGTACCGGAACCAGAACCGAAACAGCGGCTCTTTCAATCGATATCGACTCTTTCGCGTCGCGTTCGGATCCGCTGTTACCGGGATATCGCGTTCGACGAGTCTGAGTCGACGAAGCTTCGAGAGGTAGGAGCCGAGCGTATTCGAGTCTACCCCAGCGAACGAGGCGATCTCGTTTGCTTTCCGTTTCCCGGTCGCGATCGCGCGGAGTATCGTGTAGTACGTTTGCGGTTCATGGATCCCGAACTCCGTCCGGAGCAGGAATTCGGGTTCGTTGTGGAGCACACCGTGCTCGGAGAGGAGCAACGACTGGATGTTCTCCGAGAGTGGTTCGTCCTGCGACAACGCCCGGAGATAGTATGGTGATCCCCCAAACACACCCCACGATCGGAGCACTCCGTCAGGGTCCTCGACAGGATACAGCTCGCGTGCGTGTTCGAGCGCGAGGGGCGGTAAGTCGATAGTTGCCGTTCGACGACCGTAGAGGGGACTTCCACCCCCGAGGACTTTCTCCTCCATAACCGAGATAGACGATCCCACGAGAACGAGCGTCATCTCGGTGTCTTCCAGATGAAGATCCCAGACCCGCTGCACCTTCGACGGGAGTGCGTCGTCCGACTCGACCAAATACAGAAATTCGTCGAGCACGACGATAGCGTCTTCACGACCGAGTGCTCGGAGTAAGGCCTCCCAGTCGCGCTGAATATCCGCTAATTGGGGGTACGTTTCACTGGCGGTGGCGACAAAATCGGAAAGTTGTACGTCCGGAGTCTCCTCAGTCGCTTGCCAGTACACCGCGTCTTCCCGATCCTCGATCGCTTTTCGGACGAGCGCACTCTTCCCGAGTCGTCGCCGTCCGTAGATGACGATTAGCTCCGCTGAATCACTCTTGAACCGCGAAGAAAACGTGTCGAGTTCTTCCCGGCGATTCACGAACGGAGGCGCTTCCATATCTATGCTTCGTGCCCCTTCAAGATAATTCTATGGATTATCTAAATCGTGATTTTACTAATCACGATTTTACTATTCGGAGCAATCAGCCGGTGGCCACTCCGGCCGGTGCTGAACACCGAACCCCTCACCGACATGAGCGACGCTGTTGATTCCTTACGGATGTCGATCCACCCCGTTCAGGCCGTGCTGCGGTGGTTGGAAAAATATCTGTTGCGTCCCATAGAGAGCCAATCTTTGGTAAAATATTCTGTCTGTCCCATATCGCTTGCTGTATGGTAACACAGACGGACAGGGCAGGCCCTGTATCTCGAACGCTGTACGGGAGAAGTTAGGAAAAGTGAAACAGGCAACACCAACGTAATCTGTACTAACTGACCCGGAGATGGTTAATTTCGACCAGATCAACAGAAACAACCTGAAAGCCGTACCTGTGACTGCTTCGGCAACACCGAACCCGACGCCTAATTCGCGTCGGCGTCGGTGTCGATGGCGCGCCAGGAGAGCTGCGGGTCGCGGGCGGCCGACACCTGGTCGATCCGGGCGGCGGTCGTCCGGTTCGGCGCGCTCTCGAGGACCTCGTCGCTGTCGGCGTACGCGAGGTTGAACGCCTCGGCGAGGTTATCGAGCGAGGTCTTCCCCTCGATCTCCGTCGGCTCGGTCAGCATGGCCTCGGGCACCATCTCGGGCCACTTCGTCGTCGGCGGGTGGACGCCGTAGTCCAGCATGCGCTTGGCGACGTCGGCGGCGTCGCGGTCGCCGGCGGTGGCGGCGAACTCGTGGTGGAACGGACCGTGCGGGATGTCGAGGTCGATCTGCTCCGCGAGGTAGTTCGCGTTGAGGACGGCCTTCGCGGAGGCGTCGAGGAGCCCCTCGTCGCCCAGCCGCGCAATGTACGCGTACGCCTTCACGAGGACGAGCCAGTTGCCGAGGAAGCCCTGGACCTTGCCGATGGAGTTCTCGGGGTCGAACAGCTCGTAGCCGGCGCCGGAGTCCGTTTCACGGACGCGCGGCGTCGGCAGGTACTCGGCGAGCTGGTCGACGACGCCGACCGGGCCGGCGCCCGGGCCGCCGCCGCCGTGCGGCGTCGCGAACGTCTTGTGCACGTTGTAGTGCATGATGTCGAAGCCCATGTCGCCGGGCCGCGCGCGACCCAGCAGGGCGTTGAGGTTCGCGCCGTCGTAGTAGAGGAGCCCGCCCGCGTCGTGGACGATCTCGGCGATCTCCTCGATGTCACGCTCGAAGAGCCCGACCGTGTTCGGGTTGGTGAGCATGAGCGCGGCGGTGTCCTCGGAGACGGCAGCCTCGAGGGCGTCGAGGTCGACGCGCCCGTCCTCGCCGGAGGGCAGTTCGACGACGTCGTAGCCAGCCATCGCGGCCGTGGCGAAGTTGGTCCCGTGGGCGGATGCGGGGACGATCACTTCGCTGCGGTCGTTGCCGTGCGCCTCGTGGTATTTCTTCGCGACGAGGATGCCGGTGAACTCACCGGCGGCTCCCGCGGGCGGCTGGAGCGTGACGGCGTCCATCCCGCCGATGGTCGCGAGCTGCTCCTGGAGCCCGTGGAGGAGTTCGAGGTTCCCCTGGACCGACTCGGCGCTGCGGTCCGGGTGGACCGCGGCGTTGGGGTCGGCGGCGACGTCCTCCGTGAACTTGGGGTTGTACTTCATCGTGCAGCTCCCCAGCGGATAGGGCCCGGCGTCGATGGCCCAGTTCATCTGGGAGAGCCGGGTGTAGTGCCGGGCGATCTCCGGCTCCGAGAGGGCCGGGAGCGTCAGCTCGTCCCGGGTCAGGTCGTCCGGCAGCGGCGAGCCCTCGGTCGTGTCGACCGTGGTCTCGTCCTTCTCCGAGAGCAGCGGTTCGTGCTGGCCGTCGCCGCTGTAGCGTGCCTGGTCGTAGTTCATCAGGCCACCTCCTCGAACGCGGCGACGAGGTCGTCGGCGTGTTCGGCGTTCAGGTCAGTGACGCACACCTGCAGCAGATGGTCGTCGATCGCGTGGACGGCGAACCCTTCCGCTTCGAGGTCGCCGGCGATCGCACTCGCGGGCTGGTCCGTCCGGACGGCGAACTCACGGAGGTGGTACCAGTCGTGGACCGGTGCCGTGTACCCCGTGAGGTCGTCGATGCGGTCGGCGAGGTCGCGGGCGTCGCGCACGCAGGTCTCCGCGAGGTCGACGAGCCCGTCCGGCCCGAGCGTGGCGGCGTGAATGGCCGCGCGGAGCGCGACCCACGCCTGGTTCGTACAGATGTTCGAGGTCGCGCGCTCCTTCCGGATGTGCTGTTCGCGCGTCTGAAGCGTCAGCGTGTACGTCCGGGTGTCCTCGGCGTCCTCCGACGCGCCGACGAGTCGGCCCGGCACCTGCCGGAGGTAGTCGTCCTTGCAGGCGAACAGCCCGAGGCCCATGCCGTACGAGGCGGGGAGGCCCAGCGAGCCGGCTTCGCCGACGACGACGTCGGCGCCAACGGCGGCCGGTTCCTCGAGGACTGAGAGCGCAACGACGTCGGAGCCCAGCACGAACAGCGCGTCCGTGTCGTTGGCGACGGTGCCGATCCGGTCGAGGTTCTCCTCGATGGGGCCGCGGACGGTCGGGTTCTCGGCGTAGATCATCACGACGTCCTCGCCCGCGCGTTCCGCGAGCGCGTCGACGTCGGCGTTGCCGTCGACCATCGGGTACGCCTCCACGGTGAGGTCGACGCCGTCACAGTAGTTCTCCAGCACGGAGCGTTTGCCCTCGCGAAGCTGCTCGGGCACGAGGACGACGTCGCCCGAGGTCGCGCGGACGCGGGCCGAGAGCGTCGCGGCCTCGGCCAGCGCGGTCGCCGCGTCGTACATCGAGCAGTTGGCGACCGGGAGGCCCGTCAGCTCGACGAGCATCGACTGGTACTCGAACAGCGCCTGGAGGAACCCCTGGGCGATCTCCGGCTGGTACTGCGTGTAGCTCGTCAGGAACTCCGCGCGGTCCGAGAGGTGGTCGACGACGCTCGGCACGTAGTGGCTGTAGTGGCCGCGACCGAGGAACTCGGTCAGGTCGTCATTGCTGGTGAGGGTGCCCCGCACTAGCTGGCGCGTCTCGCGCTCGGAGCGTTCGTCGAGCCCGAGTTCGCCGTCGAAGGCAACCGCGTCGGGGATGTCGAACAGTTCGGCCTCGCTGTCGACGCCGACGGCGTCGAGCATCGTCGCCGTCTCGTCGGGGGTGTGTGGTGCGTACGGTGTTCCGCCCATCAGATGCCTCCGGTCATTCGATCTGCTCGCGGTACTCGTCGGCGGCGAGGAGCTCGTCGAACTCCGACTCGTCCGCCGGGGTCACTTCCAGCATCCAGCCGTCCTCGTACGGGTCCTCGTTGACGAGTTCGGGCCGGTCGAACAGGTCCTCGTTGACCGCAGTGACCTCGCCCGAGATGGGCGCGTAGAGGTCGGAGACGGCCTTGATCGACTCGACGACGCCGAAGGCCTCGCCGGCCGTGATATCGTCGCCCTCGTCGGGGAGTTCGACGAAGACGACGTCGCCCAGCTCGTCCTGGGCGAAGTCGGAGATGCCGATCCGGGCCGGCTCGTCGGTCGTCGTCCATTCGTGTGATTCCTGGAATCGCAGGTCGTCTGGGACGTCGAAGCTCATGTTAACTGATGAAAGGTGGGGAAGTAATAGTCGCTCGTTTCTCCTCGCCGCGGACGACGACGCCGACCTCGGTGCCGTCGTCGGCGTAGTCGACGTCGACGTAGCCGAGACCGATCGGCTCGTCCAGCGTCGGGCTCATCGTGCCGGACGTGAGCTCTCCGACGGTCGTGCCATCGCCATCGGTCACCTCGTAGCCCTGCCGTGGGACGCCACGCTCTTCGAGCACGAGGCCGGTGAAGGTCTCCTCGATGCCTGCCTCGTCCTGCTCGGCGAGCGCGTCGCGACCGACGAACTCGGTGTCGAGGTCGACGGCGAAGTCGATACCGGCCTCGAAGGGGGTCCGCGGGTTCTCCTGGGGGTGGAAGTCCTGCCCGGAGAGGAGGAAGCCGTACTCCATCCGTAGCGTGTCGCGGGCGCCGAGCCCGCAGGGCTGGCAGTCGAACGCCGCCCAGACCGTCTCGGCGTCGACGGCGGGACAGAGGACCTCGAAGCCGTCCTCGCCGGTGTAGCCGGTGCGGGCGACCCAGCTCTCGATGCCAGCGACCTCGGCGTGGGTGGCCTGGAATCGCGAGAGGTCGCGGACGGCCGCGGCGTCGCCGCCCCCGGCCGTGCTCTCGATGCCCGTCGAGCCGGTCTCGATGGCGTCGAAGACGAGGTCGGGCGCGTCCGGCCCCTGGATCGCGAACATCGCCCAGGCGTCGGTCGTGTTCTCGACGTCGGCGTCAAGGTCGTGCTCGTCGCGGTACTCGACCCAGCGCGTGAACGCCTGGCCGTCGTGGCCGGCGTTCGGGATGAAGAGGTACGTCGGGTGGTCGCCCTCGGCTTCGCCAGCGGCGAAGCGCCCGTCGACGGCCTCGCCGGCCGGCGTCCCGTGGGGGAGCCGGTACACGACGGTGTCGTCGATGATGACGCCCTCCTCGGTCGTGATCGCCGCGTACTGGGAGTCGCCCGGGTCGAGCGCGGTCACGTCGTTCGTCGTCAACCGCTGCATGAGCGTCGTCGCGTCCGGTCCGGTCACCTCGATCTCGCCCATGTGCGAGACGTCGAAGATGCCAGCGGACTCACGAACCGCCGAGTGTTCCGTCCGGATGGAGTCGAACTCCACCGGCATGTCCCACCCGCCGAAATCCGTGAACGAGGCCCCGGCGGCCTCGTGGATCTCGTACAGCGGCGGTTGCTGTCGGGCCATACCGAATCGTGCGGCCGGCGTACCTAATGTTTTGTTATCGAGACCTGATTCTCCGGCTCCCGAGCGCGCCGATGATGCGTGAATGTGTACACACAACAGCCATATCGGTATTATGTATGCTCCCTCATGGATCGCCTCGCACACACTCGCCCGCGAATCGCGGTGGCGGATCAATAGCCCTTTGGCTGGTGGGGCAGTAGCGGAGTGTATGGACGCGGATTCGGACGAGGACGCGGCTGCGCCGGGCGTCGCGCTGTTCGTCGATGGGCCGAACGTACTGCGGGAGGAGTTCGACGTCGACCTCGACGAAGTGCGCGAGGCGGCCGAAGCGGAGGGCCACCTCGTCGCGACGCGACTCTACCTCGACGAACACGCCACGCCCGGACTGATTCAGGCGGCGGAGGCCCGGGGCTACGAGGTCGTCGTCACGAGCGGCGACGTCGACGTCAAACTCGCCGTGGACGCGACGCAGTTCGCCGCCGAGGAGGACATGGACACCCTCGCCGTCGCCTCCCGCGACACCGACTTCAAGCCGGTCGTGGAGACCGCCAACAGCTTCGGGATCCGGACGGTCGCCATCGCGCCCGGCGAGTTCGGGCGCTCGGACGCGCTTCGGAACGCCGCCAGCGACTCGGTGACGCTCGACGGCGACCTCAACGGCGACCACAACGACGACGCGGACGCGGAATAGCGCCGAAACGAGCCCGCCCGGCCCCGCGTAGCAACCAGCCTCACCCGTCACCGCGTAGCAACCAGCCTCACCCGCCCCCGCGTAGCAACCAACCTTTTCCACCCCTCGGCCGTCTATCGAATCGAACCGATCGCTGGCCGTCGGTATCCACCATCCGGCCCACGCGATCCAGGCTGGACCGAGCATGAGTGTACTCACCGGCTTCGTGACGCTACTCGTCGGCCTCGCGCTCCTCATCGTCGGGAGTGACCGGACCGTCGACAGCGCGGCGACGCTCGCCGAAGTAGTCGGCTTCTCGACCTTCTTCGTCGGCGGCACGCTCGTCGCGGTCGGGACGTCACTCCCGGAAATCGCGACGTCGATCTACGCCGCGGTCTACGGCGTCGGCGGGCTCGCCGTCGGCCACATCGCCGGCTCCGCGACGGCGCAGATCACCCTCGGGATCGGCCTCGTCGCGCTGACCGTCTCCTTCGGCGTCGCTCGCGACAACGTCCGGAAGTACGGCGGTGGCATGATGGTCGCCATGCTGGCGATGTTGTTCGTCGTCCGCTCGGGCGACATCACCCGGCTCGAAGGCGCGCTGATGGCCGGCGTGTACGTGCTGTTCATCTCGCGACGATTCGATGCCGAGGATTACGACCACCACAAACTCGACGGGGACAGGTCGGAAGCCGCGGACGGCGGCGGGCCGGACGCTGTGGACGACAGTGAGCCGGACGCCGTGGACGACAGTGAGCCGGACGTCGTGGAGGCTGCCGACGACGCCGAGGGCGCTACCGGCCGCACCGCGGTCGCTCGCCTCCTCGCCGTCGTCGTCGTCGGCCTCCTCGCCGTCGCGGTCGGCGGTCACCTGCTCGTCGCCGGCTCCCAGACCGTCGCCGTCGAGCTCGGCGTGTCGACGCACTTGCTGGGGCTGCTCACCGGCTTCGGCACGACGGTGCCCGAGGTGCTCGTCGCCCTGGCCGCCGTGCGCCGGAGCGAGGGCGACATCGCCGGCGGGACCCTCCTCGGCTCGAACATCACGGACCCGCTGTTCTCGCTCGGGCTCGGGGCCTTCGCCGGCGGTATCGTCGTCGACGAGCCGCGCGTCGCGATGCTGACGACCTTATACATGCTGGTGGTGTCGGGCATCGTCGTCGGCTTACTGTATCGCCAGGAGACCCTGTATCGGCGCCACGGCATCGCGTGCATTCTGCTGTACGTGCCCGTGTTGATGATTTAACCCGGCGATTCGGGTCTCTGGGGAGGTGACCAACTTGGCCGGACAATCGTCGACCATGATCGGTTTAAAAGGTGATACGGACTTGCTATTGACAGCACCGCAAACACCCAGAAAGCCCTCGGCCGCTCTTGCTTATAAACCGGCTGTCCAGGTGCAGACGCTGCTGCGCTCGACAGCACCGCAAACACCTCGAAAGCCCTCGGCCGGTCGCGGTCGCTGAGCAGGATATCCACGCCTCTCCGCACCGCCCGCCGCGGATAGGGCCTGCCTCAGCGACTCCCCTGCGGCGCGACCGGCCGTCGCCCTTTCAGTCCGCCAGGACCGCGACAGCAACAGCGACCGCAACTGCAACAGCGACCGCGACCGCGACAGCACCGCCCAGCAACCCCTTTCCTCAGCCCTCCCCAGCCTCGGCCGGGGCGCGCCGGCCCAACACCGCTCGGCGCGCCCCGCCCTCCCTCGCACGCGTTGCTCGCGCGCGCCACCG
>JBDGPU010000144.1:0-7478 GCA_042219525.1 Halopenitus sp.
AGCGAACGAGCGAAGCGAGTGAGCTGGCGAGGCGCGCAGCGAGCAGCGCGACCGCTCAGCGGCTGGGGCTTTCTGGGGGTGCCGAGTGGTGTCGCAAGCGACGAAACCCGATTTCGTTTATAAATGCGACCGGCCAGCGACTGGGGCTTTCCGGGCATGCTGTGTGGTGTCACCAGCGACGGTAGTTGGATTCATTTATAAACGGGATTGACCACCGGTTCACGTCTTCAAGATGTGCCGAGCAGTGTGGCCAGCGACGACGGCCAATCACCGGGACCACTGCCACGAGATTTTAAACACGATTCCGCGCCAGACGCCCCGTGACGTAGCCAGCGCCACGGGGCGAACTCGGCGGGAGCGCGGCGCACCGCCCCGTGCAACCACGCTAACGGTCTCCTACCACAAACCCAGGCGCCGCCTGCCCATTCACAACCGCCCAACTCGGAACGGGGCCAGATCCACGTCCGGGTCGACGCCGCGGACGAGGTCGGCCACGACCTTGCCGCTGTACGGGCCCAGCGTGAGCCCGGTCGGCCCGTGGCCTGTCGCCAGGTACGCGCCGTCGACGTCCGGCACGCCGCCCAGGAACGGCAGCCCATCGGCCGAGACGGGGCGCAGCCCGACGCGGGTTTCGAGGTGCTTCGCGTCCGCCAGCCCCGGGGCGACGCGTAGCGCCTCGCTCGACACCGATCGCAGCCCATCCAGCGTAACCCTCGGTTCGAAGCCCGTCCCGGACTCGCGAGTTGCACCGCAAGCGACGCGGCCGTCGGGCCACGGCACCTGGTACTGGTGTCGGAATGCCGAGACGATCGGCCACTCGCCGGCGGGGCGGTCGTAGTCGAGGTCGTCGACGTCGAGGTGGAGGATCTGGCCGCGCTGCGGTTCGACTGGGACCTCGACACCGAGGTCAGCCTCGAAGGCTGGCGACCACGCGCCGCCGGCGACGACGACGGCATCCGCGTCGTACACCGCGCCGGATGCGGTCGAGACGCCGGCGACGGCGTCACCCACGACGTCGATCGCGGTCACGTCGGCGTTCTCGACCGTCAGCCCGGCGTCGCGACCGGCCTCGCGCAGGGCGTTCGCGAACGCCTGCCCGTCGACCCGTGCGGCGTCCTCGAAGAACAGCGCGCGTTCGACGTCGGCCAGCGGCGGGTACTTTTCGCGGGATTCCGCCGGCGAGAGCTCCCTGACGCTGTCCTCGGCAGGTCTGCCGTACTCCTCGATACGGCGTTCTACCCGCGACTTCGCCCGCTCGAAGTCGTCGATCTCGTCGGGGTCGGCCGCGACGCTGAGCAGTCCGGTTCGCGTGTAGCTGTGGGCGTGCTCGTCGAGCGCGTCCGCGAGTTCCGGGTAGTAGTCCGCAGCTTCAAGCCCGAACTCGAACCAGGCGGGCGATTCCGTCCGGCTCGACGTGGCGGGCGAGATGATCCCGGCACCGGCCGTTGTCGCCCGGCCCTCGTCCTCGCGGTCGAGGAGCCGCACGTCGAGGCCTGCCCGTGCCAGGTGGTACGCCACGGACGAGCCGACGATACCGCCGCCAACGACGATGGCGCTGTCGGTCATGGCAACAGGTGGCTCCGGATTCGGGTTAAGCGTTGGCCGCCGCAGTCACTCGATCTCGACCCGCCCGCTCGTCGCGCTCCGGAGCCGTTCGCGAAGGTCGTGGACCTCGTCGACCGGCACGCGCACCGAAAAGGAGACGTCCGTATCGTACTCCGCGTCGAACTCCACGCCGGCCGATTCGATGATCCCGCGGACCGTGCCCGAATCGTCGTACTCGACGGTGATCGAGAGGTGCTCGTGTGGCACCTCCTCGACGACGCCGGCGGCGTCGACGGCGTCCTTGACGCCGCGCGAGTAGGCGCTCGCGAGGCCGCCGACGCCGAGGTTCGTGCCGCCGTAGTAGCGGACGACGACGGCGACGACGTTCCGGATGTCGCGCTGTTCGAGGACGTTCAGCGCCGGCTTACCGGCTGACCCGGTCGGCTCGCCGTCGTCGCTGGAATACTCGCGGAGCATCACGCTGTCACCGGCTCGCTGGCTCGACGCGTCGCCCGCGGGAACGCGGTACGCCGGCACCGCGTGGGTCGCATCCGCGTACTCTTCGCGGACGGCGTCGACGAACGCTTCGGCCTCCTCGACCGTGTCGGCGGGGGCGACGTGGCCGATGAACTCCGAGCCCTGCACCTCGAAGGAGGCGCTGGCGCGCTCGGCGACCGTCCGATACGTATCCCTCACGACCGTGAGTCAGTACGGCCGCGGCTAAGGGATGTCGGTCGGACAGTTACGATTCGGCGTCGTCGGCGTCGTCGGAAGAGTCCTCGCGAGCGAGCACGACGTGCGTTGGTGGCGCCAGACGGTAGAGTGCCAGAAACGCGCCGATCCCGACGATCTCAGCGGCCTTCCCGACGACCGCAAGCGGCTCGCCGACGAGCGCGCCGGCGACGCTTCCACGGTGCTGTATGAGGAACCCGACGACGAACGTGCCGAGCGTGCCGGCGCCGAGCGCGTAGAGACGTCGAAACTCGCCGGCCCTGAACACGCCGACGGCGACGACGAGCGTGAACACCGCCGCAACGACGAACAGGTAGGGGCGCGCGTTGGGCGGACTCGCCAGTCGCGGGAGCGCCCAGAGCAGGTGGACGCCCGCCGAGACGAGCGCGGTCTGGATGGCGACGGCTCGGAGGACCGTTCGGAGCGTGCCAGCGGCCGGGTTCGGGGCCGTTTCGGTCACGGGCTCGCTTGCGGCGGTCGGCATAAGTCGGTATCCATCCGGTGCAGCCGTGTCATTCCCAGGGATGTCGCCCGCGGGCGTCGGGCCAGAGCGGGTACCAGTAGGATTCGTCGCTCTCGATTTCGAGCTCGCCGTCGAGGACGGACTGGAGTTTGAACTCGGCGCTCTGGTCGCGCTCGTGATCGGCGGCAGGGACGAATGGGTAGTAGGCGCCGCGGCGGAAGGAGTAGATCCAGTAAGCGTTCCGCTCGGGGTTCTCGAAGCCGAAGACGGCGGCGAGGAGTCGCGATCCGAAGCCGTTCTCGACGAACGTGTCCGCGGCGAAGTGGATGCTCGTCACGAGGTCCTCCGGGTCGTCGTCCTCGAGGACGAACCAGCGGTATCCGTGGTCGTCCTCGTACTGGTGATAGCCAGTGCCGGTCTCGATCTCTCCGGCGTCCAGGATCGCTTCCACCTCGTCGACCGCGTCCTGGAACGCGGTGGAGTCGACGTTGGAGAAACAGAGGGCCGCCTCCCCGCAGTGGTCGTATCCCAGATCCGCCTGCATCGTCACGTAGGCGGTCGACATGCCGAAGAGGTCCTCCGGGTCGGCGTCGCGGGTCGCGTCCGCCGTCGCGTTCGTGCCCAGGATCGACCGGATAGTGTCGAAAAGCGCCATTCCCTCGTCGATACGGGCTGAAGGGTTTAGGGCGTTTCTACGTGCGGGTGGCGTTGCGTGACGCCTCCCAGCGGAACCGGAGTGTCCGCGGTCGATAGCGGACGATGCCTTCCGGCTTCCAACGCCTTTTGAAGCCGGCTGGCCACCGTTCAGACATGCAGGCTATCGAGGCGGCTGATTTCCACGACATCGCGAAACCCGGTGACCCGCGACTCTCGCCCGACGGCGACTGCGTCGCCTTCGTCCGCAAGCAACCCGAGGACGACGAGTCGTACGCGGCGACGATCCACGTCGTCGACGTCGAAACCGGCGACCGGCGCCGACTCACACTCGACGAGGGCTCGGATGCGGAACCGCGCTGGAGCCCCGCCGGCGACCGCATCGCGTTCACGTCGACGCGCGGGGCGGACGACGACCGCCAGCAGCTCTGGGTCCTCCCCGTCGACGGGGGCGAGGCCCGGCAGATCACCGACGTCGTCGGCGGCGTCTCGGGGATCGCCTGGGCACCGGACGGCGAACGGATCTCCTTCGTCCAGTCAGTCACGGCCGAGGATCGCGAGGAGGAGCGCGACAGCTCCGTGCCCGAGGACTACGAGTCGGACGATCCCGACCCGCGCGTCATCGACCGAACTGTCTACCGCTCCGGCGAGCAGTACTTCGACGGCGCGCGGTCGCACGTCTACACCGTCGCCGTCGGCGAGGACAGCGCCGCGGCCGACCCCGACGCCGAGGCGCCTAACGCCGCCGACGTGACGCGGTGGACGGACGGCGACGCCGACTTCGGCTCGCCGGCCTGGGGCGACGCGGAGACGCTGTACTACACCGAGGAGGTCGGTGACGACCCGGACGACAGCTACGAGATCGCGATCCACGAACACGACCTCGCGGCCGACGACGTCGAGCGCGTCCACACGACCTGCGGCTGGGGATCCTCGCTGGCGGCGACTGCCGACGGGAAGGTGGCGTTCACCTACACCGAGCCGGACCAGGCCTCGATCCAGCAGAGCGAGCTGCGCGTGCTGCACCGAGAGGACGACTCGGTCGCGACGATCACGGCCGATCTCGACCGCACGCTCGGGCTCGAAGCCGCGCCGCAGTGGGGGCCGGACGACGAGACGGTGTACTTCACGACGCCCGACGAGGGCCAGACCGCGCTGTGGCACGCGCCGGGCGACGGCGGCGACGACCCCGCACGCCTCCTCCGGCGAGGCGCCGTTTCGGGTGCAGACGTCGCTGGCGAGGACGGGGCGGGTCCAGAGGAGGTCTCAGTCGCCGCCGCGCTGTCGGAGTGGAACCACCCCGGCGACGTCTTCCACTTCGACGGCGACGAATTCACACGACTGACGGAGCTGAACGCGGAGTACCTCGCCGAGCGTACCGTTGGCGAACCAGAGGAACTCCACTTCGAGTCCGAACAGGGCGAGGTGCACGGCTGGGTCCTGACGCCGCCGGAATTCGACGATTCTGCCGAGGATGAGGAGTATCCGCTCGCGGTCGAGATCCACGGCGGCCCGCATGCGATGTGGACGACGGCGGGCACGATGTGGCACGAGTTCCAGACGCTCGCGGCGCGCGGCTACGTCGTCTTCTGGTCGAACCCCCGGGGCTCGACTGGCTACGGCGAGGAGTACATGCAGGCTATCGAGCGCGACTGGGGAGAGGTTACACTCACCGACGTGATGGCCGGAGTCGAGCTGGTCGCCGACCGCGACTACGTCGACGAGGACAACACGTTCGTCACCGGCGGCTCCTTCGGCGGCTATATGACCGCCTGGACAGTCGGCCAGACGGACTACTTCGACGGCGCGGTCTCCCAGCGCGGGGTGTACGACCTCACCAGCTTTTACGGCTCGACCGACGGAGCCTACAAGCTCGTCGAGGGCGACTTCGACGCGACACCGTGGGAGGAGCCGGAGTGGCTCTGGGAGCAATCGCCGACGGCCCACGCCGAGAACGTCGACACGCCGACGCTACTCATCCACAGCGACGACGACTACCGAACCCCGGCCTGCACGGCCGAACTCTACCACCGCATCCTCCGCAAACACGACGTCGACACGCGCTTCGTCCGGTACCCGCGCGAGGGCCACGAGCTCTCCCGGTCCGGGGAGCCGGGCCACATCGTCGACCGAATCGAGCGGATCGCGCGTTGGTTCGACGGCTACTCGGAGCACCACGACGCGCCTGTCGCGCTCGAACGCCCCGAGAACCAGGGGCTGAGCGCTGGCGACGAGAGCGAGGAGGAAGGCAACGGCGACGAGTAGAACGGCGACGACGAGTAGAACGGCGACGACGACGAGTAGAACGGCGACGACGCGGAAAACGCCGCTGACGGCGACGGTAACGAACAGTGCGACTGCGGCTGCGTCGTCGCCCACATCGCCAGCCGCGACTTGCGGTCGCGACGACCCTGGCGGCAGCTGGACGACGACTTTTCCGGCCCGTCAGTCGACGATGATCTCCGAATCGGAATCGCCGCCCGATGGCGACTGATCCCGCTGCATGTCCTGTTCGTAGCGCTCGATCCATTCGGCGAAGCAGTCCGGACAGAGCCGCTGGGTGTCGATGTTCGCCCGGTCGACGCTCAGGCGGACCGTCCGCGCCAGCGCATCGGTGGTCGCGTCGCCACAGGCGTCACAGGGCTCGTCGGGCGCCGGGTCGCTCATAGTAGCCCCTCACACTGGGTCGCCATAGTCGTTACGCGAGTGCGACGACGACCGCGCCGGCCCAGCCAACAGTCGAGAGCAACACCGCCGTGACACGGGCCCGCAGCGTCACGCCGGCTCGCGACACGCGTGATCGCGGTGCTGCGTCGGCCGCGACGTACTCTCGCGTGACGGGCTTCTGCCCGCCGTACTCCCGCGCAACATACGTCTGCACGACGTCGCCGAGGAGGTCCTCCGCACTGACGATGGCGGCGGTCAGCCCGCCGAGCGCAAGCGTCGCGATCGCCAGGACCGCCGCCGTCGGAAAGCCGACCGCCGTCCCGGCGATCAGCGCGAGTGCGAGGACGGCGACCGGATAGACGAGCACGTCCCGCGCGAGCCCTTCGATGGCCACGGTCCGTGTTCCCCGGTCGGTTGCCTCGGAGTGCATACCCGTGCTACTCCCTAGCACGGTCTTAAAAGAACGCCTTCGTTCAGTTCGTTCTTCGTCGTGAAACGTGGGTATCAGCCGTGAAAACAGTATAAACGGCTCGTTTCTCGGCCCCTGCGGGCCGCCTCAGGTCGTGCGGAATGCGCGGTCGCCCGCGTCGCCGAGGCCCGGCAGGATGAACCCCTCCTCGTTGAGCTCGTCGTCGATGGAGACGGTGAGGAGGTCGGCCGCCGGGAACTGCTCGCCGACGCGGATCAGCCCGTCCGGGGCGGAGACCGCCGAGAGGACGAAGAGGTTTTCGAAGCCGTCAGCCTCGTCGATGACGTGGTCGAGGACGGCGGTGATCGTCGACCCCGTGGCGAGCATCGGGTCAGCGACGATGACGGTATCCTTCTCGGTGATCTCGGGGAGCTTCACGTAGTCGATGGTGATCGGGAACTCGCCGGACTCGTCCATACCGGCCTCCTCGTCGCGGCCGGCGGAGATGACGCCCTGCTTGGCGCGCGGGAACGCCTTCAGCAGGCCCTCGACGAACGGCGTCGCCGCGCGGAGCACGTTGATGATGACGACGTCGTCGAGCCCCTTCACGCGCTCGCCGGTCGTCTCCTCCAGCGGCGTCTCGACGGGCACGTACTCCGTCTCCATCGCGCCGTCGATGATCTCGTAGCCGCAGATGCGGCCGAGCTTGACGAGCCCCTTCCGGAACGCGACCTGCTCGGTCTCGACGTCCCGGAGCTGGGAGAGGGTATCTTTCGCGAGCGCGTGCGTGATGAGTCTGGCCTGGTCGCGGTCTTCGATGGTCATTGTCGGTGAGGGGGTCGGCGACCACTTAATTTGCAACGTTTGCGACGCGGCAGTCGACAGTGACACGGTTCTGTCGGCCGGTGGCGACCCGCTCGCGCGGGGCCGCTCCCGCGGGACCGCTCGCGCTCGGCCGCTCCCGCGGGACCGCTCGCGCTCGGCCGCTCCCGCGGGACCGCTCGCGCT
>JBDGPU010000144.1:7578-9592 GCA_042219525.1 Halopenitus sp.
CGGCCGCTCTCGCGGGGTCGCTTGCGCGGCTCACCGAAGGACGACCACGTACGTCAGCGCGAACAGCATGATCGCGGCCGTGAGCATGTTCACGACCGAGAACGTCCAGAGTCCGACGAAGCTGAGGCCGAACACGATGGTATAGCCGAACACGAGCGACAGGAGCGCGTTTAACACGAGCAGCACGCGCGGGTCGCCCTTGGATTCCTCGATCCCCTCGCTGAATCCGTCCGGCTCCTCGGCGTTGGGGTCGGTCATAGGCGAACGTCGCTGCGTTGGTATGTGAAGGCTTCGACGCGGCCGGGTCGGACCGATCGGCCGGAGGCAGTCCGGCCGAGGCGGGTCGACTGAGGCGGGTCGGCTGAGGCGGTTCGGCTGAGGCGGGTCGACTGAGGCGGGTCGGCCGAGGCGGGTCGGCCGAGGCGGGTCGACTGAGGCGGGTCGGCCGAGGCGGGTCGACTGAGGCGGGTCGGCTGAGGCGGGTCGACTGAGGTACTTAGCCCCGGGTAGAAGGCCCGTCGTGTGCACGCTTCCCGATCCGTCTAGCCGACACTCTCATTCGGGCTGAGCCCGAATCTGTTCTATGCCTCGCAGGCCGCAGAACAACGAGGGGACGCCGGCCGATCCGGTCCCCTTCATCGTCGTCACCGGGCTGGCGTTCATGCTGACGCTATCGCTCGGGCCGCTCTACTGTCTGGCCTACGGGATCGACTTTCCGGCCGCGCTGGCGATCCCGGGCGGGGTGTTCGTCGCGACCGCGGGCTTCGCCTACCAGCGCATGATCCGCCTCGCGCGGCCCGCCCACAGCGCGGAGGTCGGCTCCGAGGGCGCGTTCCGCCGGCTGCTGTACGTCGCCGTTGCGCTCGCCATTATCTTCGTCGCGATCACGCTGCCGCTCCTCGAAGGTTTTTGACCGGTGGCCACACAGGGGAGGTATGCGCGAGGTCGAGGCGTCACGGTTCGTCGCAGCGACACCGGACCAGCTGCAGCGGCGGCTCACCCCGGAAACCGTGATCGCCGCGGAGGGGAGCTTCACCGTCCGGGACGTCCACGAACACGTCGGCGAGGGGAGCGAGGAGGGCGAAGAGCACGAGGAGAGCAGGGAACACGCCCACGGCGACGCGACCGACGTGGTCGTCGGCGGCCCGGGCATCGAGTTCACCCTCCGGTTCACGGAGCGGGAGAACGGCTGGTATTACACGAAGGTCGGCGAGGCCGCGCCCATCGACCACCTCGAAACGTGGATCACGGTCGAACCGGAGGACGAGGGTTCGCGCGTGACCATGCGCTCGGCTGTCGCCGTCGGCCTCTCGATCCCCTTCATCGACCGGATCGCGGGCTGGAAGCGCCGCGGGGAGCTGAAACGCGCGCTCGACACGCTCGCCGCCGACGTGAGCTGATAGTTCGCCGACCGACTCCCAGTCTCCGACCCGCTCGGCCGTGTATCGCCCACGCACGACAGCCTTGGGGCTTATATCGTGAGCCAATGAGTAACGTACATGGGAATTGTCGACACGATCACGAGCGCGCTCGAGGCCTCGACGAACCGAGCGCCGGACGAGGGCGGTGACGACGGGAGCAAAGGGTCGTTCTGGTGTGACGACTGCGGCAACCGCGTTCGCGACGTCGAGGTCGAAAGCGAAGGGCTGGAGACCAACGACGACGGCACGCCGCACTGTCCGGACTGCGGCGACGAAATGCGGTTCGAGCGGGCGACCGGTTCGTCGTGTGCGTGTTAGCACGCGCGAAGTTCTTTTTATAGGTAGACGGCGTCAGGGAGTGGCTATTATTGAGAGGTAGCAGCCTGAAAGCTCTCAGCCACTCTTTATAAGCATATTTAAACAGATGATACGGTCTTGTTCTTGATAGCACCGCGAACACCTCGAAAGCCCTCGGCCGCTCTTTATAAGAATATTTAAATAGATGATACGGACTTGCTCTCGACAGCACCGCGAACATCCAGAAAGCCCTCGGCCGCTCGCGGTCGCTGAGCGACATATCTGAACCTCTCAGC
>JBDGPU010000108.1:0-9587 GCA_042219525.1 Halopenitus sp.
CCCGCCCTCCCTCGCACGCGTTGCTCGCGCGCGCCACCGCACTCGCGCCGCGACCATCCAGCAACCGCCGCGAGCGACGTCCAGGCCACCACTCCTGGGCGGGACTGAAAGGGGCAGCCGCTGAGCGGGAAGCACTGCGAAGCTAGCACCGGAACCCGACGAGCGACCGAACGAAGTGAGGGAGCAAGCCGGGTGAGGAGCACAGCGAGCAGCGCAACCGCTCAGCGGCTGGGGCTTTCTGGGCATGCTGAGTGGTGACGCTCGCGACGCCCACCAAACAAACCTCGTATTGAGCGACCGCCCTTGCGGCTGGGGCTTTCAAGACATGCCGAGTGGTGTCACAGTCAACGACAACCAAACAAACCACACAGAAAGCGACTATCTCAGCGATTGGTAGCGTCCAAGAGCATAGGGAACCGATAAAACAGGCAAAAACCGCTCGACCAGAACCGAAATCCGCGAATCGCAGCTATTCGTTCGGGCTGTAGTTCGGGGCTTCGTCCGTGATCATCACGTCGTGGGGGTGGCCCTCGGTCTGGCCGGCCGCGGAGACGCGGACGAACTCGGCGCGCTCCTTCACTTCCGGAATGGTCTCGGCGCCGACGTAGCCCATGCCGGAGCGCATGCCGCCGACGAGCTGGTGGAGCTCCGAGGAGAGGGTACCCGTGTACGGCGTCGCGGCCTCGACACCCTCGGGGACGAACTCCTCGTCCTCCTCTTCCTCCTTGAGGTAGCGCTCGCCACCGCCCTCGTTCATGGCGCCGACCGAGCCCATGCCGCGGTACTGCTTGTACTTCTTCCCATTGCGCGTGATGACGCGGCCGGGCGCCTCCTTCGTGCCGGCGAAGTAGGAGCCGAGCATGACGGCGTCCGCGCCGGCCGCGATGGCCTTGATGGCGTCGCCGGAGTAGCGGATGCCACCGTCGGCGATAACGGGGACGTCGTGCTGGCTAGCGACGTCTGCGACCTCGGTGACAGCCGTGATCTGGGGCATGCCGGCCCCGCTGACGACCCGGGTCGTACAGATCGATCCCGGGCCGATACCGACCTTCAGGCCGTCGGCGAAGTCGACGGCAGCTTCGGCGGCCTCGCGCGTACCGACGTTGCCGCCGACGACGTCGGCGTCGACGGTCTTCGCGATAGCCTCGGCGGAGTCGAGGACGTCGAGGTTGTGCGCGTGCGCACAGTCGATGAAGAGGACGTCGGCGCCGGCCTCGTCGGCGGCGACGGCGCGCTCGTCCTCGAAGGGGCCGACGGCGACCCCGGCGATGAGGCGGCCCTCCTCGTCGCGTGCGGCGTTCTCGTGCTCGCGGCGCTCGAGGATGCCCTGCATCGTGACGAGGCCGACCAGCTGGTTGTCCTCGTCGACGACGGGGACGCGCTCGATCTTGTGGTCGTACATTAGTTCGAGGGCCTCGCGGGCGCTGACGTCCTCGGGTGCGGTGATGACCTCGTCGGTCATAGCCTCGCGGACGGCGTCCTCCTCGCCGACCTCGAGGTACGGGCGGATGTCAGTCCCGGAAATGATCCCGAGGACGGTGTCGTCCTCGTCGACGACCGGCGCCCCGGAGACGCCCTCGACCTGCATCATGCGGTCGACCTCCTCGATCGTCATCTCCGGCTTCGCGGTGACGACGTTCTCCCGGCTGATGACCATCTCGTGGGCGCGCTTGATGCGCCCGACCTCGGCCACCATCTCCTCGGGGTCCATGTTGCGGTGGAGGACGCCGAGCCCACCCTCGCGGGCCATCGCGATCGCCAGTTCGCTTTCCGTGACGGTGTCCATCGCGGCCGACAGGACGGGGAGGTTGACTTCGACGTTCTTCGAAACGCGGGTGGACACGTCCGCAGCGTCCGGTTCGACACGGCTCTCCTTCGGTCGGAGGAGGACGTCGTCGAACGTCAGCGCTTCCGGGACGCGCAGCTTCTCGGAGAAAGGACCGCTCTGTGAGGATTGCTTCGCCATGTAATGGGTCATGCGGGATCCGGGAAAAACGTTGCGAGTCAGCACGGTTGTGCACCGCCCTCTCATTCAGAACCGGGAGGTATGCAAGGTAGTGTATTGATCCGGGAACTTCGAGGGAATCCGCTATCGGCGGGGGACCGCCGCCAGCGACGCACGAGAGCGACAGTTCCGTGGTCGATATCGCTGCCAGTGCCCCGCCTTCGATGCCGACGCCTCCAACACTACGATCTACGACCTCAGCGATGTCGCCGTCGGTGACCTCAGCGACGCCGCCGTGGACGTCGGCGCTGCCAGCCCGACCATGGACTGCTCCGTTCGCTCGTGGACATCCGTTCACGAACCGACGATATGCAACCCCTGAACGCGAACAAATGTGGATTCCTCGGACCTTTTTAAAAAGTGGTCGTGATATTGACGTTGCTTGCGGGCATGTCTCACACAACGTTTAACCTCTTTCCACCTGTTCGTTCGAATATGGACTCCGACAGTCCCGCAGACGTGAGCATTGCCGGCCAGTCGATCGCCAGCTTCGGCGACCGCACAAAATCCGGCAATATCTTTGGGTTTGCGTGGGACTGGAAGGGTTGCCTCGGACTCGACGGCCTCGGCCGAACGCTCGGTCGCGCGCTCGGCTATCGTCGGTTGTCCGATCACCACCGTTTGCCCGTCGGTGAGGGCGTCTCGCGCTGAATGAGCGTCTCACAGCATCCAATCGCGCTCCGCTTAGAGGGGTATGTGGGCGGCGCCACGAAGCTGCTCGCGACGGTCATGGCGCTGCCGCTCATCGACGGGATCTTCGCTGCCCTCGTGCTGGCTGGCGCGCTGTCGACGCCGGTCGGCATCCTCGAGACGGGCCTGCTGATCTTCGGCGGCTCCGCGACGATGGCCGTCATCCTCGCGGAGATGGAGGGCACGCGTCGCCAGCAGATGGCGTCCGTCCTCCTGATCGGCGCGCTCATCATCCCGGTCGCCGCCATCCAGGCAGCGATCGCGCCGACGCTGGCCAGCCTGCTGAACCTGGACATCTTCCAGCGCTTCGCCGGACTGGTGATCCTCGCGATCGCCGCGAAGACCGCCTCCTCGAAGGTCGGCGAGATCCTGCCGGCGCCCGGCGTCATCATCGTGCTCGGGCTCGTGGCCAGCTTCCAGCCCTCCGGAGCGACCATCCAGTTCACCAGCGATCCGATGGTCGTCGCCCGCGGCGCGGCCGCCGCGGCGGTCGGCGTCGCCTTCGCGCTCGGCGTCGCCATCGCCTCGCCGCAGCTCCGGGGTCGCGTGAACATCGACCGGTTCCGCTTCGGCTCCGCCGTCGCACTGGGCGTCCTGGCGCTGCCCATCCTGGGCCTGCTGCAGACCGACGCGCCCATCGCGCTGGCCGTCCTCGCGGTCACCGGCCTGTTCGCCTACGACCCCGAGGCGGATCCGGAAGCCGTGGCCGCCTACGCCAGCGGCGACTCGGACGACGATTCACCTGACAACCGGATCGACGTCGACGCCGTCGACGACGAGGACGCCGCCGGCGACGAGAACTCCGTCGTCGATCGCGTGACGGACGTCGCGACGGGAGAGCCCGGCAACACCGACGGCTATCCGGCCGCAGAGGGAGGTGCCGGCCCCCTCGCTCCTGACGCCGTGCCCGCTACCGTCGGCGTCGCCGACGGCTCCGGTGTAGGAGTGTCCCAACTGGACGGCGTCCCCGCAGCGGAGGTCGGCGATCGTGGAGCTGCGGATTCGGACGACGTCGACGGCGCCGGTCCGGCTCCGTCGGACGACGTCGCCAGCGATGCCGACGCAGCTGCTGATACCAACGTCGACAACGGCGCCGACCACGTCGACAGCGCCGGCGAAGACGCTGACGACGAGGACGAGCGGGCACCCTGGCTGTAGGTGACTGCTCGCGATCGTCCCGATTGTGGACGGCCGCTTGCTGTTGCCGTCGCGGTTTCTCCGTCGCGAGTTCCCGGCCACCCGCTGGTTCGCCGGGCTTTAGGTCATCGCTGTCCCACGCCACGTATGAGCAATCGCGTCGTTCAGGGACGGATGGTGACGCCGGAGCACCTGGCGGAGCTGATCGAGGGGGAGGCCCCGCTCGAAGCCGAGTCGATCGAGGACGCCGACCGGGAGTGCCCGGACTGCGGCGGCGACGTCGTCAAGGTCGGCTACATGCCCAGCGTCACGGAGTTCGTGACCGGGTTCAAATGCCAGGAGTGCGACTGGAGCGACACGGACCGGGAGTAGCGTCGCCGGCGAGGCGTCGGGCGTCGCGTCGTCGTCGCGCCGTGGCGGCGTCGCCGTCCCGTCCATCGATCGTGGTGAATCGAAACCCCTTTAGGTGCTATCGGATAAACAGTATTCGCAAGAGGGGCTGTGGCCCAGCCAGGCAGGGCGACTGACTCCAGAGGCCACGCCCGGTGACGAACTCCAGACTGATATACCGAGCGGGCGACTGATCATCGCCCGTGTTGACGACCCTCTGGAGTACCGAGGCAAACCGGAGATATCAGTCAATCGGGGGTTCAAATCCCTCCGGCCCCATTACCTTATTACTAACTTACAGACTGCGTAGAGTTCCGTGTTCCGATGCCGAATCTTTGGGTCTATGAAGTAACTCTATGAACTCGGTTTATAGATGGGACTTCTATTTCGTTCTTTCCGTCGAAAGTATGGCGAACTCGGTGAGCTGCGCGAGATCCGTTTCTGCAAATCGGGAAGGACCCCCTTTTGAAGTGTACCTAAAAGGACGTGAACCAAAAATACCCCGCACAACGCCGTGGTTCTAGGTGTTGCAGTCGAACACAACCATCTGAGATCAGCCCATTGCTCCAAGATAGATTCAAGTAAGATTATCATAAGATTCTATCCGTGACAGACACCTACCAGGATCGACGTCGTAATCTTTGGGACTTAGTATTTGACGAATATAGAGCTCAGTGGATCAATTATCGGAAATACTACTTGGCATCAGATTGGCTCGGAAAGTGGGGGAATCGCATACACTATTTAACTACAATTGCGAGTTCACTACTCTTGGCCGTAATCGGAGCTGCAGCCACGTACAGTTTGCCGGACTGGTTTTCAATGATTACGTTGTTACTATCTGCTGCAACAGCATCACTTGCAATTGTTAGCATGGTCGGGAAGTGGCAATTAAAATCAAATCAGTACTACAATGCAGGCCAACAGCACCAAGAACTCTATAAGGAATTCGACTATTTTGTGAAAGTTCGTCTCACGGACAAAGACGAGGAGACTTCAGAGCTTGAAAAAGAGGCGAAGTCATTAATCGAGAAAAAGAATGATTTGAATGAGGCGACACCTCAGCTTCACACTAGATGGTTTGAAAAACTAAAGTCAAAGCGGGACACCGAATGGGAACAACCATCTTTGGAGGATCTTCGGGAAGGGAATTATAGACCCCACTGAGTAAACAGATGAAAAACAGGACATCTCTTTCTGATTTTTCTGAAGAAAGATCTGGAGAACTTCTACCAGAATTAAAGAATACCGACCAGTGGATGTGCTGGTATTATAAGTCTGATAAGAGCGGTAAATTCAGGAAGAAACCCTTTCCAGGTCCTTCCACAGAAACTCTTTACGAGCAGGGGGTAGCAAAATACAGCGATTCACGGAATTGGCTCACTTATACAGAAGCACTTTCACTTGACCGGAGAAAAGATCAAACCGACGGAATCGGGTTTGTGTTGGATAAAAGGGATGATTTTGTCGTGCTTGACATTGATAACTGTATAACCACAAGCACCAATGGCGTCCCGAATAGTCTTAAAAAGTTACTAGCCGACGCAAATTCGTATGCAGAAAGGTCGCCATCTGGAGAGGGGGTTCATATTTTACTGAAGGGCGACATTCCCCAACAAGGATGGACTGAGGAAAGGGAGGATTTCAGAATTGAAATTTATGACAATTTCTTTATAACGGTAACTGAAGACCATATTCAAGGTACTTCTCGAAAGGCCCTTTCGAGACAAGACTTTCTGGATAGATTGTTCCAGAATCATACGATATCCTGGCCAGACCCTAAATTCACCTCCTATTGGCCGGAGTAGTGATTAGCGGGCGTATTCGAATCCAGAAATTGGCGAGTGATTCGTTTAGGTTTCTGATTCTATCAATTGGATTCGCATTTCAAATAATCGGTGTCCTCTGAACTCTGAATTGTGAATAGCAGATCCATAAATTGGCCTACTACCTCAAACCCTTGTGACTCGAAGTCGATCATTCGGACCTTCGTGCCTTCACCTTCGATTCCCTCTTATAACAAAGGCGTTAGGTCACTTTTCCACGTCTTGGATCTCCGGAAAATGGAGACCTCTTCTCAGGTAGGTTCGGTTTGACTGAGATCAGATCGGGTCGCATTAGACGAAGCCGGTGACCGCGTGAACTGGAATGCGGTGCCATGTTAGGATAGTATTATACACCGCGCTCACATTCACGCGGCACGCGCCCGCTATGTATGCGCCCTCATGCGGTTCTATCGAGAGCGCGTGTGAAACGCGCCGGCGAGGTCGCACGCCCTCGGGCGATTTGTTCATTCACATGACGAGCGCGTATCCGCGGGTGCGCGCGCTCCGCCGCAACTGGAATTTAGTGGATAATCCGGACGAAAACGGCTAGAGTACAGGAATAGGCGTTAGTCGACTGTCTTTCAACAGAATCTGGAATCAGAGTAAATCTACGGCGTTGCACGGTCTACTCGTCATAGATACAGGATTCACATCAGATATAGCGGTCGTTGGAGGGCGACCAGCTCAGGAACCGAAAGCTAGCGCGTGGCCACGAGGCTGACCTTTATTACACCCGGTAGGCACGCCCCGAATATGCAGAAACTCCAGGACAAGAGCGGCAGTGGCGTGGTCACCCTTCCGAAGGACGATCTCGACCGCGACGACGTTCTTACCGACGACGGCGAAATCCCCGAAAGCCAGAGTGTCTTCGTCGAACGGGCGGACGAAGGCGTCTACGTTGTCTGACTCTGCGATGGTGGCGACGTTCCGGAGCTGGAGACTACCAACCTGGTCGAGCGACTCGCCGCGAAGCGTGCTCAGGAAATGATGTCGCAGACGAATCAGGGGCCACTGAAGACTGCTGACTGATTCATAATCGACAGCTGTCTGTGGTTTGGATATGATTTTAGTTTTAGGTTGAGTGAACTGCACACCAAAAATGACAGAACATCAATCGGAATCTATTACGCATTCTAAAACATTGAATGAGAATAATGTCGGCCCCAGGATTTTCACCGATGGATTTTGGCGACTTTGACCGCGATGAATTCGCGTCCTTGTTTGGTGAAGATGAGTTAGATGTCGACCAACAGATCGAACAGTTGAGGGAATGTGTCGAGAAACGCGATCGTCGTACGCTGCTTGAAAAAATCGCCATTGGAACATACATATCAGGGAATGCAGCTGCATTAGAGATCCGCGATGATATGGTGGGTTTACCGCCTGCTCTTGCTGAATTTGTGGTAGGTCATATTATTGTTGCCGATGATATCGATGACAAAAATCCGAGTTACAAGATGTTATCACGGGCTGCAAATAATGTGGCAGAAGCCTATCAATACTCAGGCATCCTTGATGAGAACCCCGATGAGTGGACTGATGAAGAACGGTACCAACACGAGGTAGAGAATGCGTTGGTGTTGCGTGAAATCGCTGCGGGCCGACATTACTACTGGGACCAACCAATCGAAGCTGCGCGTCGAGCATTTCAACCTCATGATCAAATGATGAGGGACCTGCTTGGCTTCACTATCGACGAGGCGATCGATTTTCAGAAGCATGTGGAAGGCATTCTTAATGCACTTCTCCAGAAAGCCATGGAACCAGTAGAGAACGCTAACGTGAATCTCTATTCCGACATAGATTCACTTGATGCCTTACAGGAATTTTTGGAAGATGAAGGACGGCCTCCCCGGTTCTCTGAATTAGCTGAGCACCGTGGAGATATTAGTAGAATCGAAAAAATTCATGATTTAATGGGCGACCGGACAGACTATCTATGGGTTCCAGAATCAACCTTGGTAAAGCACTTACCTGAGGATCTGAACGAAGATAGTTTCCGAGCGTTTCTCGATCGATTTTCGGTTGAACTCGGCGATTGGGACCATCCGATGGGACCCGATTTCTGGTCGATTGATGACCTAAACCCCCTGCATATTCAACCATACATAAGGTACGAAGGTGAAATTTTAGTGCCTCACATCTCCGTTCCGCGACGCGCATTAATGACGACGTTTTACTACGATCTGATCCAGACTGAATCCTACGAAGGGGAATTTGGAAATCGTTGGGGCGATTATATTGAAAATTGGGCTTACGAGTCTCTAGAGGGTCTCTTTGATACGGCACATGTCCTTTTGAACCCTACCTATGAAACCTCCAATGGTGATATCAATGAATTCACGGACATCGTGGTAGACTCTGGTGATTCTGTCTTCATCATTGAATGCAAGGCTGCAAAACTTAACTTGGATACCCGCTCTGGCGACTTTAGTGCTGTTAAGAGAGACTTAGAAGATGGTGTCGGGAAAGCTGCTTCACAGTTGGAAGACAGTTTGTCCAAGATACGATCCTCTACTGACACTATTGAGATTGAAACAGAGAATAAATCTTTAACCTACGGCCAGGGAGATTCACCCGATCTCATCCCGATGGTCGTATTGGGTGAACAGTATGATGCGATCTCCACCAACTTCTATGATTTAGCAACGGATGAAGTACAATTCACTCCATACGTAGTGAATGTAATGAACCTAGATATTATCTGTGAGGCGTTAACCAATACGAGACACTTCAGAGACTACGTAAATGCTCGTGTCAACCAGGTTCGAAATAACAAATTCCTCAGTGTTGATGAAATTGATTATTTAGGATTGTTCATTGATGGAAGTGTCGGATTCCCTGAACTATCATCAAACCACCATACTCAACTAAGAGATTACTCACACCAAGTAAGACAGGCAATTGGCAATAAGTATGGCCCGTGATTGAGGAATTGGTTTTGAAATTGTATGTATTATCACAGTATTTTAGAATAGCGATTTCGAATATTCAAAGTATGAAACTGAGCTCATCGCCACTCTGAATCGATAGAGGTTCGATAATGAAGTTTAAGAAAGTTTGTATTTGCAATATCTTGAATTGTTTCGGGATCGTATTCAGTTCGAAACTTCTCAATATTTTTCTGCGATTGGATTAGGTGGACCAGAGCCGCATCGATAACGTCGGAGCGTGGTGAGTCGTCGTTCGGTCCGTCCGCAACGATTGCCGTCGCCTGGTCCAGGAGTCGCTTTCGTTCGTCTGAGAGCCGCAATGTCGTTCGGTCAGTACCCATACTCGGCGCCTGCCGACCACCCATTATAAGCGTATGTATGCAGCCGACGCCGAAGGCGTCGTTCTCAGGTGAGGGACTCTCGTCTTCTTTAAAACAGGTCGGGGACCGTCGAGCTCAGCCGTCGCGATCGGCGCGTCGACGCAGCTCGATGTATGCACCCGGACCACGATTCAGCGGGGGTGTGCATACGGTGACCGTGCATACATTGAGGGTATGTGTTTACCCCGAGGACGCAACAGCGGGCACAGCCTGAGCTCGTGAAATC
>JBDGPU010000060.1:0-9567 GCA_042219525.1 Halopenitus sp.
GATTTCACGAGCTCAGGCTGTGCCCGCTGTTGCGTCCTCGGGGTAAACACATACTATAAGCAAGAGTGGCCGAGGGCTTTCGAGGAGTTTGCGGTGCTGCAAGCGCAGCAGCGTCTGCACCTTCATATACTATTTAAAAGAAAGAACGGCCGAGGACCTTCGTGCCGCCCACGTCGCTGTCGAGTGTAGTAGTAGCCGCGCCCACACACTCACCCTAAAAACAAATCCGCTCTGGAACAGCACCGACGCAGAATAATGGCCATCGAATCTTTTGTACGACCCGGGAGAACCACCGCCCATGCTCGTCGGCATCGTGTCGGACACGCACGACAATCTGGATCTGGTACAGGCGGCGGTCGGGCGGTTCGAGTACGAGTGCGTCGACGTCGTCGTCCACTGCGGCGACGTCGTCTCGCCCTTCTCGGCCACACCGTTCGACGGCGACTGGGACTTCTACGCCGTCCGCGGGAACAACGACGGCGAGTGGGGGCTCTCGAACACGGTCGCCGAGTTCGGCACGTACCTCGGGGAGGCCGGCTCCCTCTCGCTGGACGGCGTCGACGTCGCCGTCTATCACGGCACCAGCGACACGCTGATCGACGCGCTCGTCGACAGCGGCGACTACGACGTCGTCTGCCACGGCCATACGCATCGCCACGCGCACGAGGACCTGGGCGGGACCGTGCGCGTCAATCCCGGTGGACTCCCGATCCCCGGCCGCGACGACGCGTTCCGAGTCGCCACACTCGACACGGAGACGATGGCCGTCGAGCATCACGAGCTGAACCCGTAGCTGGGGCGGGCTGGAGGCTCATCGCACACGGAAGCTCCGTTGTCGACGTCGAAAAGGGGCGGCGCCGCAGTCGCGATCGCGGTTTCAGTCGGCAGTCGTCAGTCGTCCGCCGTCAGCTGCTCGCGGCCGCCGTCGGCAAAGAGGCTCTCCAGGCCGACGCCCATCGCCTCGTCCGTCTTCGCGGTCGACTCCGCTGCGGACTCGTCGGTCAGGATCGCGCGGATGGCGTCGATGTTCTCGGGGACCACGTCGGACTCCTGGTGGATGTTCTGGAAGAGGTAGAGGTCCGCGCCCTCCATGCTGATGGACTCCTCCCAGATGCAGTTCTCCCAGAGGTCGCCTCGCGAGCGACCCAGGTCGAGCGCGTACTGCTTCAGCGCGCCGGCGCCGTCGATGTCGGCCGTCTCCGGGATGGTGAACGTCCGGTCCTGTTCCGTGATCAGGTCGCGGACCGTCTCCGTGTCCGGCTCGGCCTCGAGGGTCACGTTGAGGCTGTGGGTGTGCATCAGCGTCGTCGGCGCCTTCAGCGCCTGCGTGTCGATGTCGACGTCCGGGTAGATCTCGGTGACATCGGGACCGTGGTGGGAGGGGATCTCCACCGGGTCCGGGATGACGTCGTTGATCGGGCCGCGGCTCGTCTCCCCGGGGTCGCCGCCGCGGCGGATGAGCGTCGCGCGGACCTTCTCGATGCCGTACTCCTCCTCGAGCGGGGCGATGATCCGCGAGAGACCCGTCGTGTTACAGGAGACGACGCGAACGTAGTCGGCGTCGTTGACCTCCTCGAAGTTCGACCGCGCGTTAAAAGAAACGCCGATGTCGGCGTCCTCGCCGCCCTGGAACACGGCCGGGGTGTCGTGGGCCTCGTAGAGTTCGCGGTTCTCCGCGCCGATGCCGGAGGGGGTGCAGTCGACGACGACGTCGACGGCGTCGACCAGGTCCGCGAGCTCGCCGGCGACGTCGATGCCGGCGTCGCCGAAGGCGGACGCCCGCTCCGGGATCGCGGCGTAGAGGTCGTAGCCACGTCGGACTGCCGTTTCCGCCTCGAAGTTCGGGCTGGTCTTGGCGACCCCGACGACTTCCATGTCGGGCTGGGCCGCGACCGCGTCAGCGACCCGCTTGCCGATGGTGCCGTACCCGTTGACGCCCACCTGAATCATGTCTGCACTTCGCCCGTCAACCGGTTTAATCGTTACGAGTATAAACACAAGAAATTAACTACAGATCGAGTACTCGATATGCCCTCGCAGCCCACGTTGCCGGCGACCGGTTTCGGACTGCGCTCGGATCACGACCCGGACTGCGGCGATGGGCAAGGGCTAACAGCCGGCGGACTGAATCGCCGTCCATGACTAACGACGCAATCGCAGCAGCGGCCCACACCGCGGTCACCCAGTGCCTCGCGCTCGACGCGGACGAGTCGGTCGTCGTCGTCACCGACGACGAGCGCCAGCAAATCGGGGAGGCGCTGTACGCCGCCGCGAGCGAGGTCACCGACGACGCGACCGTCGCGCGCTATCCGCCCGGCGACCAGCACGGTGCGGAGCCGCCCGCGCCCGTCGCCGCCGCGATGAAGAACGCCGACGTCTTTCTCGCGCCGACGACGAAGAGCCTGAGCCACACTCGCGCTCGCGGCGAAGCCTGTACGGCCGGCTCCCGCGGGTCCACGCTCCCGGGCATCACCGAGGACGTGTTCGTCACCGGCCTCGACGCCGACTACGAGCGGATCGCGGAGGCGTGCGCGCAGGTGCGCGAGCAGGTCGCGGACGCCGAGGAGATCCACGTTACGACGCCGAGCGGGACCGACGTCCGCTTCGCGCCCGGCGACCGCGAGTGGCTGAGCGACACCGGGATGGTCCACGAGCCCGGAGACTTCTCGAACCTCCCCGCCGGCGAGGTCTTCGTCTCACCCGAATCGGCGACGGGCACCTACGTCGTCGACGGGACGATGATGCCCCACGGCCTGCTCGAGGAGGGCCAGGAGCTCCGTTTCGAGGTCGAGGATGGCTACGTGACCGACATCTCCGACGACGACGTCCGTGAGCAGGTCGAGGCCGCCGCCGAGGACGTCGGCGACGCCGCCTACAACCTCGCGGAGCTGGGCATCGGTACCAACGTCGGCGTCACCGACCTCGTCGGCTCCGTCCTCCTCGACGAGAAGGCGGCCGGGACGGTCCACATCGCCATCGGCGACGACGCCGGCATCGGCGGCGAGACGGGAGCCCCGATCCACCTCGACGGCATCCTCCGCAACCCGACGGTGTCCGCCGATGGCGACGAGGTCGTGCTCCCGTCGGCCTGAGTCGCGGGGAGTTCTCGCTTCCAGCAGTCCACGCCACACCGACCCACACGACCCGCCACACGGCGGCCTTTTTACGGCGTGACGGGCTACATCCGGTAATGACGGAGACTGGAGACCGCGTCGGACTCGCCTGTCCTTCCTGTTCGCCGGGCGAGCCGACGGTTCACGAAGTACTCAAACCCGGTGGGCAGGCCACCGTCCGCTGCACCGAGTGCGACCACACGCATAAAGCCGAAATCACCGAGCCCGAAACGACCGACCTGCAGGTCGTCGTTTCCCAGGACGACGAGTCCTTCAGCACGCTCGTCGAGGAATCGCCGGACGATACCGTCGAGGTCGGCGACGAGTTCGTCGTCGACTCCCCGGAGGCCCTCCTCCAGGCGCGGATTACTGGCATCGAGGTCGGACCCGAGGAGCGCGCCGACGAAGCGACCATCGACGAGGTCGATACGCTCTGGACGCGCGCCGTCGACAACGTGAGCGTCGACGTCACGCTCCACCCGAAGGACGGTGAAGAGGAGCACTCCGAATCGCTCACCGTGAACGTCCCCGGCGACTACGAGTTCACCGTCGGCGAAACCGAGTCGTTCGGCGAGGAGGAGTTCTCGGTCGAGGGGCTCCAGATCCGCGACGACGCGCCGGAGTACCGCCACGAGAAGCTCGACCATGAAGGCGACGTCGCCTACGCGAAGGACCTCAAGCGGCTCTACGGCCGCGACGAGACCTCGTCCGCCTGGTCGGCCTGGTAACCGCGGTTCGCCGCGACGCCAATTTCTCTCAGCTGCCACCCGCAAGCGACGGAACCGGCGATTTCCGACCGTAGCGTTCTCCTATCGCCGCCTGCAACTGCCAACATGGCTCACGAGGCGGCCCGCGACCGACTCGTCGAACGGATCGAGCGCCGCGAGGACGTGAGCGAGCGGACGCTCGACGCGATCCGCGCGGTACCCAGACACGAGTTCGTCCCGGAAGCCCAGACTGACCGGGCGTACGGCGACCACCCGGTCCCTATCGGCCACGGCCAGACCGTGAGCGCGCCACACATGGTCGCGATCATGGTCGACCTGCTGGATGTGACGGACGGCGACCACGTCTACGAGGTCGGCACCGGCACCGGCTATCACGCCGCCGTCGTCGCCGAAATCGTCGGCGGCGAGAACGTCTATTCCGTCGAGTACGTCGAGGCCCTCGCGGCGGACGCCCGCGACCGGTTTGACCGCCTCGGCTACGACGTCCACGTTCGCGTCGGCGACGGCCGCGAGGGGTGGGAGGCCGGCGCCCCGTACGACGCGGCCTACCTCACCTGCGGCACGCCGGAGGGAGTCCCCGACCCCATCGTCGAGCAGACCCGGACCGGCGGCACCATCGTCGCCCCCGTCGGTGGACAGATCGGGCAGAACCTCGTCACGCTCACCGTCACCGAGGAGGGGGTCGAGCGCGAGGAGCACGCCCGGGTCCAGTTCGTCCCGATAAAAGGGGACGACCGCGACACCTGACCCGCGACCCAACCGACAACCCTCCCCGGCCGAACGCACCGTTCAAGAGGACGCAGCCCCGAGTTCGCGTATGGACGACGCGGCGCTGCGGGCGGACATGATCGAGAGCCTCCAGCACCAGCTGGGCGAGCCGCTCGCGGAGCCGGTGGTCGACGCGTTCCACGCGGTCCCGCGCGAGGAGTTCGTCTCCGACTCGCCGTACGCGAACAGCGCGAGCGAGGAGCAGGGGACGGAGGCGCTGGCGCCGGCGACGGTCGCACGACTGCTCGACGCGCTCGACCCCGCCGAGGGCCAGGAGACGCTCGTCGTCGGCGTCGGCGTCGGCTACACGGCGGCGGCGCTGGCGGAGGTCGTCGGCGGTCGCCACGTGCACGCCATCGACATCGACCGCGAGATGGTGTACGCCGCGCGGTCGAACCTGGCGGACGCCGGCTACGACGCGGTGCTCGTCGACTGCCAGGACGGCGCCGACGGGCTGCCGCAGTACGCCCCGTACGACCGGATCCTGCTGGAGGCGGCCGTCGCGGAACCCCCGCGCGCGCTCCTCTCGCAGCTCGCCGACGATGGGCGGTTGGTGCTCCCCCGCGGCGCCGGCGTGCAGACGATCGTCGCCGTCGAGCCCGACGGCGGCGTCGAGGGCCGACGCTCGGGTGACGACTATCGAGTCGTCGAGGAAGCCGGCCCCGCGCAGCTCCGGGCGATGCTCGTCGACGGCGAGCAGCCGGGCGTCGAGCGCAACCGGACCCGCCGTGAGGACGCGGAGATGGCCCAGCAGGGCCACTTCGCCGACCAGGGCTGGGAGCAGGAGTGGGTCGACTGGGACGACCGGCTCTGAGGCGTCGAAGCCGCCCGACCGAGCCACGGTGTCCGCTCATTCTCTAACGATCAGTATCTCCGTGTTCTGCCGCTTGTCTGCGTAGTCGCTGCCGGCGGGTGGTTTCACGTCGATCGTCAGCGTGCCGTCCGCCTGGTTCGGCCCGAGGTCGGGCGCGACGGTGATCGTCGCGACCCCCGTCTCGTTGGTCGTCGCGGTGGCGACGCCGTCGAGGCGCGCGCTGCCGGCGCGGACGATGACGGTTGCATCCGCGACCGGGCCGCCGTCGGGACCGACGACGGCCACGTCGATGGTCTGCTCGCCGGGCGTGGTCACTTCCGGTGCCGGGTCGGCGTCGAGTTCGGTGACGGCGAGCCCCTGGATGCCACCGATCATCGACATCATGACGCTGAGGCTGGCGACGCCGACGACGAGGGCGATCACGAGCCGGATCGGAAGGCCCTCGATCGCGCGCTCGTCGCCGATGAAGCGGTCGAGTGCGGTGCGGGCTGGGGAGGCAGGCATACCCCGGGTTGGCCGCGGGTTCGTACTTGAACCTACGGACGGAGGTTCTTGGCCGATAGCGCGCGAGGTCTGTCCATGCACGTCCTCGGACGCGGGGTGGAGAGGGAGGGGCCGACGGCCCGAATCGGCTCGTTTCTCGCGCGAGACGGAAGCACGGGTACTGGGGTCAGCCTCGACGTCGATGGGCCACACGCCGGCGTCGTGGTCGGCAAGCGCGGCACCGGCAAGTCGTACACGCTCGGCGTGCTCGCGGAGGAGCTCGGCGAAGCCCCCGGCGTCGCGCCGGTCGTCCTCGACCCGATGGCCGCCTTCGGCGGCTTAGCTGACTGTCCGGATGGGTCCGTCGTCGAGCCCCGGATAGTCCCCGCCAGCCTCCCGCCCGACGCCTGGCCGGAATTGCTCGGACTCGACGCCGGATCCCCGGCCGGAAGCCTGGTCTGGCGCGTCGCGAGCGACGTTCGGGAGGCCGACGGACCGGTCTCCATCGCGCGGATGCGCGACGCGCTCACTGAGACCCGCGCGTCCGGTGAGGCCCGCGCGTCAGGTGAGGCCCGCGCGTCAGGTGACGATTCCACCGCCCTCGCCGCCGAGTCGACTGCCGCCCGCCGCGCCGCAGTCAACCATCTCGCGCTCGCGGACGCCTGGGACGTCTTCGACACCGAGGCGCCGACAGCGGCTGCACTGGCGACCGGTGGCCCGACAGTCGTCGACTGCGCGGGGCTACCCCCGGCTGCGCTGAACGCGGTCGGGCGCGCCGTCGCCAGCGGCCTCTACGACGCCCGAATCGCGGACGACCTCGACCGGCTCCCGTGGCTGCTCGTCGACGAGGCGCACGCGTTCTTCGACGGCGTCGCCGCCCCCGCGCTCCGGACGTTACTGACTCGGGGCCGAGCCCCGGGCGTGAGCCTCGTCTGCGCGACGCAGCGCCCGAGCGCGCTCCCCGACGTCGCCGTCTCGCAAGCCGACCTCATTATCGCCCATCGGCTCACCGCTGAGCGCGACGTGGACGCGCTCCGGGCCGCGCAGCCGACGTACCTCGGCACGGATCTGGGAGCGTCACTGCCGACGGGTACCGGCGAGGCGCTCATCGTCGACGACGTGACGGAGGCGGCCCATACGGTCCGGATCCGTGTGCGTCGGACCAGCCACGAGGGCGGCGGGCCGAGCGCGTCAGTGCTGTCGAACCGGGCGTCGGAGGAGGTCGCCGGCAGGGACGACGTCGACGGCGGCGATGACGGCGGCGATGACGACGAACACGGCGACGGTATCGGCGACGACCCAGGATAGCCGACGCCGCGATACCCATGGAATCAAAGTAGGCCGACGTGAACCGGGTGCCATGGAACGGAGCGCCGCAGGGTTCGGGTTTGTCGCAGTCGGCGGCGTCGTCGGCGCCGTCGCTCGCTACACCGTGGCATTTGTGCTCGGCTCGACCGTCGGCACGCTCGCGGTCAACGTCGTCGGCGCGTTCGCGCTCGGACTGCTCGTCACCCGGGCGACGAACGTTCGCACGCAGTTGCTGGTCGGCACCGGTGCGCTCTCGTCGTTCACGACCTACAGCACGTTCGCGGCGGAAACGGTTGCCCTCGGGACGCTCGCCGGCACGGGCTACGTCGCGGCGACGTACGCCGGGGGACTGGCTGCGGCCGCGGCCGGCATCGCGCTTGGGAGGTGGCTCTGATGGGCTTCGAGTTCGGCGCTCTCGTGCTCGTCGCCCTCGGCGGCGCGGCCGGCGCGATGACTCGCCACGCGGTCGGACTCGCCGTCGACGGTCGGCGGTCCCTCCTCGCGGTCAACGTCCTCGGCAGTCTCCTGCTCGGGATAACGCTCGCGGCACCGGTCGGCAGCCGGGCGGCGCTGGCGCTCGGCACCGGCTTCTGCGGGGCGTTCACGACGTTCTCCTCGTTCGCCGTCGAGACCGTCGTGGCCGCGGAGCACGGCGACCGGCGCGATGCGGTCCTGTTCGCGCTGGTCACCCTTCTCGGTGCGGTCGCGGGAGTCGTTCTCGGGTCCGCGATCGGAGGCACGGTCGGCACCCTGGTCTGACCGCCTCGCGAGAGCGACAGCTACACCTATCGGCGGTTGCTTTGTCGGGACGTGACCGACGCCAGTGAGGGATCGGACAAGCGCGACGAGCGGGATGGGCGCGACGAGCGAGACGGGCGCGACGACCGCGACTCCGAGAAGGTCGAGCACGACCAGGAGCCGACCGTCGAGCTCGAGGACGAGTCCCGGGCCGACATGGAGGGCGAGCCGAGCGCTGACTTCGAGGAGGAAGCCGTCGACTTCGAGAACCTGACGCTCCCCCAGCGGATCTTCGTCGCAGCCGTCCAGAACCCTACCCGTGGGGCGCTCGTCGGCCTGTTGCTGCTGTTCGGCTTCGGCTTCTACGTCGCGTTCTGGTTCGCGTTCCCCCGCGTCGCGGCCCTGCTGTCGGCGATCGCGGTCGTCGTCGTCGGCGCTATCGCGGCCGTGCTGGTGCTGCTGAAATAGCGAACCGCTTATTTCGGCTTCTCCCGTCGACCCGGCTGTGTCCGGAGACCGCCCGACCCCCGACCATTCCGGCGACGCCGACCATTCCGGCGACGCCGATCATTCCGGCGACGCCGACGCTCCTGACCGAACCAGCGTCGTCGCCGGCGAGCGCGTCGCGTACTCGGTCCGTGAGAGTGACCGGGCGAGTCGCGCCCGGATCGACGTCGACCCGACCGGCGTGGAGGTCGTGGTCCCGGCCGGCACGCGTGTCGACCCCGACGCGCTCATGGCGGAGAACGCGGAGTGGCTCCTCGAGAAGCAGGCGGAGATGGCCGACTACCGCGAGCAAGCGCCGGATCGCGAGTTCGAACCCGGCGCGACCTGGTCCGTCCTCGGCGCGGACCACGAACTCGTCGTCGAACGCCGTCGGTCTTCGACGGTCGACCGCGACGCCAACCTGGTCCGGCTGGCGCGGAGTCACGTCGACCGGACCTCGTTCGAGCGCGCACTGGAGTACTGCTTCCGGGAAACGGCCCGGGAGTACTTCGAATCGCGCGTGAGCGCGCTCGCCCCCGCGATGGCCGTCGCCGAAGAGGTCGGGGACGTCGAGATCCGGAATCAGCAAACTCGGTGGGGCAGCTGCTCGACGAACGGCACGCTCAGCCTGAACTGGCGGCTCCTCTTCGCCCCGCCCGAAATCGTCGACTACGTGCTCGTCCACGAGCTGGCGCACCTGCGCGAGCACAACCACTCGGACGCCTTCTGGCGGATCGTCGCCGAGCACGATTCCGAGTGGGAGTCGCACCGTAACTGGTTGCGTGAGAACGCGGTGGAGCTGATTTTTACTGAAGACGATCTGTGATCGGAAGTTGACGGTTGTGCCTTCACCACCAACTCGCTTCCTTTGACATGGTTTGGAGAAGGCAACATTGCT
Source organism: Halopenitus sp. (assembly GCA_042219525.1). Lineage (GTDB taxonomy): Archaea > Halobacteriota > Halobacteria > Halobacteriales > Haloferacaceae > JBDGPU01. Next base: position 9,337 of record JBDGPU010000060.1, read on the forward strand.
GCTGAAACCACTCAACATGCCCAGAAAGCCTCAGTCATTGAGTCGGTTGCTCTCTGCATGGTCTATACGGTTATTATCGTGGGTGACACCACTCGGCATACCCAGAAAGCCCCAGCCGCTGAGGCGGTCGCTTCCCGCGTGGTTTGTTCGGGTATTGTCGTGGGCGATACCACTCAGCACACCCAGAAAGCCCCAGCCGCTGAGCGGTCGCGCTGCTCGCTGCGCTCCTCA
>JBDGPU010000115.1:0-9545 GCA_042219525.1 Halopenitus sp.
GAGCCGGGTGAGGAGCGCAGCGAGCAGCGCGACCGGTCAGCGGCTGGGGCTTTCTAGGCATGCTGAGTGGTGTCGTTCACGACGCTACCTGATCAACCGAAGAATAGCGCGACCGTCTCAGCGGCTGGGGCTTTCGAAGCATGCTGAGTGGCGACCTCTGCGACGACGGACAATCGCTCGAACAAAAACGATATTTCGCGGAGATTAAACGGTGCCGAGCCCGTATTCGGAGTAATGGCTGAAAGCTACGGTGGGGTAATCGGGGCGATCCCGTACGCGTTCCGCGAAAGCGACTCGTGGTTCTTCCGGATCTACGTGGTCGTGGGGACCTTCGCGGCGCTGTTCGTCGCCGTCCTGACCGCGCTCGCGCTCGTCGTCGAGCTGGCTCGCACGGAGGGGCTGACCAAGGGGGGGCTCGCGGCCTTCTCCCGGTCCCTGTTCGTGCTGTTCGGCTTCGCCGCCGTCGCCCCGTTGCTCGCGCCGACGCTGCTCGTCGCGCGTCGCCACCGTCGCGGCGACCGAGTCCACGACCTGTACGACCAGGCGCTCGCGGTCGCTGGCTACGGCTTTCTCGCCTCGCTGTACCTCGCGCTGATCATCTCCGCACCGGCGGAGTTCCAGGAACCGACTTCCTCGGCGTTCATCCAGACGCTGTACGCGCTCCCACCGCTGACGGCCATCGTCCCACCGATCCTCGCCGTCGCCGGCATCGCCGTGGCACACCGGAAGCTCCGCAAGTAGGCTCACCTCCGTGAGTAAGCTCACCTCCGTGAGTAAGCTCATCTCCGCGAGTAAGCTCCGCTCCGCGAGTGATCCCGCACCGGCAACCCCGTGACATCTCCTCACACGGTACCCCCCTCCCCGAAACCCGGAAAAGGGGCGATGGACTACGTGGGCGTAATGACTGACGAGAAGGAGAGCACGTTCCTCGTGACGCACGCCGAGGACGACTCCGCCGTACTGAAAGACGTTCACGCCGGCCAGATCCACACGCTCAGTTCGAACCCGGGCCTGCAGGCCGACGAGGTCGTCGAGTGTACCGTCGCGCCGGACCCGCCGATGGAAGTGACCTACCAGGTCATCGAGGTCGCCGAGCGGTACTCCGTTGCCATCGAGGAGAGCCCCGAACCGCCGACCACCCAGGAGCAGGACATCGCCAGCGACCAGCCGATCGGCGAGATCACGAAGGAGCCCCGCGCCGGCGAGGGCGAGATCCACGTCCTCACGGTCCCCGAGGAGACGACCGAATCCGCCGTTGCGGACGTCGTCGAGGACCGCGAAGCGACGCTCTCGCGGGCCGCCCGGCTCGGCGTCGAGCGCGTCGAAGTCCGGTCCGCCCCCGGCGTGGTCAGCGTGCGCTACATGCCGTAAACTACCCCACTCTACTCCCTCGGCGCTACGCGCCTCGGTCCTTGAGGGAGGGGCTTTGATGTGGACTCCCGGCAATCAGTCGCCAGCAATCGGCTGGTGACTCTTGCCGTTCAACATCCCACCATTCACACGCACGTCTACTGGTGCGTCTCCCCTCCCCGACTTGGGCGAGGAACGGAGTCTATGTCGTCGCTTCCTAGCGTACCGCGTCCCGATGTTCTTCGCGCCGTTGTAGTCCGCGTTCACCTCGTATCCACACTTCTGGCACTTGAAGTGTTCTCCGTGGCGGTTGTCGTCGTGCGTGAACCCGCAGTCCGTCCGAGAACAGCGTTGGGACTATGGTTCGGCTCGACTTGCTCCACGGAGACACCCTTCTCAGGTGCTTTGTACCCCACGTACTCGAACAGGCGTCGGAACGCCCAGATGTGGTGCCACTTCGCCTGCGGAAGCCGCTCTCGAATGTCCGTTAAGTCCTCGAACACGATTACGTCGCAGTCGTGTTCGATGGCTTCTGTGACGAGTTCGTTGGCGACAGTGTGGATGTACTGCTTTCGCCATGCTTCTTCGCGCTTTCCGAGTCGAAGCACGGCATTGTGTGCGGCCTGCGTGTCGCGTTGTTGCATCTCTCCACGTCTCTCCTCGAACTCGCGGCACCAGTGGTCGTAGTCGTCTCCCTGCCAGAAGCGCCCGGTGGAGGCGACGGCGAGACTGTTAACGCCGAGGTCGATACCAAGGACTGTTTGGTGCTCGGTATCGTCCGAAACCTCTGCGTCGTCACCGTCGTTTCCTTCGGAGTCGTACTTCCGAGTGGTGATGTGGAAGTAGAACTCGTCGTCTACTGCGTCGTACTGGAGCGTACTCGCTCGGAACTCAAACTCCTCGGATAATACGTACCGTTCGTACGGTGTGGGGTTGTCCGAGGGAAGTTCAAAGTCACACTGGACACGTCCGTTGACCGTCGAGAGTGAGACGTTGTTCCGGTAGAATGTGGCGCTCCGTTTGTCGTAGAGCATACTCCACGACGTGAACTCCGGTTGACTTACTCGCTTTCCGTCTTTCCACCTTTCGACGCATCCTGTGACGGCATGGACGGCACGTCGGATGGCTTCTTGGACGAGGTTCGCGGTGAGGTCGGTTTCGTCGCGAAGTTCGTCGTAGAGAGCGTCTCGTGCAGTCGTGTTGGCCGTGACGCACTCAGTGTAGGAGTTGTCGGACCAACAGAACTCGGCGGCACGGTTGGCGCAGTGAAGGAACTGCCGGGCGGATTCGTGGAGGTCGTCGCATCGCTCGTCAGGAACGACGAGTTTGACGGGCGCGGTACGCCGAACCTCCATGTTTCAGATGTAGTTCCGGTTGTTCTTAAAGATCCGGGGGTCAGATAGTCGCAGTATGCCGGTTGTGTGGTATCATGTCGGGTTCCTCTCCGGCCTACTCGCTCACTCCGTTCGCTCCTTGAGGCTGGAGGCTCCTCCTCGAAAATGCTAAAGTCGGGTCTTTCTCGCAACTCGTCCGGATTTCCAGTTCTCTTGTGTCGCTAGCGACGAGTCACGTCGGCCCCGCCTGACTCTGGACTCGCCAGCCGCCCGCAACCTCGTCGTCCGCGTTGCTCTCGCGAGTCGCGTACTCGATGTCAGTCTCGTCGCCGACGCTGGCTTCCGCCACCTGTCCGTCTGCCGTCTCGATCCGCTCGACGCGGAAGGGGATGTCGAGGCTGTCGCCGCAGCAGCCGACGTCGACGAACTCCTCGGTGACGTCCCCGACGGCGACGTCGTCGAGGACGCGCCGGAAGTACCCCCGGAAGCGGTCGGTCTCGAACTGGTCGCGCGCCCAGTCGCTCACGTCGTCGGGCACCGAGAGCACGACCCGTGTTGCGCGTGGCAGTGCCATACGCTACCATAAGTTGCGGTTCGTGGAACGTGTTTCGGTGGACCGTAGGTTGCCGGAGCGTGTGGCACGGTAACGAATTTGGCGCTGGAGCTACAAGTGTCGACCTGATCACATGGACCTCGACCGTCGGCAACTGCTTCGCCTGAGCGCCAGTGGGACGATCGGTGTCCTCGCTGGCTGTACCGGGAACGAGGACGCTGGTACCGCCGGTGATACCACGCCGACCGCGTCGCCGACGGAGTCAACGACGGCGACCGAAACCGCGACGCCGACGGAGTCCTCGACGCCGACGGAGTCCTCGACGCCGACGGAGTCCTCGACGCCGACCGAAACCGCGACGCCGACGGAGACAGCGACGGCGACGGAGTCGACCAGCAAGACGGTCTCGATCCTCAACAACTACTTTTCGCCAGTCCGGGTTTCGATCCCGGCCGGCGGGAAAGTCGTCTGGTCAAACGAGGCGACGGGCGCGTACACCTCCCACACGGTGACGAGCGCGCAATTCCACGAGTCGGCGACGCAGTGGGAGTTCGACGCCGAGACCTCGAGCGGCGACAAGGTTTCACACACGTTCAAAGAGGCCGGCATCTACGAGTACTACTGCACGTTCCACGGGCAGTCCTCGATGTGCGGCGTCGTGCTCGTCGGCGACGTCTCCTTCGAGAAGACGCTTCCCTGCGAATGAGACGTCCGGCCGGGATGTGACGCTCCGGCTGCGGGACGGCTGAGGCCCGCGTACGGGCGTCAACGGGAAGGCTTATTCGGGGCGCAATAAAAGCGGGCAGCATATGGTAGAGATCGAGGTACCGGAAGTCGACTACACCGACTACGACAACCGGCAGCTCTTGGTGATCCCCGTGGTCGTCCTCGTGCTGGCGCTGTCGATCATCGGTGGCTGGTACCTCGTCACTGGGGCACCAGCGAACCTCGGCGTCGAGTTCACTGGCGGCGCGGAGCTCCGGCTCACCGCCGAAGATGCGGGGACTGAGGCCGCCCGGGATCGACTCGAGAGTGCCTTCTCGGTCGAGCCCTCGTCGGTCCAGTACATCGCACAGGACGAGTCGTACGTCGTCACGTTCCGGGCGGAGGACCTGCCCGAGAACGCGAAAAACAGCGGATTGGGAGCACTCGCCGAACAGGCACGGCAAGCCGGCTTCACCGTCGAGGGCCAGGTCTTCATCTCCCCGAGCTTCGGGGCCGGCGCGGCGGTCGAGGCGCTCGGCGGTGTCGCGCTCGCGTTCCTCGGCATGAGCGTGCTCGTGTTCGCGATGTTCCGCACGTTCGTTCCCTCCATCGCGGTCGTCCTCTCCGCGTTCTCCGACATCGTTGTGCCGATCGCGATGATGAACCTGCTCGGCATCGAGTTGACGCTCGGCACCGTCGCCGCGCTGCTGATGCTGATCGGGTACTCGGTCGACTCGGACATCCTGTTGAACAACTCCGTGCTCCGGCGGACCGGGAGCTTCTACGAGTCAGTCCAGCGAGCGATGCGAACCGGTGTGACGATGACGATCACGTCCATCTCCGCGATGATCGTCATGGCCATCGTCGCGACCGTGTTCGGCGTCGACCTGCTGCGGAACATCGGGATCATCCTCGCTATTGGGCTGAGCACTGACCTCATGAATACCTACCTGCTCAACGTCGGCCTGCTGCGCTGGTACAAGTTCGAAGGGGTGAGTCGATAGATGCTGGGCGCCCTCAAGAAGCACTGGCGCGTCCTGCTGCTCGTGATCGTCGTCATCGCCTCCACCGTCGTGCTGTTCGCCCCGCAGTTCGCCCCGGACCAGCCGGCGACGGCCACCGAAGGCGGCGACGCCGGGACCGGCCTGACGAACCTCCAGTTCGGGCTCGACCTGGCGGGCGGCACCCGCGTCAGGGCCCCGCTGCTCGGCTACACCGCGAACGAGGTGGTCTTCGAGAACAAATCGACGGCCCAGGTCGCCAGCGACGTGGCCGCCGAGCTGCCGAACACGACGAGTACGGACGTGAAGGCGCGGGTTCGTGATCCGGCCAACGGCGGCACCGGGCAGGTGGAGGTCACCGACGCGACCGTCAACGAGTCCGAGTTCAAGGCCGCGCTGGAAGCTTCCGGCTACAAGTACGGCGAGGTCCGTCCGGGCGTGACCGAGGAAACGCGGCAGGCAGCCGTCAAGGTCATCACCGGTAAGATCAACGAGGCCGGCCTCTCCGGTGGGAGCGCCCGCGTCGTCACCAACACGGAGGGTCGCCACTTCATCCTGGTCGAGGTGCCCGGCGAGGGCCGTCAGGAGGTCATCAACCTCCTCGAGGAGCGCGGAACGGTCCGGATCGACATCTACTACCCCACCAACGGGAACTACACGCGGATCCGCGGGGCGCTGCCGCAGGACGGCTTCGCGAGCGTCGGCACGGCGAGCCGCGGTCGGCGAAACGTAGCGTACGTGCCGGTGACCATCGTCAGCGACGCGCCGCAAGGCCAGAAGTCCCCCGCGGAGCAGTTCCAGGCCGACGTCCAGCAGGCCGACCGCGCTTCCGGTGACTACCGGTCGGACGCCTGGGAATGCAACTCGGAGAACTACACCCAGACGAAGGACCCCTGCCTGCTGCTCGTCGTGAACGGCGAGGTCGTCAACGCCTTCGGGATGCAGGAGAACCTGGTCCAGAGCATGCGGCAGGGTCAGTGGGCGAAGGACCCGCAGTTCCGCCTGACGACCGGCGCTGGCGGTAACTCCTACGAGCGCGCCCAGAAGATCGCCATCGACCTGCGCGCCGGCGCGCTGCCGGCCCAGCTCGGCATCAGTCAGGGCTCGGTCTCGTACATCTCGGCGACGCAGGGCGAGTCGTTCCGGACCTACTCGCTGCTCGCCGGGGTCCTCTCCGTCCTGGCGGTCGCGGGCATGGTGTTCCTCCGCTACCGCGAGCCGGAGGTCGCGCTGCCGATGATCGTCACGGCGCTCGTGGAGGTGTATGCCCTGCTCGGCTTCGCCGCGCTGGTCGGGTATCCGATCAGTCTCCCGGTCGTCGCTGGCTTCATCGCCGTGGTCGGGACAGGCGTGGACGACCTCGTCATCATCGCGGACGAGGTGATGAGCGAGGGCGAAGTGCGGTCACAGACCGTCTTCGACTCCCGGTTCCGCCGGGCGTTCTGGGTCATCGGCGCCGCGGCGGCGACGACGATCCTCGCCATGTCGCCGCTGATGGTGCTCTCGCTCGGTGACCTCTCCGGGTTCGCCATCTTCACCATCATGGGCGTGCTGCTCGGCGTCCTCGTCTCGCGCCCGGCATACGGGGACATCCTCCGGACGCTGCTGACGGAGCGGTAGCGACCCCACGATTTTACCTTCTCCCGACAGTATGCTGTCGCCATGAGCGACGAGGTAGACGCCGGCCGTGCCGGGCAGGACGATTTTCCCCGGGACCAGGTCGAATCCGTGGTCAGAGACGTACTCGACGAGGAGTTCGGAGCCTACGAGCGGGAGGTGACGGTCGTCGTTGCCGCCGTCGTCGGCGGCGGACTGATGTTGCTATCGGCGTTCAGCGTGGCCGGCGTCGCGCTCCTGGCACCGGATCCGCTGGTCGTCATCGGCGTGTTGCTCGCGCTCGGCGTGCTGCTCTTGCTCGCTAGTCTCGTTCGGATCGGCACACGGCGTCGATAGGGCGAAACGTCACGCGGCGTCGACGTGTCGAAACGACACGCGGCGTCGCCAGTTCGGAGCAACCGAGCGTCGTCAGAATTCGTCGAGACCGGACTGCTCGGCCGCGGCAAGCACCTGCTCACAGGTACTCCAGCTGCGCCGCGCACAGTCCGGGATCCGTCCGGTGGCCGCGACGTACGCTTCCAGAAAACATCTCGTCGTCGGATCGCTCGGGTAGCCGCTGCCGACGTCGTACTCCGGGTACTCGTCGTCGATCGCCGCGATCCGCGCGTCACGTTCGACCTTGGCGACGACGGAGGCCGCGCTCACGATCGGGTACGTCTCGTCAGCGCCGTGTTCGGCGTCGACAGAGACGTCGCGGGCGACCCGATCGGTGACCGCGTCCGCGACTCGGCGGCCGAACCGCGATTCGGAGACGTCGCCGGCGTCGACGACGGCTTCGCAGTCCCCGTCGCCCGCGCGCTCCTCGTTGCGTGGATACTCCTCGTCGCCCACGTCGACCACGGATGCGATTGCCCGGGCCTGCGCCGCCACAGTGAGCGAGTTCATGTCCGTCTCCGGGTCGTCGATCTCGGTCGGCTTGACGATGCCGACGCCGACGGCGACGTCCTCGCGGTCGCGCAGCTCCGCGGCGATCGCCTTCCGGCGGTCGGGAGCGACCTGCTTCGAGTCGTCGACGTCGGCGGGTAGCGCCGCTGGGTCACAGCGGACGGCCGCCGCGACCATCGGCCCGAGTACGGGTCCCTTCCCGGCTTCGTCGGCTCCAATCACGAGACGGACGACGTGCCCGTGGCCATAGACGTTATTGGTTCGCCGGCGGCACACATATTCGTCATCGGTCGGCCGGGCGCCCGAAAAAACCACGAGGCCGTCGCTGCCCAGACAGAAACGGCCGCCTGCGGATCGGGGAATCCGCCGGCCACCAGTGGGCGACCCTCGACCGGTGACGCGTGGATTTTTCGAGGAGCGCCCGTGATCGGATAGGATGTCGTTCTACCTAAAGTTACGGTTCCGATTTACCCAGATCTTCGTCCACGGTAGTCGGCTGATCGACCGGCTCGTCAGTCCCGGAAGTACTCGTCCTGCTCGAACGGCTCCGCCTCGCCCTCGACGGCGAGGACGTCGAGCGCCGTGACGCCGGCGTCGACACCGAGGAGCCCGGAGAGGCTCGGCTCGGTTCGCCCCTCGTCCGAGGAGATCAGCTCCTTGATGTAGAGGCCACCCTCGCCGTGAATGTCGACGACTGCGTGGCGCTCGTCCTCCAGTTCGGCCTCGACGGAGTACACGTCGCGCTCGCGTGTCATGCTTGCGCGGCGGTGGTCGACGCGGCTCGGCGTGTACTGCTCCACAGTCGCGCCCTCGAGCTCCTCGACGGCGTCCTGGAGCGCTGCCTCGGTGACGTCGTCGTCGAACTGGACCTGCGCGCGGTATTCCTTGGAGGCGTCGTGGCCCTTCACGCGCTCGACCATGTCGTGGGTGGCGAGGCGGAGTCCCTCGACCTCGACGCGGCCCTCCGCGAAGGCGTTGATGTCGGCTTCGAGTCGGTCGGTGTCGACACGGCGGCGACGCGGCTCCTCGATTTCGATGACGAACGGGCGCCCGGTCCCGAGCATGCGCGCGTCGACGTCCTCGCGGCCGGCGCCGTGGAAGGTCGCCTCGGTGCCGTCCATCACGTCCTCGACGACCGGCGCGGTCAGCTCCTCGACGCTGTCCTCGTAGAGGTAGCCCGTGCCGTCACAGTGCTCGCAGGGCTCGCGGCCCTGGCGTCCGGAGCCGTGGCACTCGCGGCAGGGCCACTCAGTCTGGGGAATGTCGCGTTCGAGCTTCCGGTAGCGGCCGTAGACGAACGTCGAGTTGATCTTCGTCGTGAGGTCGTCCTCGGCCAGGTCAATGGTGAACTGGACGTCCGGGCGGTCGAAGGAGACCTCCGAGTCCGTCTGCCGGCCGATGCGCTTGCCGACCTCGCGGTTGAACTCCGATTTGAACAGCTCGCCGGCGTCCTCGTCGAGGCCGCACTCCTCGCGGAGAAGGATCTCGTTCTCCTCGATGAGCGGCGACGGGCGCGTGCCGACGTTGTACGTGGCGAATTCGACGTCCGCGACGGCCTCGGCGGCGCGGGACGCCCACTCGTCGAACTCGGCGCAGTGGCCCTCACACACCCAGCAGCTCGCGGTCGGCGTCGGCTCGAACTCAGCGTCGCGCTCTAAGGCGAGCGATACGCGGAGCGAGCGCCCGCGCTCGGCGTTCGTCAGTCCGAAGCTGCGGTCGGCGAGGAGCCGGCCGAGACAGGCGTCACACACCGGTCCCGTCGCGTCGGCATCCGCGGCGACCTCGAGTACGTTCATACCGTGACAAGCGGCCCGGGAGGTAACTGTCTTGCTAAAAGTGGGTGGATACGGCGTGGGACCCGCTTTTCCACTGGTGGAGTCGCCTGCGACATTGCTCCATGCATTTTTGAAGACACCAGTCGCTGAGCGATCGAATTTATAAGCAAGATCGTTTATCGTCGCTTGCGACACCACTCAGCATGTCTTGAAAGCGCCAGCCGCTGAGACGGTCGCTTTCTGCGTGGGTTGGTTGGTTGTCGTCGCTGGCGACACCACTCGGCACACCCAGAAAGCCCCAGCCGCTGAGACGGTCGCGCTGCTC
>JBDGPU010000114.1:0-9469 GCA_042219525.1 Halopenitus sp.
GGGACTGAAAGGGGCAGCCGCTGAGCGGGACGCCCTGCGACGCTAGCACCGCAACCCGGCGAGCGAACGCAGTGAGCGAGCCGGGTGAGGAGCGCAGCGAGCAGCGCGAGCGCTCAGCGGCTGGGGCTTTCTGGGCATGCTGAGTGGTGTCGCTCGCGACGACGGCCGAACAAACCACGCGGAAAGCGACCGCCTCAGCGGCTGGGGCTTTCCGGACATACTGAGCGGTGTCGCTGTCGACGATCACCGATCTTACTTATAAAAATGACCGCCGAAGGGCTCTGCCTCGCCGGGAGACAAAGCGATGTCGCAAGCGACGACCGAGAGAGCAGTATATACTTATTAACAATCGCTCGCTGTCGACTCCGCCATCTCGAAGTCACATTACCGAGAAGAATAACGAGCTGCCGGGAGCATGCGTTATGCCCATGGGTAATTTTTAGGGTGTCGCCTCACTATGCACTATCGAGATGGCTGCACGCTCACTGGAATTCGGGATGGATCATCCGACGGTCGTCCCCGCGAATTTCGACCCCGAAGAAGTGGACGCCCTCGCAACAGACGACCTCGATTCGGACGCGGAGTCGTAGCTATTCGGGCGCGATCCAGGACTCCTCCGGGATCCCTTCTCCGACTTCTCGACACGTAGCGATAGCGTAGTTGGTGACGATCGCGATCGACGGTCGCGACTCGTGATAGCGGATGTGTTCGGCGACGTGTCTGAGTAGTTCCTCGACGCCCTCCCCGTCGGCGATGCGGTCGACCTCCTCGAAGACGCGCTCGTACTCCTCCCGGATGGCTTCGTACTCCCCGCCGGCGCCAACGTGCTTCGCGTTCGCCTCGTCGATCTCTCTGAGCGCAGTGTCGACGTCCATGACCGGATCCGCGACGGGCACGAATAAAAGGCGGCTGGCCGACCGACCAGTCGTGTCTGATCGCGTTCCTGTTGTGTTTTCCCGAGTGACGAATGCCCGACGATATCCCCGAGTGAAGGGGGAAGTTTTGCAAATCGTCGTCGGGTTCGGAAGCTTCTTGAGGTGGCTCGCGGTGTTCTCCTGTACAGGCAATGGCTGTACTCTGGCTGGACGACGTTGACGCCGACGACCTCGACCGGGTCGGGGGAAAGGCGGCCTCGCTGGGTGAACTTACGGGTGCGGGGCTCCCAGTGCCGCCGGGATTCGCCGTCACGGCCGGCACATACCGCACGTTCATCGAAAAGGCAGGAATCGACGACGAGTTATTCTCGGCGGTCGACGTCGACCCCGAGGACTCCGCGGCGCTCCGGGCGGCGGAACAGCGAGCAGAGGAACTCATCCTCGGCACCGAAGTGCCCGAGTCGGTCCGTGAGGGAATTCTGGAAGCGTACCGCGAACTCGGCCCCGAGGACGAGGAGGCGTTCGTCGCCGTGCGCTCGTCCGCGACGGCCGAGGACCTGCCCGAGGCGTCATTCGCCGGGCAGCAGGAAACGTTCCTCAACGTACGGGAGGACGACCTCATCCAGCGGGTCAAGGAGTGCTGGGCGTCGCTGTTCACGCAGCGTGCCATCTACTACCGCCAGCAGCAGGGCTTCCCCCACCGGGAGGTCGACATCGCCGTCGTCGTGCAGCGAATGGTCGACGCCGAGAAGTCCGGCGTGATGTTCACGAGCCACCCCTCGACGGGCGAACCCCGAATGGTCATCGAGGCGGCCTGGGGGCTCGGCGAGGCCGTGGTCTCCGGCTCCGTCTCTCCGGACAACTACGTCTTCGACCGCGAGAGCGACACCGTCGACGAGGTCACCATCGCCGACAAGAAGGTCATGATGGAGAAGGACTCCGAGACGGGCGAGACCATCGAGCGGGAGGTGCCCGAAGACCGCCGCGAGAAGCGCGTCCTCTCCGACGAGGAGATCGAGTCCCTCGTCGAACTCGGCGAACGCGTCGAGGAGCACTACGGCGAACCCCAAGACGTCGAGTGGGCCATCGTCGGCGACGAGGTCTTCATGCTCCAGTCGCGGCCCATCACGACCATCTCGGAGGCCGAGGACGGCGAGGCCGGCACCACCTCGGGCGGCGGTGCCAACGGCGAGAGCGAGGCCGACACGATCCTGCAGGGGCTCGGCGCGAGCCCGGGCGTCGTCTCGGGCTCGGTCCGCGTCGTCACCAAGCTCGACCACCTCGACCAGGTTCAGGAGGGCGACATTCTGGTGACGGAGATGACGATGCCGGACATGGTCCCGGCGATGAAGCGCGCAGCCGGAATTGTCACCGACGAAGGCGGCATGACCAGTCACGCGGCGATCATCTCGCGCGAGCTCGGCGTGCCGGCCGTGGTCGGCTCCGGTTCCGCGACCCGCGAACTCGACGATGGACAGGACATCACGATCGACGGCGACAAGGGAACGATCCGCCCCGGCGCCGAGGAAGGGGCCGAGGCCGCCGAGGAGTTCGAACCCGTCGAGGAGGCGCGCCCGCAGACCCCAGTCAAACCCATGACGGCAACGGAAGTCAAAGTGAACGTCTCGATCCCGGAAGCCGCCGAGCGGGCCGCCGCGACCGGCGCCGACGGCGTCGGACTGCTCCGGATCGAACACATGGTGCTCTCGCTCGGCAAGACGCCGGAGCGATACATCGAGGAACACGGCGAGCGAGCCTACCAGGACGAGCTCGTCGACGGGATCCGCGGCGTGGCCGAGGAGTTCTACCCCCGGCCCGTCCGCGTCCGAACGATGGACGCACCGACGGACGAGTTCGGCGATCTCGAGGGCGGCGCGGACGAACCGAACGAGCACAACCCGATGCTCGGCTGGCGCGGCGTCCGTCGCAGCCTCGACAAGCCCGACATCTTCCAGCAGGAGCTGGCCGCGTTCAACCGGCTCTACGAGATGGGCTACGACAACGTCGAGCTCATGCTCCCGCTGGTTAACGACGCCGAGGACGTCGAGGCCGCGAAAGCTCACATGGAGGAGGCCGGGATCGACCCCGAGAAGCGTCGCTGGGGCGTCATGGTCGAGACCCCCGCAAGCGCGCTCCGGATCGAGGAAATGGCCGAGGTCGGCATCGACTTCGCCTCCTTTGGCACGAACGACCTCACACAGTACGTGCTCGCCGTCGACCGCAACAACGAACACGTCGCCGGACGGTTCGACGAGCTCCACCCGGCCGTCCTCGAACTGATGGCCGAGACGATCGAGACCTGCCGCGAGCTGGGCGTCGACACCAGTATCTGCGGGCAGGCGGGCTCGAAACCCGAGATGGTGGACTTCCTCGTCGAGGAGGGCGTCTCCTCCATCTCCGCGAACATCGACGCCGTGCGCGACGTGCAACACGAGGTCAAGCGCAAGGAACAGCGGATCCTGCTCGACTCCGTCCGCTAACAACCGAAAACGGAAACGGCTAACACGGACGTTGGCAACGTAGTGGTATGCCGCAGCAGGCGACCCCGCAGTCGTTCGACCGCGTACTCTCCTCGATGTGTACCGAGCCGCATCCGGCGGCGCGGGACGCTGCCGAGCGCTTTCTGTCTTCGAACCCAGGTGACCCGGCAACGTACGAGACGGTTTCCGAACTCGAATCGAGAGCAGTCGAGCTGCTGGCGACGGTCGCTGGCCATCCCGACCCAACCGATGCGGCCGGCTACGTCACGTCTGGCGGGACGGAAGCGAACGTCCAGGCGGTCCGTGCCGCTCGAAACCGGAGCGAGTCGTCGGACCCGAACGTCGTCGTCCCGGAGAGCGGTCACTTCTCGTTCACGAAGGCGGCCGAGCTGCTGGACGTCGAACTGCGGACGGTCCCGGTCGACGGCGACTTCCAAGCCGACCTCGACGCGACAGCCGCCGCGGTCGACGAGGACACCGCACTCGTCGTCGGCGTCGCCGGCTCCACCGAGTACGGCCGCGTCGACCCGATCCCGGAGCTCTGCGAGCTCGCCCACGAGGCCGACGCCTACTGTCACGTGGACGCCGCCTGGGGCGGGTTCCTGCTGCCCTTCACTGACCACACGTGGTCCTTTGCCGACGCGCCGATAGATTCGCTGACCATCGACCCGCACAAGTTCGGGCAGGCGCCAGCGCCGGCGGGTGGGCTCCTTGCTCGCGAGCAAGCGACGCTCGATGCGCTGGCCATCGAGACGCCGTACCTGGAGACGCGGTCGCAGGCGACGCTCACCGGCACCCGGAGTGGCGCGGGGGTCGCCGGCGCGGTCGCCGCGATGGACGCCCTGTGGCCGGACGGCTATCGCGAGGCCACGGACCGGGCCATGGCGAACGCCGAGTGGCTCGCGGCGGCGCTGTCGGACCGGGGCTACGAGGTCGTCGACCCGGGACTGCCGCTGGTCGCGGCGCGACTCTCCGACGAGACTTTTTCGGCGCTCCGGGAGACGGGCTGGAAGATCTCCCGAACCGCGGCCGACGAACTCCGGATCGTCTGCATGCCGCACGTGACGCGGGAGATGCTCCGGGCGTTCGTTCGCGACCTGGAACGGGTGGTGTAGGTGGGCTGCACGGACGGGCGACAGGGGCGGGGAGTGGCGAACAGGCGGCGCAGGCAACGGCTCCCCGACGGCGCGCCGCACTCCGGTCTCGACCGGTCGGGGGCGAGTGGTCCGTGGTACTGACGGGGGAGGTTGGTCGCGGCATCACTGAAAAGGGTTCACCCGTGTGACCGGCTGACGGGGCCGGATCCGGTCGGGACAGACCAAACAGGTTTTAAGACATCGTATCCAAGTCGCCAGCAAGGTAGATATCTATGGAGATGCCACGCCGCTTCAACACGTACTGTCCGCACTGTGACTCCCATCAGGAGCACGAAGTGGAGAAGGTTCGATCGGGCCGTGCGACCGGTCTGAAACGAGACGCTCGCCAGCAGCGCCGTGCACAGGCGACCATCGGCAACGCCGGTGGATACTCGAAGGTGCCGGGTGGCGACAAGCCGACGAAGAAGACCCACCTGAAGTACCGCTGTGCCGACTGCGGGCAGGCCCACATGCGCGAAGGATGGCGCGCGGGCCGCCTCACCTTCCAGGAGTAACGATGGCAGGGAACTTCTTCCGCGTCGCCTGCGGCGATTGCGATAACGAACAGGTCGTCTTCGAGAAAGCCTCCACGCCGGTCTCGTGTGCGGTCTGCGGCACGACGCTCGCGACCCCCACGGGCGGCGAGGCCGAGATCGAGGGCGAGATCGTCGAAACCGTCGAGGCACGGTAATCGCCTCCCCTCTCACTATGAAGTACAGCGGCTGGCCCGAACAGGGTGAACTCGTCGTCGGCGACGTCGACGAGATCACCGACTTCGGCGTGTTCGTGGACCTCGACGAGTACGAGGACAAGCGCGGCCTCGCCCACATCAGCGAGGTCGCGTCCGGCTGGATCAAGAACGTTCGCGACCACGTCCGCGAGGGACAGACGGTCGTCGCGAAGGTGCTCGACGTCGACGAGGAGTCCCAGCAGGTGGACCTCTCGATCAAGGACGTCAACGAGCACCAGCGCAAGGAGAAGATCCAGGAGTGGAAGAACTCACAGAAGGCCGACAACTGGATGCAGATCGCGTTCGGCGAGGACGTCTCCGACGAGCGCTACTCGGAGGTCGCGAACGCGCTGCTGGCCGAGTTCGAGTCGCTCTACGACGCCTTCGAATCGGCCGCGATTCACGGCGACGAGGCGCTCGAGGACGTCGACCTCGACGAGGAGGCCACTGACGCCATCGTCGAGACGGCCCGGGACAACGTCTCCGTGCCCTACGTCAACGTCACGGGCTACGTCGACCTCGAATGTCCGACGTCGGACGGCGTCGACGACATCAAAGCGGCCCTTCAGGCCGCGGAGGGCAACGGGGAAGTGCCCGAGGAAGTCGACCTCGAGGTCGGCTACGTCGGCTCCCCCGAGTACCGGATCAAGGTCCGCGCGCCGGACTACAAGACCGCCGAGCGACACCTCGAGCAGGCCGCCGAGCGCGCGGCCGACACCATCGAGGCGGCCGGCGGTGCCGGGCAGTACCACCGCGAGCGCCACGAAGAAGAGGAGTAGCGCTCGCCCGTGAAGTCCGACATTCGCGTTTGTGCCGACTGGGAGCAAACTCACGAGCAGCCGGTGTACACGCTTTCGGACGCTTGTCCGGAGTGCGGCGCCACGACCGCGAACAGCGCGCCGGCGCCGTTCAGTCCGGAAGACCCGAACGGAGAGTATCGTCGTCGCGCGCGGCGGAAGTCCTCGGAGTAGGGCGGTTCCCTTGTCATCGTAATCCTCCTCGCTCGTTGCACGAACGCCGTCGTTCCGATCGATTCGGATCGGACCACTGTCTTTTAACCTCGCGCCCGGGTTGGATCCCCTATGAAAGAGATCGAGATCGACGACGTCGCAACACCGGATCTCGACGACCCGGTGCTCATCGAGGGGCTGCCGGGCGTCGGCCACGTCGGAAAGCTCGCGGCCGAACACCTCGTCGAGGAGGGCGACAGCAGGCTCGTTCGTCGCGTGTACACCTCGGAGTTCCCGCCGCAGGTAACCGTCGACGACGAGGGCGTCGCCGAGCTCACCTGCGCGGAGTTCCACGCCGTCGAAACTGAGGGCGAGGACCTGCTGGTGCTGACCGGTGACCATCAGGCCGCCAGCAACGACGGGCACTACAAGCTTACCTCGGCGTTCCTCGACGTCGCCGAGGAGTTCGGCGCGGAGCGCGCGTTCGCGCTGGGCGGCGTTCCGACGGGCGAGCTCGTCGAGGAGTACACGGTCCTTGGAGCCATCAGCGACGCCGACATGAAGACCGACCTCGAGGAAGTCGGCGTCGAGTTCCGCTCGGACGAACCCGCCGGGGGCATCGTCGGCGTCTCCGGACTCGTGCTCGGGCTCGGGGCCCGACGCGGCTTCGACGCTGCCTGCCTGATGGGCGAGACCAGCGGCTACCTCGTCGACCCGAAGAGCGCCCGCGCTGTTCTCGAGGTCCTCGAAGATCTCCTCGCCTTCGAAGTCGACTTCGGCACGCTCGAGGACCGCGCAGAGGAGATGGAGGAGGTCGCCGGCAAGATCCAGGAAATGCAGGAGGGCCCGTCCGTCAGCGAGGACGAGCTGCGCTACATCGGCTGAGAGTCGGTTCCACGTTCGTCGAACTTCACAGTCGTTTTCTGCCGAACGAATTCCCGTTTTCGCCGGACGTGAGCGGCTGCGACGGGTAACGGCAGACGTTAAGTAGTCGACAATCAACGATAATATATGACCAATGCACGCGTTGCCGGAGTCGGCCTCACCCACTTCGGCAGTCACCCGGAGCGGACGGGCCGGGACCTGTTCGGGGAGGCCGCACTCCGCGCGTTCGAGGACGCGAACGTGCCACGCGAGGACGTCGACGCGCTCAACGTCGGCAACTTCATGGGCTCCATCACGGAGAATCAGGGCCACCAGGCCCCCCTGCTGGCGGAGGCCGCTGGGCTCACCTGCCCCGCGACGCGCTACGAGGAAGCTTGCGCCTCGGCGGGCGTGGCGGTTCGCGAGGCGGTCAAGACCGTCCGGAGCGGCGAGTCCGACGTCGTCGTCGCCGGCGGGATGGAGCGGATGAGCCACCTCCCGACGGAGGACGTGACCGCCGGCCTCTCGACGGCTGCCGACGAGCTGTTCGAGGTCAGGTCGGGGATGACCTTCCCCGGCGCGTACGCATTGATGGCTCGTGCCTACTTCGACGAGTTCGGCGGGACACGCACGGATCTGGCCCACGTCGCCTCGAAGAACCACGAGCACGCGCTCCCGAACGAGTACGCCCAGTACCAGCGCGAGGTCAGTGTCGAGGAGGCCCTCGACGCACCGCCCGTCGCCTCCCCGCTGCACCTGTTCGACGCCTGTCCCATCACGGACGGCGCGAGCGCGGTCGTCCTCGTCTCCGAGGAGTACGCCGCAAACAACGACGTCGACGCGCCGGTCGCCATCACCGGCACCGGGCAGGGGACGGACAACATCGCACTGCAGGACCGCGACCACATGGCCCGGACGCCCGCCGCGGACCAGGCCGCGACGATGGCCTACGACGACGCCGGCGTCGGTCCGGACGACGTCGACGTCGCCGAGGTCCACGACTGTTTCACCATCGCGGAGGTGCTGGCGACGGAATCACTCGGCTTCTTCGAACCGGGCGAGGGGATCGAGGCCGCGCGTGAGGGGATCACGACGAAGGACGGCGACCTCCCGATCAACCTCTCCGGCGGGCTGAAGGCCAAGGGCCACCCGGTCGGCGCAACCGGCGGCTCCCAGATCGCGGAGGTCACGCGACTCCTCCGCGGCGACCACCCGAACAGCGAGCACGTCGCCGATGCGGAGGTCGGCGTCGCGCACAACGCCGGTGGGACGGTTGCCAGCGCCGTCGTGCACGTGCTGGAGGTGGACGCATGACTGACGACGCTCGCGACGACCGCGAGCACCGCATCGCCAACACGGGTTTCGACGAGTGGCTCGACGCGCTCGCCGAGGGCGAGGGGTTCTACCTCGAAGGGCCGGAGGGCGACGGCTCGCTCCCGCCGCGCCGCGTCGACCCGCACACGGGCTCGACCGACCTCGAAGAGAAGCCCCTCCCGGACGTCGGCGCCATCGAGACGTTCACCGTCGTCCACGTCGCCCCGCCGGAGTTCGCCGACGACGCGCCGTACGTCACCGCCGTCGCGGACTTCGGCCCAGTCCAGCTCACGGGCGTCCTCCGCGGCGTCGAGCCGGCCGACGACGCCATCGGCCTCGGGATGGAGGTCGAGCCAACCGTCGAGCGGCGCGAGACGGACGACGCGCGCATCGTCGTCTTCCGCCCGGTCTGAATAGTGACAGCAGGAGCGGGGTTGCACGCACCCCGACTCCGCCACGCGATAAGCATTAGCCCGTGGACGCACTGGTTGCGAACATGCTGTCTCGGGTCCCCCGACACACCTGGCTGGCGGCCGGCCTGTTCCTCGTCGGTGGAGCCGCGGACGTCGTGACGACCTACGTCGCCATCTCCACAGGGAACTTCGTCGAGCGATCTCCCATCGGCGCGCCGTTCATCTCCACGTTCGGCCTGTTCTGGGGCACCGTCCTGACGAAGACCCTCGCGATCCCGCTCTTCGGCGCCTTGCTCGTGTCGATCCGCCGCAATCGGGCGTTGCTCGCGACCACACTCCTCGCCGGAGCCGGCGTGTTGTCGCTATTAGCGGCCTCGTACAACGTGTTGCTGTATCTCGGGCTACTGTGAGACCCAGCCGCTGAGACAGTTGCTCGTTGCGAGGTTTGTTCCGTAGTCGTCGCTGGCGACACCACTCGGCATGTCTTGTAAGCCCCAGCCGCTGAGACGGTCGCTTTCTGCGTGGTTTGTTCGGTTGGCGTCGGGAGCGATACCACTCAGCATGCCCAGAAAGCCCCAGCCGCTGACCGGTCGCGCTGCTCGCTGCGCTCCTCACCCGGCTCGCTCACTGCGTTCGCTCGCCGGGTTGTGGTGCTTACGTCGCAGGGCGTCCCGCTCAGCGGCTGCCCCTTTCAGTCCCGCCCGGGA
>JBDGPU010000188.1:0-9468 GCA_042219525.1 Halopenitus sp.
AGCAGCGCGACCGCTCAGCGGCTGGGGCTTTCTGGGCATGCTGAGTGGTGTCGCTGGCGACGACAACCGAACGAGCCACAGCTTATGCGACCGCTCCAGCGAATGTGCTTTTTAAGAAGTGCTCCGTGGCCGTCAGCACAAACGCCTCAAATACTCCAAAAAAAGTCAATCGACCACTCCTATCGTCCGAACAGTCGGCCGAAGAAGCCCTTCTTCTCATCCGCTTCCTCCGACTCCTCGGCTTCAGCGGAGTCGCTTTCGCTGCCATCCTCCGCCTCGGCGATCGGGCCTTCCTCGTCAGCGACCGTTCCGCTCCCCGGCACCTCACGGTCGGAGTCCTGAAACGGGACGCTGCCGGCCAGTTCCTCGTCCAGGTCCTCGTTGCGGTCGGGCTCCGCCTCCGGGATCGTTCGTTCCTCCTCGCTCTCGGCGCTCGCATCTGCGTCCGCGCCAGCCTCGGGCTCCTCGTCGGCCTCAGCGCTTGCCTCGGCCTCAGCGCTTGCCTCGGCTTCAGCGCTCGCCTCGGCCTCTGCGTCGTCTTCCGCTGGCGCGGGTTCGGCCGCGACCGTGGCGTCACTCGGGACTTCCGTCTCGGCTTCCGCTTCCACCTGTCCGGGGTCCACTTTTGCCTGCGCGGGCTCCGCTTCGGCCGCTGGTTCGCCCTCAGCGGCAGCTTCCGCTTCGGCATCTGCGGATTCGGCTTCGGCAGCTTCAGCCTCTGCGGCTTCGGCCTCTGCAGCTTCAGCTTCGGCAGCTTCCCCTTCTCCAGCCTCCGCCTCAGCAGCCTCCGCTTCGGCGGCTTCACCCTCGGCAACTTCGCCGGCCTCGGGTTCCTCGGCCGTTTCGCCGGCCGCCACTTCCGGTTCCTCGACGGCCGCTTCCGTGATGTCCGGTTCGGGTACGTCGACGCCGGTGAGTGTCGTCGCGAGCGCTCGATACGCCGCGGCGGCGTTGGAGTGGGGTGCGAACGTGCAGACCGGCTCGCCCTCGGCGACAGCGCCCGCAACGGCCTCGTCCTCGGGGATACGTCCGAGGATGGGCGCGTCGAGCAGTTCGTCGACGAGCGCGTCGACGTCGTCGTCCGGCGAGACGCGGGTGATCGCGGCGCCGGCGACGTCGCCGCCGAGGCGGTCGGTCAGCTCTCGCGTCTTTTCCGTGTCGATGAGGGCGTCGCGTTCGGCCGTCGAGACGAGCAGCGTCTCGTCGGCGAGCCCGATGGGG
Source organism: Halopenitus sp. (assembly GCA_042219525.1). Classification (GTDB taxonomy): domain Archaea; phylum Halobacteriota; class Halobacteria; order Halobacteriales; family Haloferacaceae; genus JBDGPU01. The sequence goes on from JBDGPU010000188.1 coordinate 1,222, forward strand.
AGCGCGGAGTCGTGTGAGAGCCCGGCGCCGCAGTCGAGGATGACGTAGTCGGCGTCGTCGACGGCGGCGAGAACGTCCGCGAGCCCGGCCGGGTCCGCCTCCGCGTACGCGTCGAGCTCCGTCTCGCCCGGGATGACGTGCAGCCCCGCCGGTCCTTCCTGGATCGTTGCCTCCGGGTCGGCCTCCCCGGCGAGGGCGTCGTGGAGCGTCGGGTCGTCGACGTCGACGCCCAGCGCGCCCGCGAGGTTTGCCATGCCGATGTCGGCGTCGACGGCCACCACGTCCGTGCCCGCACTCGCCAGCGCAACGGCGAGATTCGCAGCCGTGGTGGTCTTCCCGACACCCCCTTTTGCCGAGGCGACCGCGTAAACCGTAGCCATACCGCAACTCATCGGCAGCGACTACTTAAAGCTACTCGCGTGCGATGGCACTGGTCGAGCTCTCGACGGGGCGAGAACGCCTCCGAACACGCGGTTGATCGCCGATAGCTTTCGCAAACACCTTATACGCCGCTGTTGCACTTTCGGACGATTACTGAGTATGGCGAGACCAGAGGTTCTCGAAGAGATCAAGGAAGCCGAGGATGAGGCCGACGAGATTATCGCGGAGGCGGAATCCGACGCGGATGAACGACTCTCCGAGGCCCGGCGCACGGCCGAGGAGATCCGCTCGGAGGCTGAGGAGGAAGCCGCGGCCGAGGCCGAGCAGCGCCACGAGGAGGCGCGCTCGGAGATCGAGGCTCGCGAAGAGGAGATCCTCGCCGAGGGCGAGAAGGACCGCGAGGAGCTCGAACGCAAGGCTCGCGAACGGATCGACGAGGTGGTCGACTACGCGATCGACCAGTTCGAGGAGGCGGTGAATGCTCAGGCCTGAGCAGATGAGCCGCGTGTCGGTGACGGGCTCGAAGCGCGTCATCGACGACGTCATCGACGCGGCATACGACCACAACAGCCTCCACGTCTCCGACTACGAGAACGAGTACGAGGGCTTCACCGCCGGCTCGTCGCTCGAGGGCGCGGAGGACGTCAACGAGAAGCTCGTCACGGTTCGCTCGCTGGAGAGCATCCTCGACGTCGAGGACGTCGACGCCGGCCCGCGCGGGGTCCTCGAGGACGAGGAGCTCGAAGCCGAGCTCGATGAGGTCCGCGACCGCGTCAATGACCTCGACGACCAGCGCGACGAGCTCGAAGACCAGATTCGCGAGCTCGACGAGGAGATCGAGCGGCTCGAGCCGTTCGCCGACCTCGGCATCGAGCTCGACCTGCTGCGCGGCTACGACTCGCTCGAAGTCGTCGTCGGCCAGGCCGACGCCGAGGCGGTCGAGGCCCAGCTCGCCGACGCCGGCGGCATCGAGGCCTTCGACGTCTTCGCCGGCGACGACACCGTCGCCGTCTTCGCGGAACCCGCCGACGCTGCCGAGGAGGGCGTCCTGCAAGACGCACTCGTCGGCGTCGACATCACCTTCCTCGACGTGCCGGACGCCGAGGCTAGCCCCGAAGCGTACCTGGCGGAGCTCGAGGAGGAGAAGGCGACCCACGAGGCCGAGCTCGACGCGGTCGAGCAGGAGCTCGAGGTGGCCAAGCAGGAGGCGGCCGGCTTCCTGCTCCGCGCGGAAGAGCAGCTCACCATCGAAGCCCAGAAGAAGGAGGCCCCGCTCTCCTTCGCGACGACGGAGAACGCCTTCGTCGCCGAGGGCTGGATCCCGACCGAGGAGTACGACGACTTCGCCCGGACGCTGAAGGACGCGGTCGGCGACCACGTCGAGGTCGAGGAGCTGAAGCGCGCTTCCTTCACCGCGGACGGTGAGCACCACGAGGAAGCGACTCACGGTGGCGGCTCGGCCGGCGCCGACGCGACCCACGAGGGCGAGGCGGCCACGGACGGCGGCCACGCCCAGCCGACCGAGGACCCGCCGGTCGTGCAGGACAACCCGAGCATCGCCCAGCCGTTCGAGGTGCTGGTCGGCGCAGTCAACCGGCCGAAGTACAGCGAGTTCGACCCGACGGTGCTCGTCTTCCTCACCTTCCCGCTGATGTTCGGGTTCATGATCGGCGACCTCGGGTACGGCGCCATCTACACCGGCATCGGCTACTACATCTACAAGAACTTCGACTCGCCCGGCTTCCGGAGCATGGGCAGCGTGACCATCTGGGCTGGGCTGTTCACGATGCTGTTCGGCGTGCTGTACGGCGAGATCTTCGGGCTGCCCGTGCTCGGCGAGGTGCTCTTCGGCGGCCACCCGCCGATCGAGAAGGGGCTGTCGCCGGCGACCGCCGAGTGGGCGTTCGCCTGGCTCACCGCCAGCGTCGTCTTCGGCATCCTCCACCTGGATCTGGCGTACGTGCTCGACTTCTACGACAACGCGCAGGTCCACGGCCTGAAGGAAGCGGTCTACGAGAGCGGTTCGTGGCTCCTCATGCTGAACGGCCTCTGGGTCTGGGTGTTCTCGGCGAGTGCCGAAGGTACCGTGCCGGAGTTCATCAGCCACGTGTTCGCCGGCGAGCCGATTCCCCTCGGCTTCGGCGGCTTCTCCGCGACGGTCGGGCTGATCGGCGCCGGCGTGTTCTTCGTCGGCCTCGTACTGCTGGCCGTCGGGGTCACCGAGGAGCTCGTGGAGTTCCTGCAGGTGCTCGTCAACGCGCTGTCGTACACCCGGATCGCCGCCGTGCTGCTGGCGAAGGCGGGGATGGCCTTCACGGTCAACCTGCTCGTCTTCGGCGCCTACGAGCACCAGGGCGAGTTCCAATTCATGATGGAGCACGGGCCGGAGTACGTCCGGGCCGAATACGGCGCCGAGGCGATCATGTTCAGTGGCCTGCTGAACGGCGGTGTCGGCAGCATCATCGGCGGCATCATCGTCCTCCTGCTCGGCCACCTGCTGGTCGTCGCGCTGGGCGTCACCAGTGCCGGCCTGCAGGCGGTCCGTCTCGAGTACGTGGAGTTCTTCGGCAAGTTCTACGAGGGCGGCGGCAAGCAGTACGAGCCGTTCGGCTACGTGCGGAAGTTCACCGCCGAGGACTGATCGCCGCTCGCGACGCAGCTCTCGGCGCTTTCGGTGCGGTTTGCAGCGCGGTGCAGTTCGACTCTCGACCCGTTTGCGTCTCGCCTTTTCTTGATCAGATGGTCCGAACGTCGCTGACGTAACTGACCCGTGGTTTTGTTCGGTCTACCCTTTTGAGATTGCGACTCCGTCGTCGTCGGCAGCGAACCATTCAGTATCCCGACGACGAGGGTCCGCCGTAGCTATCCCCCAAGTGGAAAGAATACCGAGACGGTGTTCGGTCGATAACTCGATCGCGGTACGTAGAGGTTGGATCGGTCGCCTTCGGGTTGAAGGTACCCCCCCTCCCGACCCGCATTAGATACAATACGGGTGTTGATTTGAAACTAACATGCGCATTTCTCGCCAATAGTTACGATCGCTCCAGATCGTGTCGGCTAATACGTTTTCGGCGGCCGCTCGAGGATCTCGAAAATTTCCTTTCCGCGGTACTCCTTGTTCCGCTCCCGCCCGGTCGTCTCTTCGAGAAGTCCTTTCTCGAGTAATCGATCGATCGCGCGGTACACCGTCGGTTTGGATACGTCGAGCATTTCGCTCGCGAGCGGCGCCGTGAAATACGGCTGCTCGAAGAGTTTACACGCCAATCGTGCATCCGCTCTTGCACGACCGCCGTATTCGTCTTCGTATTCCTGCTGGAGGTCCCGTAGCTCTCGGGACCGCAATAGCGACTCCTCCGCCTGGTGGCGAACGCCGGTAACGAAGAACTCGACCCATGCTTCCCAATCCCCGTTTCGCCGCACTGCTTCCATTCTATCGACGTACGTCGGTTTAAAACGATTGAAATACTCACTTAGATAGAGGTTCGGTTTCTCGAGGTATCCCTCGTCGTACAGCTGTAGCGTGATCAAGAGACGTCCAAGGCGCCCGTTACCGTCCCCATATGGATGAATAGTTTCGAACTGGTAGTGTGTGAGTGCGACGTCGATAAGCGGGTGGTAGCTACCGCCAGTCCTCAGATACGTCATCAGGCTGTCCATCAGCCCCTCCACTTTCCCGGGCACTGGCGGGAGGAACTCTCCGAGGTGGTTCGGCTTCGTTTTAAATTCCCCAACCGTGTCCGTTTCACGCCGATCCTCGGGCACGTCCGTGAGTAACTCCTCGTGTAAGGCGTGGAGCAGGTCCGTAGATATCTCCGCTCCTGTTTCCAAACTGTCGATACCCAACTCCAGCGCGTTTTCGTAGTTGTGAACCTCCTGAACGTCCTTCGTCTCGTCAATCGGTCGATGTCCGTCCTCGTTACCAGCCGTCCCGATGGTTCGGGTCTCGTGGCTGAATAGCGCGTTATAATCGACGTCGGCCCCCTCTATTTCGGAGGATTCCATCGCCTCCTTCCGCAACAGCGAGGTGTACAACACAGGTGCGAAATCGACTGTTACGGAAAAGCCACCGAGTTTTCCCAGCCAGAACGTCGCCTCGGAAAGCGTTTCGTAGAATTCGGGGTCGAATTCGAGTTCCGTGGTCGGTGGGAGCGGATCCGGTTTATAATAGGAGTTCTCTCCGTAGGGAACGGAGGTACCGGGTGCCGTCTCGGATAGCTCTTCGTTCCTCATCGTTACTGAACAGGGTTTATATCCTCAATTAGTTAAATTTGGTTGCCTCTAATGAATCTACGGGCGGAATTTTTTGTGATTAGTTTATTTCCTGTCCGCAAACTGAGTTCCACTCCGGGGGATTCGTGAACTCTCCCGTTTTCCCGGTCATCGACGCGGTGCCACCGCCATAGACGTCGAACACTCCCGTGAACGTTTTCGACTCGGTTGGGAGGGTCGATCGGCGCTAAATCGTGTGGACGATCACCACAGTTTTCGCCGAGAAACGGCACGCTGGCGGGGGTGCTCGAACGATTTTAAGAAGCTTTATGACCATCGTGGGACCATCATCGCTTGTTCGTAACCGATCGAACGAAGCTACCCTGGATTCCAATACAATGCTGGAAATTGCATCACAGATCGGCAACGTCGTACTGCAAGAAGGTACTAGTAGCGGTCCGGCTCTGACCGCACCGGGCGCAGCCGCCCTGGCCGTCGGGCTGGCCGCACTGGGCGCGGGTATCGCGGAGCGCGGCATCGGTGCCGCGGCCGTCGGCGCGATGGCCGAAGATGAGGACCTCTTCGTTCGGGGCCTCATTATGACCGTGCTGCCGGAGACGCTCGTCATCCTGGCGCTCGTCGTCGTCTTCCTGGTCTAACGGTTCCCTCCTTTCAACACATGAGTTTGGAAACTGTCGTTGAGGACATACGAGACGAAGCCCGCGCGCGTGCGGAGGAAATCCGCGAAGACGCCGAGGCCGAGGCGGAGGAGATCATCGCCGAGGCCGAGGCTGACGCGGAGGAGATCCGCGAGCAGCGACTCGCCGAGGTCGACCGCGAGATCGAGCAGGAACGAGAGCAGACGCTCTCGACCGCCAAGCTCGAAGCCAAGCAGGAGCGACTGTCGGCCCGACGCGACGTCCTCGAGGACGTTCGCGACCAGGTCGAGTCGGACCTCGCAGACCTCGAAGGCGAGCGCCGCCGTGAGCTCACCCGCACCCTCCTCGAGGGTGCCGTCGAGGAGTTCGACGCCGACGGTGAGGTCGCGGTGTACGGTCGTGCGGACGACCAGGAGCTGCTCGAGGACCTCGTCGACGAGCTCGACGAGGCCGACGCGTACGTCGCCGGCGAGGTCGACTGCCTCGGCGGCGTCGTCGCGGAAAGCGACGTCTCCCGCGTTCGCGTGAATAACACGTTCGACTCCGTCCTGGAATCGGTCTGGGACGACGAACTCAAAGCACTCTCGGAGCGCCTGTTCGAACAATGAGCGCCGCAGGGAGCTCGAACCCGGAGTACGTCGTCGCGCGGGTTCGCGCCCGTCGCGGCAAGCTGTACGGCGGGGAAGAGTACCGCAAGCTGACGCGGATGGCCCCGTCGGAGATCGCCCGCCACATGGAGGAGTCGACCTACGAGGCGGCGATCAACGCGCTCGGTAGCCGTCACTCCGGCGTCGACCTGATCGAGTACGCGCTGAACAAGGACCTCGCCGAGCAGTTCGAGCAGATCCTCAGCTGGAGCGAGGGCCAGATCTACGATCTGGTCGTTCGGTACCTGCGCAAGTTCGACGCCTGGAACGTGAAGACGATCGTCCGCGGCATCTACACTGACGCCTCCCAGGAGGAGGTCGAAACGGATCTCATTCGGGCCGGCGAGTTCGATGACCGGCGGATGCGACGGCTCCTCGAAGCTGACACGATCACTGCCGTCGTCGACATCCTCGAGGACACCATCTACGGTGAGGCCCTCGAGACGGCCCTCCCCGAGTACGAGTCGACGGACGTCCTCGTGCCGCTGGAGAACGCCGTCGACCGTGCGTTCTACGAGCGCCTGCTCGGGAATCTGCCCGGTGGCGAAGCGATCCGGCAGTACCGGGAGTTCCTGCAGGCGGAGATAGACTTCCGGAACGCCCGGAACGCGCTGCGACTGGCCCGCTCGGGCGCCGACATCGACCCCGCGGAATATTACATCGCCGGCGGGGAGCTGTTCACGCGCTCGGACCTCTCGCGGCTCGCCAACAACGTCGACGAACTCGTCGCGTACCTCGAGGAGAGCAAGTACGCCGACGAGATCGGTGACGCGCTGGCCGAGCTTCGCGAGGCGGAGAGTCTCATCGCGTTCGAGCACGCGACGGAGACGGCGCTGCTCGAGTACGCTGACCAACTGGGGACGGTTCACCCCACGTCCGTGACGCCCGTCATCTCGTACATCCTCGCCAAGGAGCGCGAGGTCGAGAACATCCGGGCCATCGCCCGCGGGAAGGAAGCGGGCCTCTCGGACGAGCAGATCGAAGAGGAGCTGGTGATACAATGAGCCAGGAAGTCGCCGTAATCGGGAGCCCCGACTTCACGACTGGCTTCCGGCTGGCCGGCGTCCGCAAGTGCGAGAACGTGCCGGACGACCGGAAGGAGGACGACCTCGACGACGCCGTCGAGGAAACCCTCGCGGACGAGGACGTCGGCATCATCGTGATGCACGACGACGACCTGTCGTATCTCTCGCGCAGCGTGCGCGAGGACGTACAGGGGAGCATCGAGCCCGTGCTCGTCACACTCGGCGCGGAAGGCGCCGGCAGTGGCGGGCTGCGCGAGCAGATCAAACGCGCGATCGGAATCGACCTGATGGAGGAAGACTAATACAATGAGTCAAGCAACAGCGACGGAGATCACCGACACCGGTGTTATCCAGAGCGTGAGCGGTCCGGTCGTGACCGCCCGCGATCTCGACGCTCGCATGAACGACGTCGTGTACGTCGGCGAGGAGGGCCTCATGGGTGAGGTCATCGAGATCGAGGGCAACGTGACGACCGTCCAGGTGTACGAGGAAACCTCGGGCGTCGCCCCCGGCGAACCCGTCGAGAGTACGGGCGAGCCGCTGTCGGTCGACCTCGGTCCGGGTGTGCTGGACGCCATCTACGACGGCGTTCAGCGTCCCCTGGACGTGCTCGAGGACAAAATGGACAGTGCGTTCCTCGACCGTGGCGTCGACGCGCCCGGGATCGACCTCGAAGAGCTGTGGGAGTTCGAGCCCGAAGTCGAGGAAGGCGACGTTGTCGAAGCCGGCGACGTGGTCGGTATCGTCGAGGAGACGGTCACCATCGACCACAAGGTCATGGTGCCGCCGGACTACGAGGGTGGCGAGGTCGCCGCCGTCGAGTCGGGCGAGTTCACCGTCACCGACACGGTCGTCGAACTCGACAACGGCGAGGAGATTACGATGCGGCAGGAGTGGCCCGTCCGCGAGGCGCGGCCCTCCGAGGAGAAGCAGACGCCGCGGACGCCGCTGGTGTCGGGCCAGCGCGTCCTCGACGGCCTGTTCCCGCTGGCGAAGGGTGGCACGGCCGCCATTCCGGGGCCGTTCGGTTCCGGGAAGACGGTCACGCAGCACCAGCTCGCCAAGTGGGCCGACGCGGACATCGTCATCTACGTCGGCTGTGGCGAGCGCGGCAACGAGATGACCGAGGTCATCGAGGACTTCCCCGAGCTGGAGGACCCGAAGACGGGCAACCCGCTGATGGCCCGTACCTCGCTCATCGCCAACACGTCGAACATGCCGGTGGCGGCGCGTGAGTCCTGTATCTACACGGGGATCACCATCGCCGAGTTCTACCGCGACATGGGCTACGACGTGGCGCTGATGGCCGACTCCACCTCGCGGTGG
>JBDGPU010000120.1:0-9446 GCA_042219525.1 Halopenitus sp.
GCGGCGCGCCCCGCCCTCCCTCGCACGCGTTGCTCGCGCGCGCCGACCGCAGCCGAACCGCACGCAGTACAGCCGGCGCACGTCGTAGACGACCCAGCCGCCGCGATCGACGCCCCGGCCACCACTCCGGGGTGGGACTGAAAGGGGCAGCCGCTGAGCGGGACGCCCTGCGACGGTAGCACCGCAACCCCGGCGAGCGAGCGAACGTAGTGAGCGAGTGAGCCGGGTGAGGAGCGCAGCGAGCAGCGCGACCGCTCAGCGGCTGGGGCTTTCGAAGCATGCTGAGTGGTGTCGCCAGCGACGATAACTCCCAAATCCACGCAGAAAGCGACCGCCTCAGCGGCTGGGGCTTTCTGGGCATGCTGAGTGGTGTCACCAGCGACGTTAGCCGAATTCATTTATAAGTATGTCCGCCTCAGCGGCTGGGGCTTTCGAGGCATGCAGAGTGGTGTCGCCAGCGACGACGACCGAAGATACCACGCGGAAAGCGACCGCCTCTGCGACTAGGTCCTTTCAAAATGTTCTGAGTTACTTCGCTGGCGGGTTATACTCCTGAAAACAAAACCATCGTCAGAAAATCGCGAGTGTCGTCAGTCCGCAGCGATGTCCTGCCCGCGTGCGCGACCGATCGTGCGTCGGAGGATGTCCTGAATGTCCGGGATGCGCTGGGTGCTGATTCCGAACGCGGCGATGACGTACACCGCCGTGTACGCCTGCAGGACGAAGATGGTCTCGATTTCGGGCATGGTCTGGATCAGGTAGAACTCGATGAACACCTGCGAGAGGAACAGGATGAGCAGGGTCAGGGCCTCTCGAATGCTGATCCGGAAGTTCAGCAGGATGGACAGGGCGAACAGGCTCTGACCGGCCGTCAGCCAGATCTCCCAGGCCTGCTTCGTGTCGAAGGGTAGCGCCCCGTAGTGGCCGAGCCCGATACTGTAAACGACGGTGAGCGTCCCGATGAGCAGCGTCCACTGGTTCAGCTTCGAGGAGATGAGCGCGTTGAACGCGGCGGTCGACCGCGCCTTGTTCACGAGGTAGACCGTGACGATTAGCTCGGGGCTCTCACTGGCCAGCGGGGCGATCCACTGGATCATGAAGAACGCGGGAATCCCGAGGTCCTTGCCGAGGCTCTCCAGCCCGTGCGCGAAGGGCTCGACGGCGGTCATGATCAGGAAGCCGGAGTACGCGAACAGCGTGATGACGGTGACCGCGCGGAGCGGTTTCACGAACTCCTGGAGGTACGCGGGCACGCCGACGTGGACGGCGTCGTCCTCGACGTCCGCCCGGAGCGTGATGATGATGTAGCCGACGTAGAGGCCGACGAGAATCACCGTGTCGACGATGTTGATCCCCCCCGTGAGCGGCACCAGGAAGGCGTACATGGTCGCCACCGTGAGGAACGCGATCTCGGTGGCGATAGAGCGGTCGAGAATGACGGCGTCGGTGAGGAAGCCCTCGTTCCACTCCACGGCGCCCTGGTGGCGGGACCGCGCGGTCTTGTAGATGGCGAACAGCGCGATGCCGGCCCAGCCGAGCCCGATCAGGATCCGGTTTGCGCCGGTCATGTTGGCGACGGCGAGGCTCGCGGCTTTCGAGGCGCCCGGGTCGGCACCCGCGGTGTACGCGTAGAGGGCGTCGACCGCGTACTCGGGCGCGACTGCCAGCACCGCCAGCACGGCGATGGCGAAGCCGCGCGGCACGTCCTTCTCCGCTGTCTCGGCGCCCCACGCGAGCAGGAACGACGCGCCGAGGACGGCGAGTCCACTGACGGCGACGACCGCCCCGACGCCGAGGCTGTGAACGGTGCCACTGCCCCAGAATATCATCCACGGGATCGATAGAGCGGCTGCCAGGGCGACAGCTGTAAGCGGGTGTCGCAGCTTCTTCATGCCTCAATGCAACCGAAGGTGCTACCTATGTGTTCTGCTTCTCGCCGACGAGTACCGGCAAGTGTGTGGTCCTCCGGGTGACGAGCGAGGCTTTCACGTACCCGGTCACACAACCCCACCCATGGACGTGTACGGACTGATCGGGAACCCGGTCGAACACTCACTGTCGCCGCCGATGCACGAAGCGGGCTACGAGGAGCGCGGGATCGACGCCCGCTACGTCACCTTCGAGCCGGACCCGACCGCGCTGGCGACCGCGCTCGATGGCGCGGCCGCGCTCGGGGTCCGCGGACTCAACGTGACGATCCCGTTCAAGCAGGACGTGCTGGCCCACGTCGACCCCGACCCGCTCGCTGAACGGATTGGCGCGGTCAACACCATCGACTTCGGGCCCGTGCTCGATGGCGACGGCGACAGCGACGAGACAAGCGAACCGGACGAGAACGCCCCGGCGCCCCGCGGCTACAACACCGACGCGGCCGGCGTGCAGCGCGCGTTTACCCACCACGACGTCGACCTCGCGGGCGCGGACGCCGTCGTCGTCGGTGCCGGGGGCGCAGGGCGTGCAGCCGCGTTCGCCCTCGCGGACGCGAACGCACACGTTCACGTTGCCAACCGGACGGCCGCGAAGGCCGAGTCGCTCGCGGCGGAGGTCCCCGACGCGACGAGTGGTGGCCTCGACACCCTCTCGGCGGAGGTCCCCGCCGCCGACGTGCTGGTCAACGCGACGAGCGTGGGGATGGAATCGGACGAGACTCCGGTCTCCAAGGAGCTGCTCCACGCCGATATGGCCGTGCTCGACGCGGTGTACACGCCGATCGAGACGCGCCTGCTCCGGGCGGCCGACGCGGTCGGTGCCACGACCATCGACGGCGCGTGGATGCTGCTGTTCCAGGGCGTCGAAGCGTTCGAGATCTGGACCGATGAACCGGCGCCGGTCGAGGCGATGAACGCGGCGCTCCGCGACCGGCTCTGAGACGGAACTCAGCGACCGGCTCTGAAACGGCGCTCTGCCGCGGGTTTTTAAATACCCGCCTCACATAGGATTGGCTGATGACACTACTCCAGAAGCTCAAGGAGAAACTGGGTCTCGCCGAGGCCGAGGAAGCGGCCGGGACCGAGGCTGAAGTCACTATCGAGCGCGAAGCGGGCGAGGCGGGCGAAGCCGAGGAGGTATCGGAGCCGATCGCGGAGCCGACCGACGCGAGCGCGTCGACGGAGAGCCTCGTCGGTGAGGAGGAGGCGGCCGAGGAGACGGCGGAGGCCGCGGAGGTCGCCGAGGCGGCCGGCCCGGGCGAGGAGGCGGAGGAAGTGCCCGGTGAGGCGTCCGCGTCCGTCGACACGATCAAGGGCATCGGCCCGGCGTACGCCGAGCGGCTCTCCAACATGGGGATCGAGACGGTCGCTGACCTCGCAGCTGCGGACCCCGCTGAAGTCGGGGAACAGGCGAGCGTCGGCGAGAACCGCGCCGCGACCTGGATCGACCGGGCAAGCGAGGAGTAGACTCGCCGGCAACACGGACGAAGCACACGACGAATCTGGCGATGGATACTGGCCGCCACGGGCACCGACCGTCACGGATACCGGCCGACTCGGGCACCGGCCGCAACGGATACTGGCCGCCACGGGAACCGGCTACCACGGGCACCAGTCGACGCGGGCACCTACTCACACGGGAGCCGGCCAACACCACAACTGTTTCATTGGAATCTTCCGACCGTCCAGCTATGAGCTTCTCCGTCCGGACTGACGCCGCGACGTTCCGGGAGGCCGCAGCCGACGCCCCAGCAGGTGCGCGGGTCCCGGTCGAGCTCCGGACAACGGTCGCGGACCCGTTCGACGCCTACCAGCGCGCACGCGACGGACCCGGCGGCGTCTTCCTCGAAACGACCGGCGGGCAGTCGGGCTGGGGCTACTTCGGCGTCGACCCCGTCGAGCGCGTGCAGGTGTCGCCCGACGCCGTCGTGGCGGACGCCGGGGAGGGAACGGGCGACTACCGACGTGATGCGCCGACGCTCGCCGCCCTCGATGGCGTCCTCGCTGGCGAGGACCTGATCCGCGGCGACTGCGACGTCCCGTTCCCCTGCGGCGCCCTCGGCTGGCTCTCCTACGACGTCGCCCGCGAACTCGAGGACCTCCCCGGATCCGGCGAGAGCAGTTCCAGTGCGATCTCCGGCGCCGTCGACGACCGCGGGCTCCCCCGCCTGCAACTCGGGGTGTTCGACCGACTCGTCGCCTGGGAGTGTCCGATTGAGGACGAGGTGACGCTCCGCGTCACCTGCTGTCCGAGAATCCCGACAGGCGCCGAGGACCCGATGAGCGACGCGCTCGCCGACTGTTACGACGAGGCCGTCGCCCGCGCCGAAAGCCTGATCGAACGAATCCAGGCAGGCGAGCCGACGACTGGCGAGGCGCCGTCGGCCGCCACCAGCGCGACGTTCGAGAGCGACTGCGGGCGCGAGGCCTACGCCGACCGCGTCCGACGGGTCAAGGAGTACGTCCGCGCCGGCGACACGTTTCAGGCGAACATCTCCCAGCGGCTGACCGCCCCCGCGGCGGTCCACCCCGTCGCGGCCTACGACGCGCTCCGGGCGGTCAACCCAGCGCCGTACTCCGGCCTGATCGAGTTCGGCTGGAACGGTCGGGGCGTCGACCTCGTGAGTGCGAGCCCCGAACTGTTGCTGGAGCGGGAGCCGGAGGGGTCGGACTCGGAGAGCCACCGCCTCGTCACGGAGCCCATCGCGGGAACGCGCCCGCGCGGCGAGACGCCGGCCGAGGACCGCGCGCTGGAGGCCGAACTCTCCGGCGACGAGAAGGAGCGCGCCGAGCACGCGATGCTCGTCGACCTGGAGCGCAACGACCTCGGGAAGGTCTGCGAGTTCGGTACCGTCGAGGTCCCGGAGTACCGCCGCGTCGACCGCTACTCCGAGGTGATGCACCTCGTCTCGCTGGTCGAGGGGCGCGCACGGTCGGACGTGACCGTCGCCGACGCCGTCGGTGCCGTGTTCCCGGGCGGGACGATCACCGGCGCCCCGAAGCCGCGAACGATGGAGATCATCGACGAGCTGGAGACGACGCGCCGCGGCCCTTACACCGGCTCGATGGCGATTTTCGGGTTCGATGGCCGCGCGACGCTGAACATCGTCATCCGGACGCTGGTCCGACACGCCGCTGAGTACCACCTGCGGGTCGGCGCGGGGATCGTCCACGACTCCGACCCGGACGCGGAGTACGAGGAGACGCTCGCGAAGGGGCGCGCGCTCGTCACCGCCATCGACGACGCACTTGCGGCCAGCGACCTGCGCGTGGAGGGGGTCGACGATGAGTGACGAAGGCGAGGAGCGCGAGGAGACGACCGCCGGCTGGCGCCCCGGCGCCGGCGATTCCGACGCACGGGTCCTCGTCGTCGACAACTACGACTCGTTCGTCTACAACCTGGTCCAGTACGTCGGCGAGTTTGCGGGTTGGGTGACGGTCCGCCGGAACGACGCCGTCGACCTCGCGGACGTGCGCGCGCTCGACCCGGACGGCATCGTCGTCTCGCCCGGGCCCGGAACACCGCAGGAGGCCGGCGTCTCGATGGACGTCTGGGCGCTCGACGTGCCCATTCTCGGCGTCTGCCTCGGGCACCAGGCGCTGTGTGCTCACCTCGGGGCGCCCGTCGGCCACGCGCCGACCGTCGTTCACGGCAAGCCGTCGACGGTCGAGCACGACGGCCGCGGGATCTTCGACGGCCTGCCTGACCACGTCGCCGTCGGGCGCTACCACTCGCTGAGCGTCGAGCGCGAGGACTTGCCCACCGAACTGGAGGAGGTCGCGACGACGACCGACGAGCGCGAGGTCGTGATGGGCGTGCGGCACCGCAATCGGCCACACGTCGGCGTGCAGTTCCATCCCGAGAGCATCCTCACCGACGCGGGCAAGACGATGATCGAGAACTTCGTCGCTGGCTGTGAGGCGGGCGGTGAGGGGCTGGTCAGTAACGCCGACCACGACGAGACGGTGGGCTCGGATGAGTGACCGCGAGGGTGATTCCGGGGCGTCGGACCTCCGCTTCAACGTTGACGGCGAGGTCGTCGCGGCCGACGAAGCGACCGTCAACGTGCGGGATCGCGGGTTCATGTACGGCGACGCGGCCTTCGAGACGATGCGCGTCTATGGCGGCGACGTTTTCCGCTGGGAGGCACACGCCAACAGGCTGCAGAGCACCTGCGAGTCGCTCGAACTCGACCACGGGCTCTCGGACGCGACGCTGCGGGACCGTATCGACGAGACGCTCGCGGCCAACGACCTCGCCGAGGCGTACGTCAAGCTCTCCATCTCGCGGGGCGTCCAGCCCGGGAAGCTCGACCCGGCCCCCGACGTCAACCCGACAGTCGTCGTCTACGTCTCGCCGCTCCCACGCGGTAGCGTCGCCGGCGAGTCAGTCTGGGACGCGCCCGCGACGCTGCAGACGACGAAGACGCGCCGCGTCCCCGACCGGGCCATCCCCAGCGACGCGAAGACGCACAACTACCTGAACGGCATCCTCGCGCGACTGGAGCTCCGGGCCTCCGACGCCGACGAGGCGCTCATGCTCGACGACGACGGCCACGTCGCGGAGGGCGCCACGAGCAACCTCTTCTTCGTCGATGGAACGGCACTGCGAACCCCCTCGCTCGACGGCCCGGTGCTGCCGGGAATCACGCGCGACGTCGTCATCGACCTCGCCGCCGAGGAGGGGATTCCCGTCGAGGAAGGGCAGTACACGCCCGCGGACGTGCGCGAGGCCGACGAGGTGTTTCTCACGAACTCGACGTGGGAGATCCGCCCCGTGACGACCGTCGACGGAATCAGCGTCGCTCCCGAGTCGGCTGCTGGTGCCGATGGGTCGGCTGCTGGTCCCCCTGGCGACGGTGCCGAAGGTGGTTCCTCCGGCGGCGGTGCCGAAGGCGGTTCCTCAGGCGACAGCGACGCGATCAGGCCAGTGACTAAACTGCTCTCGCGCCTCTTCGATCAGCACGTCGAGACGCGCCACTATGATTGATATCTGACGTGACACGAATCCGTGAGAACGGTTCGAAATTGTCGTCGCTTCCGTCGCCTCCGAGGCCCTGAGAGGGTTAGAGGCGCGGTTCCCGTACGCTCGCTGTGAGTTCGCGCAGGCCGCCATCTATACGTGTCTTCCTGCGGAAATCTTGGCTATGCCACCGTTCGTCGGTTCGATCGTCTCGTTCCTCGTCGCTTTACTCGTCGGGGGCCTGGCGATTTTCATCAGTGCGAAGTTCGTCGTCGACGTGGAGGACTACTCTCATGCCGTGATCACCGCGCTCATCGGGGCGATCGCGTGGGCGCTCACCTCGTGGATCCCTCTCATCGGGTCGCTGCTGGCCCTCGTCGTCTGGGTCGGCGTCATCAAGTGGCGCTACCCGGGCGGCTGGGTGAAAGCAGGGATCATCGGCGCTATCGCCTGGGTCTCCGCGCTGCTCATCCTGTTCGTCCTGAACAGCTTACTTGGTCTGGGCGTGGGCGCCTTCGGGATTCCGGGTGCCTGAGATCGCGTGAATGCGGTGCGAGAGCGCCAGGTCATCGACGGGGCGCCGTCTCCAAACGTTCAAACCGGCCCATCTCCCAGTCGCGGGTATGGACGACGACGAGCGGATCGTCGCTGCCGAGGAGGTCCCGGCCGATAGCACCCTGCTCGTCACCCTTCGCCCGGGCCCGGACGTCGAGGTAATGCCGGCTGACGGCGGCGATGACGACGACCCGGAGGTCGAGGTCATGCTCACGCGACTCGGCGACGACAGCGTGGTGGCGTTTCGCAACTACTGCCAGCACTGGACCGACGTTCGGCTCGACAAGGGCGACGGCGCGTACGTCCGAAACGAGGAGATCTTCTGTCAGAAGCACGGCGCGACGTTCGAGAAGGACGGCGGTTACTGCAATTTCGGGCCGTGCGAGGGGTCGTCGCTGGAGACGGTCGCCGTCGAGGTCGTCGACGGCGACGTGGTGCTGACCGACGACGACTACGACCTGATCCGCGTCGGGGCAGCCGAGCGCGACGATTCGGCCGGGGATTCCCGGATCGACTTCACCGGTAACTGATCGGGCACGGTCAGGTCGCCCGGCGACGCTAAAGCTTCCGGCATGGTACATTCGAAGGATCAGGTTTATGGATTAGACTCGTCTAAATCCAGTACGATGGTTCAGCGTCTAGCGATGACTCTGAGGTTCGCCGTTGCTGAGAGCCTGCTTTCCCGGGAGAGCGGGAGCTGGGTGGGTGGTCGGTGATGGTCGGCTTCCTCGAGGTCGTCGTGATCGCCGCCACCGCCCAGCTGGCCGTGCTGCCCGGCGAGAAGGTGCAGTTCCTCATTTCCGGGCTCTCGACGCGGTACCACCCGGCAGTCGTCGTCTCGGCCGCCGGCACCGCGTTCGCCGGCTGGACGGCCCTGGAGATCTGGTTCGGCAGCGCCGTCAAGGGTCTGTTGCCGCCGGTGGTCCTCGACCTGATCACTGCCGGGCTGTTCCTATTCTTTGCCGTCCTGCTGTACCGGTCGGCTCCGAACGGTGACGTCGCGGACGTCGGCACGGACGGTGGTCAGGCGGGGGTCAACACGGACGGCGGCGTCGCGGAGGTCGACGCGGACGGCGGCGTCGCGGAGGTCGAGGAGCTGGAACTCCCCGTCGTCGGCGAAGTCCCGAGCTACATGGGTGGCTTCCTGCCCATCTTCACGATGATGGCGGCCGGCGAGTTCGGTGACAAGACGCAGCTGGTGACGATCGGCCTCGCGATCCAGTACGGGGCTCACCCCGGGATCTGGGTCGGCGAGATGCTCGCGATCATCCCCGTGAGCATCATCAACGCGCTGTTCTTCTACCGGTTCTCGCAGACGTTCGACCGACGAAAGGGTCACTTCTTCGGCGCGACCCTGTTCGCCTTCTTCGGGCTCGACACGCTCCTCTCGGTGTTTGTGGGGTTCTCGATCTGGGAACAGATCGTCTCCTTCGTGAGCGAAGTCGTTTTGATGGTGGTCTGATTCGGCGTTACTGGGGACGGGATGTGTTGACCTTCGACCGTGTTCTTTCGGTCTTATCAAGGAGGCGAGCCTATTCAGTTGCGGGCTATAAGTGGGTATAGTCAGGCGATGAGGTCCTGCTCTGGACAGCAACGTAAATGTCCAGCAAGCCCTCGGTCGCTCTTTATAAGCAAATGGTTGGACTGGTGCAGACGCTGCTGCGCTCGACAGCACCGCAAACTCCCAGAAAGCCCTCGGCCGCTCGCGGTCGCTGTCCTCGAAAATCGGAGATTTTCGGGCTCCGAGAAATCTTCGATTTCTCGCGAAGCAGGATATCTGGACCTCTCCGCACCGCCCGGTCCAGATAGTGCCTGTCTCAGCGACTCCCCTGCGGCGCGACCGGCCATCGCCCTTTCAGTCCGCCAGGACAGCCCAGGGACCGCAACCGCGACCGCGACAGCACCGCAACCGCAATACCTCAGTCCTCCCCAGCCTCGGCCGAGCCGCGCCGGCTCCGCAACGCACCGCGCGGCGCGCCCCGCCCTCCCTCGCACGCGTT
>JBDGPU010000109.1:0-9396 GCA_042219525.1 Halopenitus sp.
GAGGAGCGCAGCGAGCAGCGCGACCGCCTCAGCGGCTGGGGCTTTCTGGGGGTGCTGAGTGGTGTCGCCGGCGACGATAGCCGACCTCATTTATAAGTGGAAGCGCTCAGTAGCGGAGAGTTCCACACTCAGGAGAGTATCGCCGCGAGCGTCGCAAGCGACGATGATCGAGTGCTACCGCTCGCGCGGCGAGAAGATAGCGCGGACGTCCTCCCGATAGAGCGCGCCGGCAACGGCCCAGGTGCCTACGGCACCGATTGGCAGCACAGTCAGCAGGCTGGCGTCGAGCCCGACGCCGAACCGGTGGGCCACGCCGAGCGTGACCCAGAAGGTCGCGATGCCGGCCAGCACGAGCACGCCCCCGGTGACCCGGCGGTCCTCGCGGCCAACGATCAGCCCGAGAAGCGCACTGGCCAGTGCGAGTGCGTGGAGCCCGAGCGCCACCGGCCAGGCCTGGATGGACTGCGGGAGCGACCCGAACGAGCGTGGCTGCTCGGCGAAGAACTGCCACAGTGGGTACGCGTGCGGGCCCGCGTCCGCGGTGGGCGTCACGAGATGGAGAAAGCCCCACTGCATCACCAGTGTAAGCCGATCCGGGCCGGCCGCGACGGCGGTCACTGGGAGGAAAAGCAGCGCGGCGATGGCGAGGACCGCGCCGATCGAGCTGGTCGCTGGACTCGTCCGATCAGAACTCGCGCGTGCGGGCGACGATTTGGTGTACATTGGAAAGGGAGACGACGACTACCAGCCAGCCTATTTTCGCGCGACGATGCGGAGGACGTCCTCGTCGGCGAGCTCGTGGGTCTTGCCGACCTGCTGGTCCTCGTGTTCCGCGCTCTCACCGGAGACGCGCGCGAACTTGAAGCGGTCCTCGAACTGCCCGCCGATCTTCTTGCAGGCGTCCTCGACCGTGGCGCCCTCGTAGAGGATCAGCGGTTCCTCGTAGTCGACGCCGCGGCCCGGCTTGTCCATGTAGATTCGGATGAGGCCGAGCTCCTCCCAGAGGCGCTCCTTCAGGCCGTCGAGGCCGCGATCCTTCTCCGCGGAGATGAAGACGCACTTCTCGGGGTCGAGGTCGCGGTCGCGGAGCTCCTCCTTGACGGTCGGGAGGTAGTCGCGGTCGATGAGGTCGGCCTTGTTGACGGCGACCATCGACGGGAGGTACTCCCGGTTGTCCATCACGCCGTCGATGAGCTCGTCGATGGTGACGTCGTGGGGGATGGTCACCTTCGCGTTGACGTAGCCGTGCTCGCGGAGGACGTCCTTCACCGTGTCCTCGTCGATCGAGACGTCGTCGCCGAGCGTCACCTGGATGCCGTCCTTGTGCGTCTTCCGGACGTTGATGTTCGGCGGCTCCTTGTCCAGGCGGATGTTCGTCGCGTACAGCTCCTCGGAGAGGCGGTCGTAGTGTTCGATCTCGAAGACGGACAGCAGGAAGACGACGAGGTCCGCGGTCCGGACGACCGAGAGGACCTCCTTCCCGCCACCGCGGCCGCCGGCGGCGCCCTCGATGAGCCCCGGTACGTCGAGCAGCTGGATGTTCGCGCCGTTGTACTTCAGCATACCCGGGTTGACGTCGAGCGTCGTGAAGTCGTACGAGCCGGTCTCGCTATCCGCGTTCGTCAGCGCGTTGATCAGCGTCGACTTGCCGACGCTGGGGAACCCCACGAGCGCAACGGAGGCGTCGCCGTGTTTCTCGACAGCGTACCCCTGCCCGCCGCCCGCGGAGGACTGGTTCTCCAGCTTCTCCTTCTTCTCCGCGAGCTTCGCCTTCAGCCGACCGATGTGGCTCTCGGTGGCCTTGTTGTATGGCGTATTCGCGATCTCCTCGCGGAGTTCGTCGATCTCCTCCTCCAGTCCCATTACACAATAATCGGCTATTGCCGTCGTTAAACCTGTTCCTTCCACCCCGACGAGCGCACCTCGACACTGCCCGCCGGCGATCTACAGTCGATTCCGGCACTCGACTGATTCTTCCGCGGTGGGAGCCGAGCTCCCGACGCCGCAAACTCGTATAAGAAGCCTCCGCTTTCTTTCGACATCCGCCATTTCGATACAATTTTCAGTCGCACACGGTTCACTCGAAGCGTCGAATGCCGGAACCGGCACACCTCCGCGACAGCACGCAGATCGTCCTCCCCTGTGACACCCTCGAAACGGTCCGTGAGGACCTCGAATCGGAGTTCACCATCACCGTCGCCCGAAGTGACGACCTGTGTCGGATCATCGCCAGCCCCGTCGAGATCAAAGACGTCAGCGAGTACCTGACGCGACACGGTATTCCCATCGCCTAACTCCCTGAGTTCCGGTCGACTGCACTGCCGGAATCCGAGTCGACTGAACTGCCGGAATCCGAGTCGACTGAACTGCCGGAATCCGAGTCGACTGAACTGCCGGAATCCGAGTCGACTGAACTGGCGAAATCCGAGTCGCCCGAACTCACGCGGCGGACAACCCGCCAAAGTCTTCCTGCACCCGATTTGCCTAGAGTTCGTACAGCTCCGTGAACTTCTCGTGGACGTAGTCGCTGAAGTAGTCGGCCGTCAGCGGCTCCCCGGTCGCCACCTCGATGAGCTCCGGCGTTTCGTACCGCTGGCCGTAGCGGTGGACGTGCTCTTCCATCCACTCGCGGATCGGGTCGAACTCGGCGTCGCGGACGAGCCCGTCGACGTCCAGGTCCTCGCGGATCGCGTGGTTGAGCTGGGCGGCGACGATGCTGCCGAGGGTGTACCCCTGGAACCGGGCGAACCCGGAGGTCCAGTGGATGTCCTGCAAGCACCCCTCGGAATCGCTATCGGGCGTGACGCCGAGGTACTCGTCCATCTTCTCGTTCCACAGCTCGGGAATCTCGTCGACGTCGATGTCGCCTTCGACGAACGCCTGGTCGATCTCACACCGGAGGATGATGTGCATGTGGTAGGTGAGCTCGTCGGCCTCGACCCGGATCAGGTTCTCCGGATAGATCCGGTTGGCCGCCTCGTAGGCTTCCTGGGCCGTCAGGTCCTCGACGCCGTCGAGGTGGTTCTTGAGCTCGGGGAGGAAGGCCTCCCAGAACGGCTTCGTCCGGCCAACGTGGTTCTCCCAGAAGCGCGATTGCGATTCGTGGATGCTTCGCCGGGACTGCCCGACCGGCTCGCCGTACCGGTCCTGACGGAGCCCGAGCTGGTAGCTCGCGTGCCCGTACTCGTGGATCGTCGCCGTCAACGCGTCGAGCGGGTCGTCGGGCTTGAATCGCGTCGTCACGCGCGCATCGAACTGGTTGCCCGCCATGAACGGGTGCGGCGCGGTGTCGAGCCGGCCACGGGACTCGTCGTAGCCGAGGAAGTCGAGCGCGGCCTCACAGAGCGCGCGCTGGTCGGCCTCGGGATACTCACCCTCGAAGGGGTCCGCGAGTTCCCGTCCCGACTCCCGGATCTCCTCGACGAGCGGCGGGAGTTCCTCGCGGAGCCGGTCGAACAGCGCGTTCATCGTGTCGAGGGAGATGTATGGATGACCGTCCTCGTACATCACCTCGTACGGCGGCTTGTCGGGGTCGATTTGCTCGGCGCGCTCGGTGCCGAGGTCGCGGATCCGTTCGAGTCGTGGGGCGAAGCGCTCGAAGTCGTCGTTGGCTTTTGCTTCCTGCCAGATCTCCTGGTTCTCGGCGGCGACCTGGGAGATTTCCTTTATCAAGTCGCCGTCGACGTCGGCCTTCCGCACGTGCTCGCGCCTGATTTCGCGGACGTTCGCCGCCTGCTCGTCCGTGAGCGCGACCGACTCGACCGCGTCGAGCCAGTCGGCCACGTCGTCGTCGACGAGGAGCTCGTGGCTGGTCGCGGAGATGGCCGAGAGCTGCTCGGACCGGCCAGGCGTCCCACCCTCGGGCATCATCACCTGCTGGTCCCAGTTGAGAAACATCGACGCCTGCTGGAGGTTCGTGATCCGTCGATAGCGGTCGGCGAGGGCTGCGTACGGCGGCGGTAAGTCGGGTTCGTCACTGGATGACATGGATAGTGGCGCGGTCCCGGTATATAAAGAATCGCGGGAAGCGGAAAACGAGCGGGAGGCGACGTGGGTACGGGTTCGTCTGGCGTTTCAACGCTCAGGGGCTGTGCAAAGGCAACTGGAGAATCCAAGAAAAGCCAGCCCGAGAACGCGGTCGAGAAGCCAGCCGGAGAACGCGGTCGAGAAGACAGCCGAGGCGAATTCGTCCGGTTCAGCCCATGAATCCGGTGACCAGCCGGACGGCGACGAGGAGCACGAAGAGCAGCGCGACCGAGAGCGAGCCGACGACGACGCCCTGGGCGTTGCCGAGGCCGCGCTGGCGAGTTCCTGCGTACGCGCTCATGAAGACGAAGCCGGTGATGAGGAGCGCGACGATCGCGTAGACGATGTTGAAGAAGGTCGCCCCCAGCGATTCGGAGATGCCGAAGCGGCCGACGGCGAGGATGGGGAGGAGGCCCACCGCGAGCGCGCAGCCGACGAAGACGATCGCCCAGACCGCCGGGGACTGCGCGAGCGAACGCAGGCGCTCGACGGTCGCCTCGTAGCGGTCGCCGGCTTCCCTGGTTGGCGGCTCGCGCCGGATGCCCAGCCGCGCGACGGCAACCGCCGTCACAACCACGAGCAAGCCCATCAGTACCGTGCTCAGAAGTGTTAGCGAAACCATTGCTGAATACGTTCCTCGTTAGCGGAAGGTCAGTACCTGTGTACTAATAGCCTTCGTATATCGACGGCAATCCCGCCGACGAGGACGCTACAAAAGAGCTAAGTGCGGCTTGGCCTACCTTCCGACCAAGGGCCGACAGAAGACATGATTGAGTCACTATTATTGGCACAAGCGTCGGGTGGCGTCCGTGCCCAGGCGGAGGTCTTCAACGAGATCTTCGAGGTCTTCCTGGGGCTCGGCACGCTCGTCGGCGTCGTCGTGGTCTCGTATACGCTGTACAACGCGTACAAGTACCGGGACCGCGGGGAAGTCGGCGAAAAGGAAGACGTTCCCGTCCTCGGCGAGCTGCCGACCGGACAGGGAGGGCCGAAAGCGAAGAAGCTCTTCCTCTCGTTCGGTCTCAGCGCGATCATCGTGATCAGTCTCGTCGTCTACGCGTACGGACTGCTCCTCTACGTCGAGGAAGGACCCTCCGAACAGAACGTCGAATCAGATATGCAGGTGGACGTCGTCGGCTACCAGTTCGGCTGGGAGTTCCAGTACCCGAACGGCGCCACGGCGCAGAACAAGCTTCGCGTCCCCCAGGACGCGGTGATACGCTTGGACGTCACATCGAGAGACGTCTGGCACAACTTCGGGGCTCCGGAGTTACGCATCAAGTCCGACGCGATCCCTGGGCAGACCTCGGAAACCTGGTTCTCGACCCAGGGTGAGGACCTGAGCAAGGGCGAGACGGTCAGCTACAGGGTGAAGTGCTACGAGCTCTGCGGCTCCGGCCACTCCTACATGACCGGACAGATCATCGTTATGAACGAAACCGACTTCAACAAGTGGTACAAGAGCCAGGCGCCAGAAACGACGAACTCCTCGAGTACCGGCAATAGCTCGGACGACGGGAGCAGTAGCTCCAGCGACGGGGGCCACTAACGATGTCGGGACTGCCACCGACGACCTCCGTAAAGCGCTGGCTCGTCACGACCAACCACAAGGACGTCGGACTCCTCTACACGATCACGGCGCTGTTCTTCCTGCTCTTCGGCGGGACGCTCGCGCTGCTGATCCGTCTCCAGCTCTGGACGCCCGGAGCACAGGTGCTCTCCGGCGCCGCCTACAACGAGGCCGTCACCGCCCACGGGTTGGTGATGGTCTTCTGGTTCCTCTCACCGTTCGCGTTCGGCTTCGCGAACTACTTCGTCCCGCTGCAGATCGGGGCTGACGACCTGGCGTTCCCGCGCCTGAACGCGCTATCGTACTGGATGTACCTGTTCTCCGGGGTCCTCCTGGGTATCAGCTTCTTCCAGGGCGGCACGCTCAACGGCGGCTGGACGCTGTACGCCCCGCTGAACCTGCCGATGTACACGCCGACAATCGGATCGACCGGCGCCATCCTCGCACTGTTCATGTTCATCGTCGGCGTCACCGCTTCGACGGTGAACTTCCTGACGACGATCCACCATTCGCGTGCGAAAGGGATGGGCCTCATGGACATGCCAATGTTCACGTGGGGCATCCTGGTGACGGTGTGGATGATGCTGTTCGCGTTCGCCGCGTTCCTCTCGGCATTGCTCATCCTCTCCTCCGACCGGATCCTCGGGAGCCTCTACTTCTCGGCGACCGAGGGCGGCTCCCTGCTGTGGGGCCATCTCTTCTGGTTCTTCGGTCATCCGGAGGTGTACATCGTCTTCTTCCCGGCGCTCGGCGTCATGCTGGAGCTGTTCCAGTCGTTCACTGGCCGCCGACTCGTCGGGCGGAAGTGGGTCATCATCGCCATGTGTCTGGTTGCCGTCCAGTCGTTCCTCGTCTGGATGCACCACATGTTCCTGACGACGATCAACCTGGAGATCAAGACGCTGATGATGGCGACCACCATCGGGATCTCGTTGCCGTTCGACCTGCTGGTGTTCGCGATGATCTACACACTGATCAAGGGACGGATCCAGTTCACGACGCCGTTCCTCTTCGCGTTCGGCGCACTCCTGCTGTTCATCCTCGGGGGCATCACCGGCGTCTTCCTGGGCGCTATCGTCCTCGACTACGAGTTCCGCGGCACCTACTGGGTCGTCGCGCACTTCCACTACGTGATGTTCGGGGGTGCTACGGCCCTCTTCGGCGGTGCGTACTACTGGTTCCCGAAGGTAACCGGGAAGATGTACGACGAGTTCCTGGGGAAGGTCCACTTCGTGATCTTCTTCATCAGCTTCAACATGGTGTACTTCTCCATGTTCCTGGGCTGGGAGACGCCGCGCCGCGTCTTCGAGTACAACCCCGCGTTCACGACGTTCCACCGCATCGGGACGATCGGGGCGTTCATCCTGGGACTGTCGTTCTTCATCATGTTCTACAACTTCGCGAAGTCCTTCGTCCACGGCCCCGAAGCCGACGACAACCCGTGGGACTACACGCGCACGGCGGAGTGGGCCATCCCTTCGCCGCCGCCGCTGGAGAACTGGGAGGGCCGCCCCTCCTACGCCTCCGGCAAGCTCGAGTTCGTCGAGGACGCCGTCCCCGACGGCGGTCACGGCCACGGTAACGAGGCCAGCAACTACGTGCTCTCGGACGAGGTCGACCATCCGAGCCACGCCAGCATCTGGCCGCTCGCGCTGTCGCTGTCGACGGGGATCTTCCTCTTCGGCCTCTCCGGCATTCGACAGGCACTGAAGATCACGAAGACCGAAACCCTGCTCGACACCGGCATCACGGTCGTCAACCCGCTGTACGTGGTGCCCGCCATCGCCGGCATCTTGCTCATGGTCTGGAGCGGCGTGCGATGGGGGCTCGAGGACTTCTACGCGCCGCCGATGAAAGTCGCCGAGCGCTGGCCCTTCGAGGGCGTCGAGAAGGTGAAGCTCGGCATGTGGTTCTTCCTCGCGTCGGACGTCATCGTCTTCGGCGCGTTCATCTCCGCGGCCGTGTTCATCCGCGTCAACGCCGGGTGGATGACGTGGGAGCCGCTTCCCGCCGCGCTGCCGGGGCTGATCAACACCATCGTCCTGCTGACCTCGTCGTTCACGGTCATCCTCGCGCTGGTGTTCGCGCGACGCGAGAACCGGACGGGACTGCTCGCGAGCCTCACCGCGACGCTCGTGGCCAGCATGACGTTCCTGGCCATCAAGGGCTGGGAATGGCACACCGAGATCTACGAGAAAGGGATCACCCTGACGCAGAACCCGCACGGTGACCCGGTGCAGGCGACGATCTACTACGTCACGACAGGGCTGCACGCGATCCACGTAATCATCGGCATGTTGATCGCGGGCTTCCTCCTGTACCGCGCCTACAACGGCGCGTACATGGACGACTCGCGGCCGGTCGAGTACTTCGGCCTCTACTGGCACTTCGTCGACATCGTCTGGATCTTCCTGTTCCCGCTGTTCTACCTGTTCTGAGGGAGCGCCCCTCTGGCAGGTTGCGGCCGGGTTCGATTCTTCGTTTTTGCACCACCGTCGCGGTGGCAGTGCCACCGTTCTTCGCGCTCGTTGTGGCTACGTGATGGCGACCGGCTGGATAGCGACTCGGATTCGCCAACAGAACGTACGACCTAAGCCGCTGCTCGTCCAAGCCGGGCCATGAGCGACACGCTGGTTCGGCGACTCCGGATCGCGGCGGTCGTGTTCGCGGCAATCACGATCGGGATCCACCTCTTCCATACGACGTACGGGGGGATGGTGCTGCTGGTGTATCTCACGGCCGGTCAGGGGCTCGTCGATCCGCGACCGCTGGCGTTTCTGCTGGGCAGCTTCGCCATCCTGTTCCTCGGAATGCTCGTGTACCACGACGTCGCTCGCGGGCCCGCGTACCTGGGAATCGCGGCCGTCTCACTCACGTTCGCCATCGGCTACGGGGTCTGGCACACGGCCTTAGACCACGGGGCGTTCTGGCCCCAGCTGAAGGGCATCGAGTCGCACGAGCAGCACCCGGTCCTCGTCGTGCTCGACCACTTGCTCGCGGACAACAAGGCGATAGCGTCGAAGGTCGCGGAGGTCGGGCTGGCTGCCGTCTCGATCGCGCTGTATCGGCTGGACGCGAACTGAGCGAGGTGGACCACCGCTGAAAACGGGGAATGACGGCAGGTATATACGTTCGAGACACCCAGATCGACCCATGCTCCCCGACGTGCTGTTCTCGGAGACGTTTCTCCGCGTGGTCGTTGCCGCGATCGTCGGCACGCTCTACTGGGTCGCCGGACCGGTCGTCGCCTACCTGCTGTACAAGCGCTGGCGGGGCGTCGACCGCGACACCGACGGAGACCCCGCCGGGATGAACGCAACCGACCAGGACACGGACGGATAACGAATGGTGGTCGTGTGATCTGGATGCGGTATTTTCCTTAGCGACGCTGGTCGGTGAATGCGTCGTGAGATGCGGGCGTAGATTCGGGACCTGCGATTCGCCAGGGAGTGCTGTTCTCAGTTCGGTTGATAGTCGTCGTTTGCGACACTACGGAACCCCTCCTGAGGGCCCAGTCGCTGAACGTTCTCGATCGTTCGGTTGGTCGTCGTCCGCCGGCGACGCTACTTAGCATATCTTGAGAGCCCGAGACGTGGAAGTGGTTGCTACTGCGTGGTTTGTTCGGTTATTGTCGTGGGCGACACCACTCGACACACTCAGAAAGCCCCAGCCGCTACGGGGGTCGCGTCTCGCGTGGTTTGTTCGGTCGTCGTCGTGAACGATACCACTCAGCATGCCCAGAAATCCCCAGCCGCTGAGCGGTCGCGCTGCTCGCTGCGCTCCTCACCCGGCTCGCTCAC
>JBDGPU010000002.1:0-9086 GCA_042219525.1 Halopenitus sp.
CTCAGCGGCTGGGGCTTTCTGGGCATGCTGAGTGGTGTCGCCAGCGACGATAGCCGAACAAACTACACAGAAGACGACCGCATCAGCGGCTGAGGCTTTCTGGGCATGCTGAGTGGTGTCGACAGCGACGATGACTAAATAAACCACACAGAAAGTGAGCCCTTCAGCAACTGGGTGTCTCTTGGATTGCCGAGTGATATCAGAAACGACGACTAACTATCCAAACTACACGCCGTCGTCGTCTTCAGCCGTCTCCGCTTCGATCTCCTCGAGTCGCTCCTCCAGCTCTTCAAGGGCAGGTTCGTCGACGCTGCCCCAGTATGCCACGATGACGATGGAGATGAGGAACACGATTCCCCAGCCGAGCGTCTCGTACTCCGTCGGGATGTACTGGGAGAAGATCCCGTCGATCACCCCCTCCAGTGAGAAAACGATGATGACGGGACCGACGACGTCACGCGGCAGGAAGTGGTTGAGGTACGCTTTCAGGATGCGTGTGTTCGTGCCCATACCGGCTCCATGCAGGCCAACCGGTAAATGATCACCTGCCTGACCCACAGTGATGCAAAACGAGTCCAGGGGTCGGCCGATCCCGGGGTTCTGCACGCGGAGTAAAACTCCGGGTTACACGTCCGTCGGGGTTGCGTCCGGCGGAACCAGCCAGCACAGGCTGAACATCGTCGCAGCGACGATCCCGAGCAGGAGAAACGCCTCGTCGAAGAAGCCGGCATCGGCCAGCGCGCCGAAAATCGTCGGCCCCACGGCGCCGAGACCCATGTAGCCCGTGCGCAGCGCGCCGAGGCTGGTACCCTGGACCGCTTCCGGGAGCGAGTCCGTCAGGAACGTGAGCGTGATGGTCCCGTACCCGAGCAACGTACTCGCCAGGGCCGTGACGCCCGCGATGGCGAGGAATCCCTCGACGAACGGGAGCAGGAACAGCGCGACCGTGATCCCGACGAGCAGGACGGGCAGCGAGCGCCGCAACCCGTACTCGTCGTACGCGGAGCCCGCGACCGGCTTGACGAGAATCCCGTGCGCGAAGAACCCGCCGAACATCGCCGTCGCGGTCGTCGGGGCGATCCCCTTCGCCTCGACGAGGTACGTCGGATAGAAGGCCGTAAAGGATTGCCAGACGGTGTAGCCCAGCGTCTGGATGGCGACGACGACCTGGATCGGGCGGCTCCGGAACGCGTCCGCAAGCCGGACGAGCACCTCCCGAAGGCTTTCCGGGTCGGGATCTTCTGGGTCCCCAGCCTCGGAAGCCGCATCCACCTCCGCTTCGGCGTCGTCCCAGCCGTAGCCGTCCACGCTCCCGTTCGAGACGAATACGTGGAGCGCGACGGCGGCGACGACGAACAGCGGGACCACGAACCCGATCCCCGCTTGCCACGCGACGGCGACGGCGAGGACCCCCGCGATGGGTGGCAGTATCGAGTTGCCGAGGTCGCCAGCGGCCATCGTCAGCCCGATGGCCTTCCCGTCGTGGTCCGGGTAGATGTCCGAGAGGAGCGTGAATCGAGCGACGCCGTAGAGCGCGGTCGCAAATCCGAACAACAGCGTCGCGCCGAAGACGAGGGCGACGCTCCCGGCGGCGACGACGACCGCGAGCGCCAGGGCGGAGACGACGGAGCTGACCACCAGCACGCGGCCTTCCTCGAAGTGGTCGTCGAGGATGCCCCCGGGAAGCTGGCCCAGCGCGTAGGCGGCCCAGAGTCCCGAGATGAGCAGCCCGGCCGTGGTCAGGCTTAGCCCGAAAGCGTCCCGGAGCTGCGGGAGGACCGCGGGGTACAGCATCCGCACGCCGAGCGAGAGGAACCAGCCGGCGGCTACCGCGACGAGGACCGGCCCGCGCCCCTCGCTCCACAGCTCAGCGGCCAGGGAGACGGC
Organism: Halopenitus sp.; assembly: GCA_042219525.1. Taxonomy (GTDB): domain Archaea; phylum Halobacteriota; class Halobacteria; order Halobacteriales; family Haloferacaceae; genus JBDGPU01. Next base: position 1,888 of record JBDGPU010000002.1, read on the forward strand.
GTTCTCGATCCACTCGGAGAGACGAGCCAGCACAGTGCAACCGACCCACCGCGACCCGGTTACCTTTGTGGGTGGCGGTGGCTATCGCCGTCGACTATTCCCGGGTTCCTACTCCGTCTGGAACTCGTCGATACCCTCGTCGTGCAACGCCGCGGAAACCTCGGCGACGTCGCCCTTGAGGGATTCGTGATACCCGACGAGTCGCTCCTCGATCGCCTCGTGTTCGCGGGCGAGGACCTGCGCGGCCGACAGGCCGGCGTTGAACGACTTCCCGGCGTCGACAGCGACGAGGGGGGCGCCCGTCGGCATCCCGATGACGCTGTCGACGGACTTCTCTTGCACCGGGACGCCGATGACGGGGACCGGAAACGCCAGCGAGGCGGTCATGTTCGGGAGGTCCGCCGACTTCCCGCCCGCACCCGCGATGATGACGTCGATACCACGGTCCGCCGCCGTCCGCGCGTAGGCGTCCATGAGCTCCGGCGTGCGGTGCGCGGAGACGACGTAGCTCTCGAACGTGAACCGTTGAGCTGGCGAGTTCTCGAAGTCGGTCTGCTCCGCGAAGCCGAGTTCGGTGAGGGCGTCGAACGCGCCCTCCATCGTCGGCAGGTCCGAGTCCGAGCCCATGATGATCCCGACGTCGGGGGTCGTTTCCGGGTCGGCGTGCTGTGCGGCTTCGGCTTCCAGCCGGTCGATGAGGTCCTGAACGGTGGTCATGCGGAAGAGATCGGTGTGTCGGAACGAAGGGTCGGCATCGTATAAACGAATGCCGATAGCTGGAATAGCCAGTGACTGGAATAGCAACTGTTCTGCCCCCGAGAAATAGATCGCGGGGCTTGTGAGTCCCGCTGAGGTGGGCCTGCGTTGCTACCGCGGGAGAAAGTATATCAAAACCCCACCCGACTCGGGTCCATGCGAAGCGTCAGCGTCTCCTTCGACCTCGACGACGTCGAAAGCGAACGAGCCTTCCTCGAGACCTACATGGTGCCCGCGTGGGACCGGTTCCAGGCGCATGAGGCCCTCGACTGCGCGTGGTTCTGGCGGTACGGAAACACGAGTCAGCACGGGACCGTGCAACTGGAGGGCGGCGAGACGCTGGAGGGCGGCGGTGTCATTCTCGTCGTCAATGGCGACCCGACTCCGGAACCGATTGTGGCCGCAGAGAAGCCACGATGGAAAGCCCTCGAGGAAGACGGCATCCTCCGAGGGTGGGACACTACCTGGTTCCGGCCGGAATACGAGAACGCCCGGGCGAAAGCGGTAGAGAACTTCGGGCCCGTCGGCGGTGCGTGGGCCTACCGGATGCGCCCCCTCGTGTCGCGATTCACCCTCGACGTGGTGGCCGAATTCGACGAACGGCTCCCGCCAGTCGGAGATCAAACCGACGCCAACGCCCTTCCCGTGGGGTTCTGGGCGACCATCCACTTCACGATGAAACAACACGGGTACGACTGGTACGACGAAACGGACGCCTGCGTCAAAGCCATCGAAAATCGGCTCCAGTCGCTCGCGGCGTTCCATGGCGTCGAGGCGGCCCGCGACCAGCACGACGCACTGCTCGCGGATCTCGAAGCAGTCGACGTGGACGGCTAAGTCCCGGGGATGGAAGGTTGGATGGGAGGTTGGATGGACGGCCACCGCTCGTGGATCCCTATCGAGAGCCCACCGGATCCCGTTCGCGTCAGTCCGATTCGAAGGTCAGGTCGCCCCTGAGCGACCGCACACGGGCGAGCAACTCGCCAGGATCGACAGCGGACCCGGTGAGAGTGAGGTGGCCAATCTTCCGGGGGGCGTACACCTCGTTCTTGCCGTACCGCTGCAGGTTTGCTGGCTCCACCTCCAGCAGCAATTAGACGTTTCGGAGCGTCGCCGATGCCCGCTCGTCGACACCGAACCTGCATGACCGTTCCTTCTTTATCCCAATCGCGGTACACACTAACTGACTCATGCGCGTCCGCGAGGCCGTCCCCGAGGACGGCGAGGCCGTTCGCGCCGTCCACTACGAGTCGATTCTGGGACTCGGACGTTCGAGCTATTCGACAGAGCAGGCCGAGGCCTGGGCGGCAGGCTGTGCGACAGCAGATTACCGGGCCACCATCGAGTCGGCAGAGCGCTACTGCATCGTCGCCCAGGAGGACCGCGGCGTCGTCGGGTTCGGCACGCTCGCGCTGGAGGCTCCCGACGAGTACGACCCGCCGGTCGACGGGGAAGTGAGGGCGGTGTACGTTCATCCAGCCGTCGCTCGCGACGGCGTCGGTACGGCGCTGTACGAGGACCTGGAGACGACGGCGCGGAAGAAGGGATACCGAACGCTCGGCCTCACCGCCTCGCGGAACGCGGTACCGTTCTACGAGGCCAGGGGGTACGAGCGCGTTCGGGAGACGGATAACGAGTTCTCCGGGCACGAGTCGACCGGTGTGTCCGGAACTGTCCTCCAGATGCGCAAGGAGCTCAAGGAATAACTCACCTACCACGAAGACGGCGTCTGCTGGAACTCGTGCTCAGTCTGCAGCGAAGGTCAGGTTGGCCCTGAGCGACCGCGCACGGGCGAGCAACTCGTCGGGGTCGACAGCCGACCCGGTGAGCGTGAGGTGGCCCATCTTCCGGAGGGGATACACCTCGGTCTTGCCGTACCAGTGCATCGCGGCGGTGTCCTCGTCGAGGACCTTGTCGACGCCCCGGAGCGTCGCAGTCGTTCGCTCGTCGACGTCGCCGAGGACGTTGGCGGTGACCGCGGGCGCGACGAGGTCCGTCGACCCCAGCGGCCAGCCGAGGACGCCCCGAATGTGGTTCTCGAACTGCGAGGCGCGGGCGCCCTCGATGGTCCAGTGGCCGGAGTTGTGGGGGCGCGGCGCGATCTCGTTGACGAGGATTTCGCCCTCGGTCGTCTCGAACAGCTCGATGCCGTAGGTCCCGCGGCCGTCGAGGAGTTCGAGGACGTCGCGCGCGACGGACTGCGCGCGGTCGCGGACGGGGTCGGTCGCCCGCGCGGGCGATACGCTCTCGCGGAGGATCTCGTCGCGGTGGATCGTCTCCGTCACCGGGTACGTCCGGATCTCGTCGGCGCCGACGACGCCGATGACCGACAGCTCGCGCTCGAAGTCGACGAGGCGTTCCGCCATCGCGTGCCCGCCGATCTCCTCGAGGGCCGCTTCCGGGTCGTCGCCGGGCTGGACCGGCAACGTGCCCCGGCCGTCGTAGCCCCCCTCCCGGGCCTTGAGCATGACGCCGCCCATGTCGTCGACGGCGCGGTCGAGCTCCGCCGCGGTGTCGACGCCGACGAACTCGGGGACCGGAATCCCGGCGTCAGCGAGCGTCTCCGTCTGGACGAGCTTGTCCTGGATCGTGCGAAGCGTGTCCGGGTCCGGGTGGACCGGCACGTCGTACTCCTCGCTGACGGTCGCGAGGACGTCCGGATCCGCCAGCTCGATCTCGAACGTGAGGACGTCCACGCGCGAGGCCAGCTCCCGGATCGTGTCGGGGTCGTCGAACGCGCCGAGGACCTGGTCGCTCACGACCGGGGCGGCGGGACAGTCCGGCGTCGGGTCCGACACCACGACCTCGACGCCGAGCGGCGCTGCGGCTTCACCGAGCATCCGACCGAGCTGGCCGCCCCCAACGACGCCCAGCGTCGGTCCTGGTAACGAGACCGTCACACCCAGAAATGGGCTACAATACTGTATAAATCTTCCCACCACGTCCAATAGAATATCCACGATCGCGGATCGGACGGCGGTGGCGAAGACGGTCGCTGACGACGTCGGGTCGGGTCGCCCACAGCGTCACCGGCTCTATCATCGACACCCGGGAGAGCCGTCGCTGGCGACGTGTGAATCCGGACTCGATCGACAAACTCGACGTCGACCCGACTTGACCCGAGCTGGCCCGAGCTGACCCGATCCAACAGCACTCCTCAGGAGTCGTCGGAGACGGCCTGCAGTTCGGACTTCTCGAGGTAGAAGGTGACCTCGAAGCCCCACTGACGAAGCTGGTGGGACCGGGCTTCGTAACCCTCCAGGTGCGGGTCGACTTTCTCCCGGTTGGACGAAACGACGATGACGACCGGCGGCGCGTCCTCGAGGGCGGCCCGCATGTTGCTGGTGGCGGAGACGCTGCTCACGTTCGCGTTCGCGCGTTCGAGGTACCACGGGAGGGGAAGCCGGTCGTACCAGCCGCCAGCGGCCGGCTGGCGGTCGGCGAGGGACTCGTTGCTCAGGTAGAAGGCGTTTTCGCGTGTGCTCGTGTCGCTCTCGACGAACAGCACGTCGACGCCATCGTCGTGGTTGGCCGCGATCGCCTCGATGTCCGTGATCGTCTCCTTCGCGTCGTTGTGCGGCTGTGCCCACTGGATCATCGCCTCGTGATCCGGGTTCGTGGAGTTCCAGTAGGCCACGTTCGGCGCGACGACGCCGGAGGTCGCGACGAGCAGCACGAGCGCCGCGAGCGCGGCGGTCTCCCGGTCCGCGGCGTCGAGCGCGGCCCGCCCCTCGCGGACGACGTACGTCAGTCCGACCGCCGCGGGCACCGTCATCGGGAGCACGATGTGGACGCCCGACCAGGGCGCGTTGATGTCGGTCGCGGCCGGGTAGCCGACCAGGCTCGCGAGCGCCCAGTACGTCGCGAACGCGACGAACGCCCGGTTTCGCCCGGCTGGCACGCGCCCGCCAGAGCGACCGTAGCCGTCGACCACGAAGCCGACGAGCGCGAAGACGATGGCGACCGCGGCGCCGTGAGTCAGCGTCGTTATCTCGTGGAACAGGTAGGTCAGGTACGGATTGTCCTGCATCTCGCCGGAGAGCCAGAGGTTTCCGAGTTCCTCCGCGGCACCGATGGTCGACGCGTGGAGGACGCTGGACCACTGACCGGGCGACGTGAGCGCCTGCGAGAGCTCCGGGCGAGGTGCGTAAAAGAAGACCGTGACTGCGAGGAAGGTGAGGGCGACGCCGACGGCGTGGACGGCGACGAACGCGAGCGGGTGCCGGGCCGCAATCGGGTGCTGGGCGCTCGCCGCGTCCGCGACCGCGCGCTTCAGGCCGGCCCACCACGACCACATCGTCTCGCGGACGCTCGCGCCTCCGTGCGTCGCGCGGACGATTCCGTGGTCGGCGACGAGCGCCCCAGCCCCGAGGAAGCAGAGCACGTAGAGGATCGTGTTCGCCTTCGTCGCCAGCGACAGCGCCAGAAACGCGGCGCCGGGATAGAGGTACCCGACCCGGCGCGTGTCCAGCGCCCGTACGGCGAACCCGAGCGCGACGACGGCGTAGGCCCCGACCAGCACGTCGTTGCGCATGAACCGCGAATAGTAGACGAGCAGGGGGTTGACGGCGAGCAGCGTCGCGAACGCGACGAGTTCCCCGCGGTCCAGGTGCTCGCGGAACAGCCAGACGGCGAGCGGGAGGAGTCCCCCGGTGAGCGCGACGACCAGCCGCGCGGTGAAGTCGGTCGCGCCGAGGAGGTTGAACACCGGCCCGTTGACGACGCGGAGGAACGGCCCGTGGATGATCGGCGCGAACTCCATGTGGCCGGTCTTGGCGTACCGCACCGCCCAGTACCCGACGCGGCCCTCGTCCCAGTGGAAGACGCGTTCGCCAAGCTCGACGAGCCGGAGGACGAGCGCGCCGAGGGTGACGCCGACCAGTGCGAGGAGCGTTTGCTGGTCGGCGGAGAGTCGATCCGGGAGGGAGGGCCCCGACTGCGACATTACCCGTGGGTCCTTTCGAGGGAATACAACTCTTGTGTTCCTGACCGAGTACGTGGGGGAAGCGGGGGGCGAGGATGGCGGTAGGTGGGGGATGGAGGGACCGGACTTATGGAGGTGCGAGGAGAAAGCCCCGCCGTTCACGGCGGGGATGAATCCGACAACCCCTACGTGAACCACGTTCGACGTGCCGAACGGATGTTTTAACTGACCAGATGCCGTATCAATGTACAACCGAGGCGGTCTACCCGCCCCACTAATCGGACAATATCGGGATTCCCCGATTCCATGCAGAAATCACCTCCTTTCTGTTGTGGAACTCAGGGTGCAGTAAGAAGTACCTCCGAATCCCAGGCCGGGATAGGAGTAACGGCTGGTTGGCACAGCCAGTAGCCGTCATCGAGACGGCTACAAACCTTGAACATCCCAAACTAGCGGTGCGATGCCGTGGGAATCTTCGCCCTTCAGGGCGGAGAGGATGTCAATCCGGGGCGACGACCTCGACCTTCACGTCGTCGGGCCCCTCACAGTAGAGCGCGTAATACCCGCCGGCGTAGGGGTGCTGGTCCTCAAAGAGCAGCGTCGCGTCCGCGCGCTCACGGACCATCGCCGTGAGCTCGTCGACTTGCTGTCGCGAGGCCGCGTGGAACGCGAGGTGGTCCAGTCCGGGTGCCTCCCGGTCGAAGGGGTGGTCCGTTGAGTCCGCCTGCTTGAGAACGACGTACGTCGGCCCGTTGATCCACGAGCGGCCATTCTCCCACTCGTTCTGTATATCGTAGTCCAGTTTGTCGAGCAGCGTCCCCCAGAAGTCGACGGCGACGTCGAGATTTGACGCGCAGAGCTCGACGTGATGTAGTTGTCCGGGCTGATTCTCGGTCATGTGTTCCGTGTTCTGGTCGCGCGCTATGAATGCTCGGCCGTTCTTATTTTTATATACTGTATTTAAATGCGCAGACGCTGCTGCTCTTGACAGCACCGCCAACGCCCAGAAAGCGCTCGGCCGCTCTTTATAAGCCTATCTAAAACGATGTTACGGTCTTGCTCTCGACAGCACCGCAGACTCCTTGAAAGCCCTCGGCCGCTCGCGGTCGCTGAGCGACATATCCGCGCCTCTCAGCACCGCCCGCCGCGGATAGGGGTCGGCTCAGCGACTCCCCTGCGGCGCGACCACTGGAAGACGGTCCGGGCTTCCGTTGCGTCTCTCCGCACCGCCCGACGGACAGGTCCGGGCTGCGACTTCCATGGTCTCGTTCACTCCGTTCACGAGAGCGGCCGTCGCCCTTTCAGTCCGCCAGGACCGCGCCAGCACAGCAACCGCAATTCCACAATCCTCCCCAGCCTCGGCCGGGGCGCGCCGGCCCCGCCTCGGAAGACGTTCCGGGCTGCTCGCTTCGCTGCGCTGCCGGGCTGCGACTTCCGGCCCTTCGTTCGCTGCGCTCACGAAGACACCGCTCGGCGCGCCCCGCCCTCCCTCGCACGCGTTGCTCGCGCGCGCCACCGC
>JBDGPU010000099.1:0-8813 GCA_042219525.1 Halopenitus sp.
GATTTCACGAGCTCAGGCTGTGCCCGCTGTTGCGTCCTCGGGGTAAACACATACACGAGAAACAGTTCTTCTTCAACACGATCGGCGACGCGGTGAGCCAGCAGATCGGCCAGGGGGTCTTCATCGCGTACGTCACGTGGCTCGCGGGCGCCGCCCTCGTCGGCCTCGCCGTCCTCGTCTCGATCGCCTATTACCTCGAGGAGGAACGCGTCGAAGCCGGACCGGTCGACCCGGTGCTGCTGATCGGCGGACTCCTGACCGTCGCCGGCGTCGTCCTCGCCGCGGCCTCCTACCTGTTCGTCACGCGTGGAATTCCCGGCATCCCGCTTCCAGTGGGCACCGTGCTGCTGCTGGTGCTCGGCGGCATCCTCCTGCGGGCCGACCGCCGAGATGACGTCGTGGCCGAGAGTGTCGACGCCGACGCCGAGGGCGAGGCCTGATCGTCGCGTTCGACCGTCGCATTCGATCGTCGCGTTCGAGCATCACGTTCGGCCGTCGCGTTCGACCGTCGCGTTCGGCCGTCGCCGTGTCGTCACAGGGGCGATTTTAAGTCGGTCCCTCACCGAAAGATGGGTAACCAAGCGATGTCGGGTGAAACCCGTGGGACGACCGGCGAGGAGTCCAGGCTGGAGACGCTTCGCCGCCGTGCCGTCCGAACGTGGGAGATGCTCCGCGGTGCCGACGTCGACGTTCGTCCGTTCCGCCCGGACGAGGACGGGCACCTCGCAACGTTCGAGCCACCGGAAGACCAGGAGGAGGTCTACCGCTACTGGGTGAACGCGCCGTACGCGTACGTCGTCATCACCTACGACACCGAGGAGAGCGAACACCAGTACCACGCCGTCGAGCCGGAGATGGACGACTTCGTGTTGAGCCTGCTCCGGCGCATCGTCGACGACATCCGCGACCCGCTGCTCTACCGGGAGGGCGTCGGCAACACGACCGAGCAAACCCTCAAGGACGAACTGGAGTCGCTGCTGAAGCAGTACGGCGTCGACGCCGGAATGGACACGTTCCACACCCTCCTCTACTACCTCTACCGCGACTTCCGCGGCTACGGCAAGGTCGACCCGCTGCTGAACGACGGCCACATCGAGGACATCTCATGCGACGGGTACAACCTCCCTATCTTCGTCTATCACGACACCTACACCGACGTCGAGACCAACGTCCAGTTCGGCGAGGAGGAGCTCGACAACTACGTCATCCGTCTGGCCCAGCAGTCCGGCCGCCACATCTCCGTCGGCAACCCGATCGTGGAGACGACGCTCCCGGACGGCTCTCGGGCCGAGCTCGCCCTCGGTGAGGAAGTAACCCCCCGGGGCTCGGCGTTCACCATCCGCCAGTACGCCGAGGAGCCGTTCACCCCCATCGACCTGATCAACTACGACACCTTCTCCATCGAGCAGATGGCCTACTTCTGGCTCTGTATCGAACACAACAAGAGCCTCATCTTCGCCGGCGGGACCGCCTCGGGGAAGACGACCTCGATGAACGCCGTCTCGATGTTCATCCCGCCGCGGGCGAAGGTGCTCACCATCGAGGACACGCGCGAGCTCTCCTTGTACCACGACAACTGGCTCTCCTCGGTCACGCGCGAGCGACTCCACGAGGGCACCGACATCGACATGTACGACCTCCTCCGGTCCGCGCTCCGGCACCGGCCGGAGTACATCCTCGTCGGCGAGGTCCGTGGCGAGGAGGCCGTCACGCTGTTCCAGGCGATGAACACGGGCCACACGACGTTCTCGACGATGCACGCCGACTCCATCGAGACGGTGATCAACCGGCTTGAGAACGAGCCGATCAACGTCCCGCGCGCCATGGTCCAGTCGCTGGACATGCTGTCGATCCAGACGCTCGTCCGCAAGGGCGACGAACGCGTCCGGCGCGCGGAGGTCATCGGCGAAATCGGCGGTATCGACCAGCGAACCGGCGAACTGGACTACTCCTCCGCGTTCCGCTGGCAGCCGGAGTCCGACACGTTCGAGGCGAACGACTCCGAACTGCTCTCGGAGATCCAGGAGGACCGTGGCTGGAGCCAGTCGGAACTCCTCCGCGAGATTAAACGGCGTGAGCGGTTCCTCGAGCTGCTCCAGTCGCTCAGCGTCACCGGGTACCGCCGGTTCACCGCCCTGGTCAACGAGTACTACGCGGACCCAGAACGGGTGATGGACAACCTCAAGGCGGAAGCCGAGTCGTCATGATCTGGCTCCTGCCGCTCCTCATCGCTGTCGGCCTCAGTGCGATCCTCATGGTGCCACTCGTCAGCCACCGAGGCAACCTGTTCGTCTCCCGGGTCGCGCTCTCCGTGTTCGGGGACTACGTCGCCGACGAGAGCCCGCGCAAGCAGGAGCAGCAATCGGCGATGCGGGCGGCCCACACGGGCGGCACCCACCGGGTGTACGCGTCGCGAACCCTGCTGTACGCCGCGATCCTCGGCGTCGCGGGCAGCATCGTCGGGATCTACGTCGCCGGCGCGTTCCTCAAAGTGATGCAGATCAGCGTGGAAGCGATGCGGATGGTCCTTCCGGAGGCGCTCCACTTTCTTTCAAACCTGGCCAGGATCGAGCAACTCGGCGCGGAACAGATCTTCGTCCTGCTCCTCTTCTTCTCGGCGACGGTCGGGTCGCTCCTCGCGTTCGGTACCTACTACGCCCGCTGGGAGATGCTGAACCAGCGGGCGTACGGTCGCGGGTCGGAAATCGAGGCGTCGCTGCCACGGACGGTGGCGTTCATTTACGCGCTGTCGCGGTCAGGGATGTCGTTTCCGGCGGTCATGGAGACGCTCGCGAAGAACGAACAGGTGTACGGCGAAGCCGCCAAAGAGCTGAGCGTCGCCGTCCGCGACATGAACACCTTCGGCACCGACGTGATCACGTCGCTCCAGCGCACCTCGGAGCGGACCCCAAGCGAGAACATGGAGGAGTTCGCGGAGAACCTCGCGAGCGTCCTCGGCTCCGGGCGGTCCATCTCGGAATTCCTCCACGACCAGTACGAGCGCTACCAGGAGGAGGCCGAGGCCCAGCAGGAGCAGTACCTCGAACTCCTCTCGACGTTCGCGGAGGCGTACGTCACCGTCCTCGTCGCCGGCCCGCTGTTCTTCATCACCATCCTCGTCGTCATCGGCCTCGTCCTCCAGGACACGCTCCCCATCCTTCGGATAGTCGTGTACGTCGGCCTCCCGCTGGCGAGCGGCGCGTTCATCATCTACGTCGACAGCGTGACGGGGACGTATCGTGGGTCAAGCGGGTCGGCGGTCGAGGGCGAGAAGATCGAGGAGGCGGAGTTCACCCTGCCCGACGGCGGCTACGGGCCCGGCCACGGGACCCACGGCGTCGGGGACGAATGGCTGGCGAGTCGCGAGCGGCTGGCGGAGTACGACCGGTTCAAACAGCTGCTGGAGTGGGCGTCGCGGCCGAAGGAACTGGCCTACAGTGCGCCGGAGGTGTCGTTCATCGTGACCCTGCCGGCCGCGTTCCTCTGGATCGCCACGACGGCGACGCCCATCCCGACGGACTCGGTCGTGGCGGCCGTCCGCAAGCTCGACAGCCCGGTCGTGCAGGCGACCATCTTCGTGCTCGGCGCCTACGCGCTCGTCTACGAGCTCCAGAAGCGCCGGACGCGCAACGTCGAGGCGGCCGTCCCGGACTTCCTCGACCGACTGGCGTCCATCAACGACGCCGGGATGACGGTCGTTGCCAGCTTCCGCCGGGTGACGGGGTCGGACCTGGGGGCGTTGACGCCGGAACTCGAGCGGACCTGGCGCGACATCGAGTGGGGTGCCGACGTGGAATCCGCGCTCCGGCGCCTGGAGCATCGCGTGGACTCGCCGATGGTCTCCCGCTCGGTCGCGCTCATCGTCAACGCGATGCAGGCAAGCGGCGACATCGCGCCAGTCCTGAACATCGCCGCCGACGAGGCGCGCGCCTCCCGCCAGCTCCGAAAGGAGCGGCGGCAGGTCATGCTGACGTACCTCATCGTCATCTACATCTCCTTCCTCGTCTTCATCGGGATCATCGCCGCCCTGACGGTCGCGTTCATCCCCGCCGTCGAGGAGGCCAGTCTCGGGGCCAGCACGGGCGGCGTTCCCGCCGGGATCGGCGGCGGGATCACCGAGGGGCTCGGCGACATCAACATCGAGGCTTACAAGCTGATCTTCTTCCACGCGACGATCGTCCAGGCGATCTGCTCCGGACTCATCGCCGGCCAGCTCGGTGAGGGAACCGTCCGCGACGGCGTGAAACACAGCGTCATCCTCCTGACCCTCTCGTACGTCTCGTTCATCTTTATCGGGCTGGTATAGCGGGACGGTGGGGAGCAAGAGGGTGACTGCGTCGCCGTCGCGCAGAAGCAGTGGCAGCGTCGCCCTCGCGGAAAAGCGGCGACTGCGTCGCCGTCGCGTCTTCCGGGGCCTCTTTGTGCGCCGGCGTCGAACCGGCACGTATGGACCCGTCGCCAGCGCGGACGTACGACCGCATCGCCGGCCACTTCTCGAAGACGCGGGAGTACCCCTGGCCGGAGGTCGAGTCGTTCCTCGACGGGCGGTCCGCGGAGCGCGCGCTCGACGTCGGCTGCGGCAACGGTCGGCACACGGAGCTACTGGCGGACTGCGCGACCGAGGCCGTCGGGCTCGACGCGAGCCGCGGACTGCTGACGGAAGCCACGTCGCGGGCGGCCGAGCGCGACTTCGCGGCCGCGGCCGCGTTCGTCCAGGGCGACGCCGCAACCCTCCCGCTGGCGACGGACGCGTTCGGACTGGCGACGTACGTCGCGACGATTCACCACCTTCCCTCACGGGAGGCGCGCGTTCGCAGCCTCGACGAGCTGGCACGCGTCCTCGCCGCCGACGGCGTCGGGCTCGTGAGCGCCTGGAGCACGGCCCACGAGAAGTTCGACCGCGAGGAGGGGTTCGACACGAGCGTCGACTGGACGCTCCCGGGCGGCGAGACCGTGCCGCGGTACTATCACATCTATCATCCGGACGAGCTGCGAGCGGACGTCCACGACAGCGACTTACACCTCTCCTCGCTGTCGATCTCGAGCGGGAACTGCTACGCCACTGTGCAGTTGACGGCGGACAGTTCTCAGCAGTGATACTCGAGGCCGAACCTTGAGGTACCCCGGTCGACCTCATCGAGATAATGGTCGATCTGGATCGGTTCCTCCGCAATCTGTTGCCAGCAGTGATACGTGAGAACAGGCTCCTGAAGTTCGGGCTCGCCATCGGACTCGTCGTCGTGCTCATCGGTGGCGTTGGTGCCGTGACGTACGTCGAAACCACGGATCACCTCGAATCGGCTGCGGAGTCCGATTACACAGCCGTCGCCAAACTCGGCGCGACGGAGATCAGCGCCTGGCGCGGGGACCGCAAGTCGTACACGAGCAAGGTCGCCGACAGTTACACGCTGTTGCAGGGCGGGACGTCGGCCCGGCAGTACCTGAACGACAAGCTCGAGACGGCCCCGGACGACGTCGTGGCCCTCCACTACGTCCGGAGCCAGGACAAGTCCATCGTCGCCTCCACGACGAAGTCCATGGAGGGGACGACGTACGACCCGGAATGGCTGAAACGGGGAGCACACCTGCAGGAGGCCGTCGCCGTCTCGGTTCCCCACCACCGGAACGGACAACGCCGCGTCGCCTTCGTCACCGCGGCCGGGTCAAGCCACATGCTCGTCGTCGAGACCCACTTCAAGCCGGTGCTCGACGAGATCCGGACACCGACCGACGGGTCGTTCCTCACGATCGTCGGCGAGAGCGGCCGGGTGCTCGCCGCCGACCGCGCGGACGTCGTCAGCTCCGAATACAAGTCGAAGGCGACGTGGTCGGCGATCTCGGCCGGCTTCGACGGAAAAACGGGCTTCGTCGCCAGCTCGGAGAGCACTCTCGTCGAGGGCGACTACCTCATCGCGTACACGCCGGTCCCGAACACGAACTGGGTGCTCACGATCAACGTGCCGGAGTCCGAGGCGTACGCGCTCTCGCAAACGATCGCCCGGTATCTTCTCCTCATCGTCGGCATCAGTATCGTCGGCCTCGGCGCGTTGGGCGTCGGCCTCGTACGGCCGACGATCCGTGAACTGGACCGACTGGGGAATCGCGCGCACGAGCTCGAACAGGGGAACCTCGACGTCGACCTCGACACCGAACACGAGGACGAGATCGGACGCCTGTACGACTCCTTCGGGACGATGCGCGACTCCTTGCGGGAGCGAATCGCCGAGAGCGAACGGGAACGCGAGCGAGCCCGCGAGGCGAAGGCGGAAAGCGAAGCGTTCGCGGAGCGCCTGGAAACCCGAGCCGGGGCGTTCGGGGACACGATGGCCCGGTGTGCGGACGGCGACCTGACGACCCGGCTCTCGGTCGAGCCGGACGACCCCGACGCGCTCAGGGAGGTCGCGGACTCGTTCAACGAGGCGATGGCGGAGCTGGAGGCCACCGTCGCGGAGGTCGACGCCTTCGCCAGCGAGGTCGCGGCCGCCAGCGAGTCGGTCACGACGAGCGCGGCCCAGGCCGCCGACGCCGGCGAGGAGACGAGCGCCGCGGTCGACGAGATCTCCGCGGGCGCCGAGGAGCAGAGCGAGCAGCTCGCGGACGTCGCGGACGAGATGGAGGACATGTCCGCGACGATCGAGGAGGTCGCCGCCTCCGCGGACCAGGTCGCGGACACCTCTCGGACCGCCGCGAGCCTGAGCGAGGAAGGGCGGGCGGAGACCAGCGAGGCGGTCACGGAGCTTCACGACATCGAGACGCGGAGCGAATCCGCGGCGGAGACCGTCCGGGAACTCGAGTCCGAGATGGAGGAGATCGGCACCATCGTCGACGCGATCACGGACATCGCTGAGCAGACCAACATCCTCGCGCTGAACGCCTCCATCGAGGCCGCCCGCGCCGGGGAAGCGGGCTCCGGCTTCGAGGTCGTCGCCGAGGAGGTGAAGTCGCTCGCGGAGGAGACCCGCGACTCGGCCGGCGAGGTCGAGGCCCTTATTACGGACCTCCGCGAGCAGACCGACGAGACCGTCACCGAAATGACCGCGATCCGCGACGGCGTCGCCGAGGGGGTTGAAACCGTCGAGAACGCCGAGCAGACCCTCGAAACGATCACCGAACGGGTCGAGGAGGCCGACGACGGCGTCCAGGAGATCTCCAGCGCGATGGACGCGCAGGCGACCTCCGTGAACGACGTGACCGGCGCCGTCGACGACCTCGCCGGGATCAGCCAGCAGACGACCGCGGAAGCGTCGACGGTCGCGGCCAGCGCCGAGGAGCAGGCCTCGACGCTCGGCGACGTGTCCGAACAGGCACGCGACCTCTCGGACCGGGCCGACGACCTCCAGTCGCTCGTCGACGAGTTTGACGTCGAGGCCGACGGGAGCGAAGAGGGGGATGTCGGCAGCGCCGGTGCCGACGCCGGGCCAACCGGTGATGCAACTGTCGCACGCGATGGAACCGTCGGCCGCGACGAAACGGACGCCAGCGACGAAACGGACGCCAGCGACGGATACGCAGTCGGGGACGGGGGTTCGAGCGAGTTCGACTGGGCCGACGCAAAAGAGTAAGGCCCTTATTCGGGCAGCCGATTTATCTACATGCGCACCGGTGGTCTAATGGCAAGACCTTGGCCTTCCAAGCCAATGATCCGGGTTCAATTCCCGGCTGGTGCATTTTCCGAACGAAGTGAGGAAAATCAGCAAGCGGAATCTGAACCCTGAACGTCGCAGCCCGAATCCGCCCGTCGAGTGATGCGGAGAGACGCGACGGAACGTCCGGACCGTCTTTCTCCGGTTCAATTCCCGGCTGGTGCACTTTCCTGCCCTCGTGGACTATTCTTCCCTCAGTCGCCACCACGCACTGCGTGACCGTACTTCAGCAGGGCGACGAACACGACGCCGCCGACAGCGTTGCCGACGGTCGCGAGCGCGAGGAACGCGGCGTAGTCCGCCAGCGTGACCGCCGGCGAGAGGAACAGCCCGAATAGCACCTCGACGTTGCCGGCGATGGAGTGCGGAAGGTGTAACAGGCCGATCGCGGCGGTGACGATCCAGATGATGATCAGGCGACTCGTCGTCTCCTGGGCCGCGGAGAGGAGCCACGCCATCAACCCCATCAGCCAGCCGGCGAGGATGGCCGCGACGAGGATCCACGTCGCGTCGTGGGCGAGCAGCGTTCCGGCGATCGCCGCGAACGCCTCCGCGGAGGCGACGCCGAGGTCCGGGAAGAGCGCGACGATGAACAGGGTAAACAGCGCCCCGCCGACGACGTTGCCGACGTAGACTAGCGCCCAGAGCCGGGCGAGGTCCGACACCGACGCCCGGTTGTCGATGACGGGCATCACGGCGATGGTCGTGTGCTCGGTGAACAGCTCCGAGCGCCCGACGATGACGAAGATGAATCCGACCGAGTACGCACTGGCCAGCAATAGCTCGGTCGTGAGGTCGCCGTAGCCGCCCGGCGAGAGGGTGAGCAGGACGGCCATCAGCAGCGGCCCGAAGCCGATGTCGAGCCCGGCCGAGAGCCCCGAGAGTAGCAGGCCGGTGGGCTCACGCTCGATCTCGTGCTGGCCGTTCACGATCAGCGTCTCGAGGATGTGCGACGTCGGCGTGCGCGTCACCGTCGCCCCGTCGTCGGCCTCGGAGCTACTTATGTGATCCCTGTTAACACGGCAAGGGGCAAGAAGGTACTCGATGACCCGAATAGCGAGCCAGTTTGCCCAGAGTCGGCGCTCGCTGGTGCTTGAAGAAGCATCAACCGACCGGTGAACTACCCCTGCCTACTCGCCGCCTTCGGCGGCTCCTTGAGGCAGGGGCTTC
>JBDGPU010000178.1:146-8724 GCA_042219525.1 Halopenitus sp.
CTTTCGAGGAGTCTGCCGTGCTGTCGAGTGCAGCAGCGTCTGCACCTTTATATACAGTTTATAAACAAGAGCGGCCGAGGGCTTTCGAGGAGTCTGCCGTGCTGTCGAGTGCAGCAGCGTCTGCACCTTTATATACGGTTTATAAACAAGAGCGACACGAGAGTTTTCCGCCTTTGTGGTCCAGAGTGGGACCGTATCAACTGCTCAAATCCGCAGGTAAGGAGCAGCCGAGAGTAGTCCCGACGATGCGACCCAGACCGGGAAACCCGTCACGTAATCGCTCGAGCCATCCACTTCAAAAACGCCGAGAGGCGCGCCGAATGGGTGCCACCGAAACCCACACTCGCATACCCGAAAAGCCGACCTTTTTACCGGGATACGCACAAGACCGGTTATGAATCAGACGGGGCTGGGGGAGTTCGCTCCCGACGAAGCGGACGAGGACGCGTCCGCGCGGCCCGACGACGTCGTCGAGGAAGCGCGCGTCGTCGCGGGCAACGGGAATCACGTCAGCGACGTCGTCGACGTCGACGAGGCGAAGTTCCCCGAATCGACGGGGACGGTCGAACTGATGGTGACGCAGGTCGACTACGAGGTCGAGGGATACGGCAGCGACGAGTACCCGGTCGTCCACGTGTTCGGCCGCCGACCGACGCCCGAAGGCGAGGACGACGCGGTCGAACACGTCCGCGTGCTGGGCGTCGAGCCGTACTTCTACGTCCCGACCGCCGACCTCGACGAGGACCCCGAGGAGGCCTACGACGTCGTCATCGGCACCCGCGAGGAGAACCCGGACGGCGAACAGTACGAGTCCATCCGTGGCGAACCGCTCACGCGGATCGTCACCCGGACGCCGCGCGACGTCGGAAACATCCGTGACGACTTCGCGGAGACGTACGAGGCCGACATCCTGTTCCCGAACCGACTGCTCATCGACAACGGCATCGAGGGGGGGATCCGGGTGGAGGAGCGCCGGCTCGACGACGGCCGGATCCAGGTCCACGAGGGCCACCTCGAACCGGCCGACGTCGACGCCGAGATGCGGGTGAACACCTTCGACATCGAGGTCGACGACCGCCGCGGCTTCCCGGAGGACGGCGAGGAGCCGATCATCTGTCTCACCAGCCACGACTCCTACGACGACGAGTACGTCATCTGGCTCTACGAGGCGCCGGACGCCGAGGTCGACTCCCCCGAGGAGCTCCCGGGCTACGACGGCATCGTCGACGACGTGGACTTCCGCCTCGAGACGTTCGAGGAGGAGGCCGCGATGCTCGACGCGTTCGTGGCGTACATCGAGAAGACCGACCCGGACCTCCTGACGGGCTGGAACTTCGAGGACTTCGACGCGCCGTACATGCTCGACCGGCTGGAGGAGCTGGACGACGGGACCGACTACGACCTCTCGATCGACCGCCTTTCCCGGATCGACGAGGTGTGGCGGTCCAGCTGGGGCGGTCCGGACGTGAAGGGCCGGGTCGTCTTCGACCTGCTGTACGCCTACAAGCGCACGATGTTCACGGAGCTGGAGTCGTACCGCCTCGACGCCGTCGGCGAACGCGAGCTCGACGCCGGCAAGGAGCGCTACGCGGGCGACATCGGTGACCTCTGGGAGCAGGACCCCGAGCGCCTGCTGGAGTACAGCATCCGCGACGTGGAGCTGTGCGTCGAGATCGACCGCAAGCAGAAGGTCATCGAATTCTGGGACGAGGTGCGGAAGTTCGTCGGGTGCAAGATCGAGGACGCGCCGACCCCGGGCGATACGGTCGACATGTACGTCCTCCACAAGGCGTACGGGAAGTTCGCGCTGCCGACGAAGGGGCAACAGGAGTCCGAGGAGTTCGAGGGCGGCGCCGTCTTCGAGCCGATCACGGGCGTGAAGGAGATGGTGACTGTGCTGGACCTGAAGTCGCTGTACCCGATGTGCATGGTGACGATCAACGCCGGCCCGGAGACGAAGGTCGACCCCGACGAGTTCGACGGCGAAACCTTCGTCTCCCCCAACGGGACCCACTTCCGGAAGGAGCCGGACGGCATCATGCGCGAGATGGTCGACGAGCTCCTCTCCGAGCGCGAGGACAAGAAGGCACTCCGGAACGAGCACGAGCCGGACAGCGAGCCGTACGAGCGCTACGACCAGCAGCAAGGAGCTGTCAAGGTTATTATGAATTGCTTCTCGTCCGACACCGACGTGCTGACGCCGGAGGGCGTCAGGAATATCCGCGATCTCGAGGTCGGTGACGACGTGTACTCGCTGGACCCGGACTCGATGGAGATGGAGGTGAAACCGGTCACCGAGACCCACGAGTACCCGGAGTATCGCGACGAGATGGTCGACATCGAGACGAGCAAAGTTGACTTCAGCGTCACCCCGAACCATCGCATGCTCGTCCGGAAGGACGACAAGAATGGTGCATCGTGGGACGACTTCCAGTTCGTGGAAGCGGGCGACCTCAACGACGCCTCGCACTACGAACTCCCGCACGACTGGGACGGTCCGGACGGCGACCCGCTCGACCGCGTCGACCTCACCGAACTGCTAGACGGTGACTACGAGGTCTGGTGCGACAACGACGTCCACGGCCACACACTCGCTGCCGAGGTTGGGTTCTATCCCGACAAGATGCAGAAGCAGGGCGAAGGAGGCACCGGCTACGTGTTCAGTGCCGACGAGTTCGAGGAACACCGGGAGTACCTGGACGCCAACTGTTCGAACTTCCACGTGCACGCCGAGCGTGGCCGGAAGTGGATTCCTCGATTCTACGACGGTGACGACTTCCTCGAACTCCTCGCGTGGTACGTCACCGAAGGCTCTGTGTACACCTCCGAGGACAAGCAGTTCGGTGAGAACTTCCGGGGCAGCGCCACGAAGGTGAAGATAGCGCAGGACGCTGTGAGGGCTGATGCGCTCGCCGATGGCGGTGAGCGGGACGACCATTCGGCGATCGGTGACCTCCTCGACAGGATAGGCTTCGATGCGTACGTCGACGACCGAGGCTATGAGTTCACCTCGAAGCTCCTCGGCGACTGGCTCGTGGACGCGTGCGGTGGCGACAGCTTCCAGAAACGGGTTCCGGACCTCGTGTTCGACCTGAGTCAAGACCAGAAACGGTTGTTCCTCGACACGCTCATCGCCGGCGACGGTGACCGTCAACCGAACAGCTGGCGGTACACGACGTCCAGCGAACGGCTCCGCGACGACGTCCTGCGCCTGTGTGCACACCTCGGGCTGACCGCGAATGTTAACCACGACAGCGGTTCGTGGCGCGTCTACTGCACCGAGGGGGCGAAGAACAGCTTCCGGATGCACCGTTCCGGAGAGACGAGCACGGCCGAAGACGGCGCCTACTGCGTGACCGTCGAGGACAACCACACGCTGCTCGCCGGTCGGAACGGCAAGTTCCAGTTCGTTGGCCAATCGCTGTATGGCGTCACGGGATGGGACCGCTTCCGGCTCTACGACAAGGAGGGCGCCGCAGCCGTGACGGCGACCGGCCGCGAGGTCATCGACTTCACCGAGACCGCCGCAGCCGAAATCGACAAGGAAGTTACATATGGCGACACGGATTCGGTCATGCTCGAGCTCGGCGACGACATCCCCAAGGAGGACGCCATCGAGGAGTCCTTCGACATCGAGGACCACATCAACGGGCGCTACGACGACTTCGCCGCCGACGAGCTGAACGCCGACGACCACCGCTTCCAGATCGAGTTCGAGAAACTCTACCGCCGCTTCTTCCAGGCCGGTAAGAAGAAGCGCTACGCCGGCAACATCGTCTGGAAGGAGGGCAAACACGTCGACGACGTCGACATCACGGGATTCGAGTACAAGCGCTCGGACATCGCCCCCATCACGAAGGAGGTCCAGAAGGACGTCATCGAGACCATCGTGAAAGGAGAGGACATCGAGGAAGACATGGCCGAGGTGAAAACCTACCTCAGCGACGTCATCGACGACGTGCTCGCGGGCGAGGCGAGCCTCGACGACGTCGGCATCCCCGGCGGCATCGGGAAGCGCCTCGACGCCTACGAGACGGACACCGCGCAGGTCCGGGGCGCGAAGTACGCCAACCTCCTGCTCGGAACGAACTTCGGCCGCGGGTCGAAGCCGAAGCGTCTCTACGTCGAAAAGGTCCACCCCGACTTCTGGCAGCGGATGGAGTCGGAGCACGGCCTCGACCCCCAGAGCGACCCCCTCTACGGTGAGTTCAAACGCGATCCCGACGTGATCTGCTTCGAGTACGCCGATCAGGTGCCCGACGAGTTCCAGGTCGACTGGGAGAAAATGCTCGATAAGACGCTGAAAGGCCCGATATCGCGGGTCATCGAAGCACTCGACATGTCCTGGGACGAAGTGAAAACGGGCCAGGA
Source organism: Halopenitus sp. (assembly GCA_042219525.1). Lineage (GTDB taxonomy): Archaea > Halobacteriota > Halobacteria > Halobacteriales > Haloferacaceae > JBDGPU01. The sequence continues at coordinate 4,518 of JBDGPU010000178.1, forward strand.
GCAGGCCGGACTCGGCAGCTTCGTCTAACGAAGCCCAGCCGTCGCTTTTGGAATCGAGAAGAAAATTTTGCGATGTGGCCGGTACTCCTTTCGTTGGTACGGTTTCTCAGGCGGAAATGCGTAACCATTAACCCCACCAACCACCACCCTACAGACACGAGGCACGAATCTACACATGGCAACTCTCGAAATTTCAAACCTCCACGCCCAGGTGGCTGAAGAGGATGGCGAGACGATCCTTCTCGGCGTCGACCTCGAGGTCGAATCCGGGGAGATTCACGCATTGATGGGGCCGAACGGGTCGGGGAAGTCGACGCTGGCGAAGGTCATCGCCGGCCACCCCGCCTACGAGGTTACGGAGGGTGAGATCAACCTCCACCTGGACGAGGCGGACGTCGACGACGTCGACGTCGACCTCGACGAGGACGACTATCACTGGGAGCTGCTCGACCTGGAGCCGAACGAGCGCGCCGCGCTCGGCGTCTTCCTCGGCTTCCAGTACCCGGCGGAGATCGAGGGCGTCACGATGACGAACTTCCTCCGCCAGGCGCTCAACGCCAAGCGCGAGGAGCGCGAGGAGCTCTTCGAGGACGAAGAGGAGGAAGCGGCCGAGGCGGAGGCCGAAGAAGACGAGTCCGGCTACGAGAGTTCCCCGATGGAAGGCCCGACCGCCGAGGGCGAAATCGGCGTCGCCGAGTTCCAGGGGATCCTCAAGGAGAAGATGGAGCTGCTCGACATGGACGAGCGCTTCATGCAGCGCTACCTCAACGCCGGCTTCTCCGGCGGCGAGAAGAAGCAGAACGAAGTGCTCCAGGCCGCCATGCTCGAGCCGGCCGTCGCCGTGCTCGACGAGATCGACTCCGGGCTGGACATCGACCGCCTGCAGGACGTCTCCGAAGGGATCAACGCCCTCCGCGACGAGCAGGGCACCGGGATCCTCCAGATCACCCACTACCAGCGCATTCTCGACTACGTCGAGCCGGACCACGTCCACGTCATGCTCGACGGCGAGATCGCCAAGAGCGGTGGCGCGGAACTCGCTCACGAGCTCGAAGACAAGGGGTACGACTGGGTCCGCGAGGAAGTCTACGAGGCCGCGTAACGTCTCGTGATTACGCACCAGCACTATAACCCAAGCGACGTAACTACAACACAATGAGTTCAGAAGACCTGCAAGACACAGACACTGAGGCCCGCTTCGAGTTCAAGAAGGAACAGAAGTCGGCCTTCGAGTCGGAGAAGGGGCTCGACGAGGAGACCATCCGCCTCATCTCCGAGGACAAGGACGAGCCGGAGTGGATGCTCGAGCGGCGCCTTCGCGCACTCGAACAGTTCCAGAACATGCCGATGCCGACCGACTGGCCCGGGCAGCCGGACCTGAGCGAGGTCGACATCGACGAGATCGTCCCGTACATCCGCCCGGACGTCGAGGCCCGCGGCGGCGCCGACGAGTGGGACGACCTCCCCGAGGAGATCCAGGACACCTTCGACAAGCTCGGCATTCCGGAAGCCGAGAAGAAGGCGCTGTCGGGCGTTGGCGCCCAGTACGAGTCGGAGGTCGTCTACCAGAACATGCAAGAGCAGTGGGAGGAGAAGGGCGTCATCTTCTGTGACATGGACCAGGCGGTCCAGGAGCACGAGGAGCTCGTCCGCGAGCACTTCATGACGAAGTGCGTTCCCCCGAGCGACAACAAGTTCGCGGCGCTTCACGGCGCCATCTGGTCCGGCGGCTCGTTCGTCTACGTCCCCGAGGACGTCACGGTCGAGATGCCGGTCCAGGCCTACTTCCGGATGAACTCGGAAGGGATGGGCCAGTTCGAGCACACGCTCATCATCGCCGAGGAGGGCTCGGAGATGCACTACATCGAGGGCTGTTCCGCCCCGAAGTACTCCGCCTTCAACCTCCACTCCGGTGGCGTCGAGGTCTTCGTCGACGAGGATGCCCACGTCCAGTACTCGACCGTGCAGAACTGGTCGAAGAACACGTACAACCTCAACACGAAGCGCGCCATCGTCGAGGAGAACGGTCGGATGGAGTGGATTTCGGGCTCGATGGGCTCGAAGGCCACCATGCTGTACCCGTCGACGATCCTCAAGGGTCGCGGCGCCTCCGACAACCACATCACCATCGCCTTCGCGGGCGAGGGCCAGGACATCGACACCGGCGCGAAGGTCTACCACAACGCGCCGAACACGAAGTCCACCATCGAGTCGAAGTCCATCGCGAAGGACGGCGGCCGCACGAACTACCGCGGTCTCGTCCACATCGCCGACGGCGCCGAGAACTCCTCGACCGCCGTTGAGTGCGACGCGCTGATGTTCGACAACGAGTCGACGTCGGACACCATGCCGTACATGGAGATCAACGAGTCGAAGGTCGACGTCGCCCACGAGGCGACCGTCGGCAAGATCGGCGACGAGGACATCTTCTACCTCCAGTCGCGCGGTCTCGACGACGACGACGCCAAGCAGATGATCGTCTCCGGCTTCATCGAGCCGATCACGGAAGAGCTGCCCATCGAGTACGCCGTCGAGCTGAACCGGCTCGTCGAGCTCGAAATGGAGGGCTCGCTCGGGTAATATGAGCACGCAACTACCACCCTCCCTCTCGGAGGAAACGGTCCGCCGCATCGCCGACGACCGCGACGAGCCCGAGTGGCTCCTCGAGACGCGTCTCGACGCGCTCGCAGCCCTCGACGACCTCGACCTGCCGGACGTCATCAAGACGCCCGGCCGTCGCTGGACGGATCTCGAGGCCCTCGACTTCGAGGAGCTGGTCGACCCGCTCGACCAGGCCGACGTCACCGAGCGCGAGGGCGACGAAGGCGCCGTCGTGCTCCCCTTCACCGAGGCGTTCGAGGAGTACGGCGACGTCATCGAGGCGAACTTCGGCTCCGTGCTCGACCCGCAGGAGAACTACTTCACGGCCCTCTCCGTCGCGCTGTTCACCACGGGCACGTTCGTCTACGTGCCCGAGGGCGTCGACGCCGAGGACGTGACGATCCGTGCGGAGATGAACTCCCAGTCGCTGTTCAGCCAGACCCTCGTCGTCACCGAGGAATCCTCGACGGTCACGATCCTCGAAGGGATCGAGTCCGGCGAGGAAGCCGACGGCGACCGCTACTTCAGCAACCTGGTCGAGATCGCGGCCGGCGAGAACTCGTACGTCCAGTACGGCTCGCTGCAGAACCTCGACGAGGACACCTACACGTACACGCTGAAGCGCGGCGACACCAGCGACTACTCCACAATCAACTGGATCGAGGGCAACCTCGGCTCCAAGCTCACGCGCTCGGACGTCGAGACCACGCTGAACGGCGAGGGCTCGGAGTCGCAGATCGTCGGGGCCTTCTTCGGCCACGACGACCAGCACTTCGACCTCAACGCGCGCGTCTGGCACCAGGCCGAGCACACGACGGCCGACCTCGTCACGCGCGGCGTCCTCGACGACGTCGCCCGCTCCGTCTACGAGGGCGTCCAGGACGTCGGTGAAGACGCCTGGAACACCTCCAGCTACCAGCGTGAGAACACGCTGATGCTGTCGGACGAGGCCGAGGCCGACGCGTCGCCGAAGCTGATCATCAAGAACCACGACACGGAGGCGTCTCACTCCGCCACCGTCGGGCAGGTCGACGCCGAAGACCTCTTCTACATGAAGAGCCGCTCCATCGACCCGACCACCGCCCGCAACATGCTCGTCGAGGGCTTCTTCGTGCCCGTCCTCGAGGAGATCGCCGTCGACGAGTTCCGCGACGACCTCGAGGACCTCGTCCGCGAACGCCTCGAATAGCGATTCGAGCTCGGTTCGCGAATTTTTCTTTGTGACGTTGTGTTCTGTTTTCGTGTTGCTAGCGACGCTTGTTGTCGATTTTCTCTCTCGATAGGACGTGGAGTCGTTGCTACTGGGTGACAACAGTCCGACAGCCCTCGAACTCTCTTTATAAGTGGATTTGAACGGTGATACGGACTTGCTCTCGACAGCAACGCAAACTCCTTGAAAGCCCTCGGCCACTCTTTATAAGTGGATTTGAACGGTGATACGGACTTGCTCTCGACAGCAACGCAAACTCCTTGAAAGCCCTCGGCCGCTCGCGGTCGCTCCGCGACATATCCGCGGCTCTCAGCACCGCCCGCCGCGGATAGGGGTCGGCGGAGCGACTCCCCTGCGGCGCGACCGGCCGTCGCCCTTTCAGTCCGCCAGGACCGC
>JBDGPU010000020.1:0-8689 GCA_042219525.1 Halopenitus sp.
TTTCTCGGTCCCTACGAGAGACTACCGAAATCGATCTGGGGCTAAACACGTACGAGTGATCGAAAAGCGGGTGGTTTTATTCTCTTATAAGGCTGATAATGATAATTGCCAATATAGGCGATAATTCATCCCCTGGAATCGAAACTCGGACTGTCAGGGAAATCAATCTCAAGTTTCGCTTCTTCTGCCAATCGCTTCAAAGCAAAGTGAAGATCGTACAGGTCGCCCCGTAGGTGACGCCGACGTGCTTTCCAGTGGTCCTGCTTCGAATCCCATCGGTGCCCGGCATATCCGCTTGCTTCTCTTCCAAATTTCACTTCTAAGTTTTCTATTGCGCGGATACATCGGAACACCTCTGCAATGTGTTCCTCTAAATCTTCATTCCCGTAGAGTGCAGTATTTTCTTGAAGTGCATCCTTCAAAGATTCCAGATTCAACGGTGCAAAATTGGGAGGTCGGGTCTCGGTTCGTCTATCAAAGTATCCGGAGTCCTCGGTCACAATATTTCCAAACCTCTCTATCTGCATTTCCAACTGCCTGATTTCCTGTTGTCGTCTGTCTTCTACTACAAACATCGACTCCATCTGCTCTCTGCTCATCGGATCTTTCCGGTCGTTGAGTCGCATGTATACCGCGGAGTCATGTGTGAGAAGTGGCTTGCGAGTAGCTTCCTCAATATATATCGGAAGCACAATTCTGTTGGTTTCTTCGTTTGGAACTCCTATCGGTTCTGGAATCACCACCTCTGGGCGAGGTTTTGCATTCTCTATGAATCGCGTGACAGCCTGCTTAATTTCGTGCTCTGGAGGTTCGAAGGGTGAGGGATTACCGTTGTCATCAACACCAAAGACGAGAATTCCCCCTGTTGAGTTTGCGAAGGCCAATATTTCCTTTTCAATTGAGTTTCGCCATTCTGTACTGTTCTGATCATTGTCCGCTTCAATCGACTGTTTAAATTCGAGATATTGACTTTCTGAAGCTGCTTCAAGCGACTGGACAGTCTCCCAATCCCACTCAGTCACGTTTGTCGGATGTGGCAAATCCATCACTTAATGCCAAACTGTTGGCGGAAAATAAGCTTCACGCGTACATGGACAAGTAATCAAGAATGTAACCACTGATAAATACTGTAGACAACAGGGTATAGGACCTCTTGTCCCGGATCTTCGGGGTAGCATTCTTCACGTTATTGTTTAGCCGCTGCTTGAAATTACGGTACCACATTCATTTGAGTCATTCAGAAAGGCCAACTGCTTCCAGTTATCAACGTTATCTTCGTTGAGTTCAAGCAGAGTCCTTAGATCCTTATCAGAGATTAGTTTGGTATTTTCAGCGATCCGCTCGCTTATGTTATATATCTCCCCTATGATGTCAGAGATACCATTTTCAAACAGGAAGAGGGTGTTTTTCAGAACCACAGTATAAAAACGAAGACCGACAACCTGCCTCAAATATCCAAGTAAGTAGCTTGTCACCGAGGTGAGGCTGTAGGCAATTCTAGAGGTGACGCCCCACCAGCTCATTACGAGATCTCCAGCGAGGAGTGCGAGAGATACGAAGAGCGATTTTGCTCTGGTTCTGAGTTCGGATACTTCGGCGTCGTCGGGTGTCGAAGCAAGCAAACATGCAGACTCGGCCACTTGAAGCACTGACCCTATGATTGGCAAATGTTTTCCGCCCCACCGCACGACGTTGCTTAGCGATCTTAGTGGCCTCTCTGGAAGAGAGACGGAATAACGACTTTCCAGAACAGATAGGATATCCGCTGCTGCCGACGATATGCCCTTGACTTTGGTCGAATGCTCTTCTAATTCATTTAGACTGATTTTAGACACACTTTCGACAGCATTTGAGGCACACATTTCCTGGGCGGCTGTGCGAAGACTTGAAATTGAGTCTTCCCAATCGTCAGGTAGCCCATTAATGAGCGATCCTACAGTTTGCATTGCTAGTTTCTCAGCTCTCTCGTAAGAGTATTCGGTCAGTCTAAGGGAAAGCTCTAGGTTGGCAGAAGCAGTACTTTTCCCTCTGTCAGCCGGATCTGGTGCACTTGTAGCATCGATGACCAAATGGTACGAATCATTCGGGATTAAGACTCGTTTATAAATAGGCTCTTCATTGAGTTTTGAAGCAGCATAATTCTCCGCGAGCCAGTCTCTATTGAACGCTGGTCGGGTAGCATCCAAGCAGATAGAGAAAAAACATTTCTCACCCGGATTTACGAAATTCTTGTACTCTTCGTATGAATAGTCCAATAGAAAGAGATTCAGGTTTGCTTCTAAATCCGAACCGAATCCATTCCGATTAAGTCGGTATTCGAGTAGGTAACATCCAGAATTTTCGCTGACTGGTATTTTAATCGGGTAGTATGGTTGCTTCTCATTTAGCTCTAGATCGCCATAGTATTCTTTGACCAGCGCCTCCTGGGTCACCGTGGGATGTTCCGGTTTTGACGGAGTTTTTGGAAGAGTTGATACTTGAGTATCTGTTTGTTTGGACCGTTCAGTTGCTGTCGATGGTGCTTCATCATTACATCCTGCGATTGCAGCTAACCCTCCAGAAGTAAGAGAGGCAAGGACGGCACGCCGATTCAAATCTTCTAGACTCATGCAGAACCGAATGACCAGTATATATTAATAATTAAGTATTATACTTCTGTTAGGTCGTCCGAGGAAATCAATTGATACGGAAATGCGAGCCTTGTTAACTCCTACCTTGTTTCTGGAAACATTTCCTCGTATCGCCAATTATTCAGAACCGTTTTACTTTCTTTCATGACTGAACAGAGTGACGTACTCGTAGCGCTTGAAAGGGTGTCGTACCTCGACCAAATAATCAACTAGATGGCCTTTTGCTCCTGAACCCGACTCTCCGCCCGCCGAATCACGTCCCGAATCGCCAGCCCTGTCTCAGCCGCCACCGACGCAGCATCATCGTACTCGGCGCTCACGTCGTACACCTCGCCCTCGGTCGTCGACGCGATCTTCACCTCGACCTCGTACTCGTCGCCGTCGACCTCCAGCGTCGCCGTCTCGAACTCGCGCTCCGCGATCCAGCGGTGCCGCGCGCCGGCCTCGCGGACGCCGAGCGTGCCCGTCTCCCGGGCCAGCCGCTCCGCGACGGCCTCGGCGTCGCCCGGTTTGCAGATGACCTTCACGAGGTGGCCCGGGCGGGCCTTCTTCATCGTCGTCGGGATGATCGTCACGTCGAGCGCGCCCGCCTTTTTCAGCGTCTCCTGGAGTCCGCCGAGAACCTCGGGGGCCGCGTCATCGAGGTTGGTTTCGAGGACGGCGACGTCGTCGCGGACGAGGCTCCCGTCCGCCGGTTCCTCGTGCGAGTCGTGGTCGTGGCTGTCGTGTCCGTGGCCTTGGTGACCTCGGTGGTCGTGACCTTCGTGTTCGTGCCCGTCGTGCTCGTGCTCGTGGCCACCGTGCCCGTGCCCGTGCTCCTGGCCGCCGTGACCGCCCTCGGCTGCGTCCTCGTCGCCGTCGTCGACGGCTTCCCCGTGCGTCACGCGGATCACGTTCGGATGCTCGGGGAAGGACTTCCGGCCCGCGCCGTAGCCCGAGGCCTCGACGGTCATCGCGGGTAACTCGGCTACCTGCTCGGCGACGCCCCCGAGGATCGCTGCGCCGGTCGGCGTCAGCAGCTCGCTCTCGACCGGGCCGCCGTGGAGGGTGAGGCCGGCGCGCTCGGCAACCTCGACGACGGCGGGCGTCGGAACCGGGTAGACGCCGTGGCTCATCTCGACCTCGCCGCCGCCCGTCGCGAGCGGTGTGGTCACCACGCGGTCGACGTCGAGGTCGTGGAGGAGGAGACACGCCCCGACGACGTCCGCGATGGCATCGTCGGCACCGACCTCGTGGAAGTGCGTCTCCGAGAGATCCGTTCCGTGAACCGCGGCTTCGGCCTCGCCGAGGAGCTCGAAGACGTCGAGCGCGTTGGCCTCGACCGATCCCGGGAGCCCCATCGCTTCGACGGCGTTGACGACCTCGGGATACGTGCGGTGGACGCCGGCGCCTTCTGCGTGATCGTGGCCGTCAGCGTCGGCTTCAGTGTGGCCGTCGTCGCGTCCCTCGCCGTGGCTGTGCGAATGGCCACCGGTACCGGCGTGACTGTGTGAATGGCCGTCGTGGCTGTGGGAGTGCTCCTCGGCGTCGTGCGAGTGGCTATGGCCGGAATCGCCGTCGCTGTCGGCAGCCGAGGCGTCTCCGTCGCTTCCGTCGAGGACGACGTCGACTGTCGTTGCCCTGATGCCGTTCTTCGTCGTCGTCCCGACCTCGTAGGCGACGGGCAGGGCATCCTCGACGGGCGCGAGGACGGCGGGGTCGGCGCCGGCCGCGATCAACCCGGCACAGATCATGTCGCCAGCGGCGCCAGTCCGACCGTCGAACGCGAGCGTCTGCATACCGACCCCTTGGCTGCCGACGGTAAAGGAACTGCCTCTCGTGACGGGCACGAGAGCGACGCCGGACCGATCGCCGGACCGATCGCCGGACCCGGGACGACGTGGTCACGTCCGGTCTGTTGCTTGCGTCCATTTCCCATGCCAACGACGGGGTTTTGTATCCGGTGGGTTAATCATGGTATAGAATGGCACATCTACCGGCATCTACTGCGGCATCGGTGGCCGACAGGACCACCGGACCTGTCGGAGCAACAAACTTATCCCCCGAAACCGCGGAGGAAGAGACAATCCCCGCGAGCAAATTATGAACGAAGTTCAACTCGAAGTGGCGAAGGCGTACCCCAACGACTCGGGGCGCGGTATCGCCCGACTCGACCCCGACACGCTGTTGCACCTCAAGTTGTCGCCGGGTGACATCATCGAGATCGAAGGCGCGGAGACGACTGCCGCGAAGGTCTGGCGCGCCGACCGGCAGGACTGGAACACGGACACCGTCCGCATCGACGGCTTCACGCGCCAGAACGCCGACGTGGGCATCGGCGAGCGGGTCACTATCCGCAAGGCGGAAGCGGAGAAGGCCGACAAGCTCGTCTTAGCGCCCCCGGAGGAGGCGTCCGTCCAGTTCGGTTCGGACGCCGCCGGGATGGTCAAGCGACAGATCCTCAAGCGGCCGGTCGTCGAGCGCGACATCGTCCCGGTGATGTCCTCGACGAACCACCCGTTCATGCGATCGCCAGGGCAGGCGATCCCGCTCATCGCCGTCGAAACGGAGCCGGACGGCGTCTGCATGATCACAGAGGACACCGACGTCGAGCTCCGCGAGGAGCCCATCTCCGGCTTCGAGAAGACCGGCGGCGGGATCACCTACGAGGACATCGGCGGCCTCTCCAACGAGATCCAGCGCGTCCGCGAGATGGTCGAGCTGCCGATGAAGCACCCGCAGATCTTCAAGAAGCTCGGCATCGAGCCGCCGAAGGGGGTGCTCCTCCACGGCCCGCCAGGGACCGGGAAGACGCTGCTCGCGAAGGCCGTCGCCAACGAGACCTCGGCGTCGTTCTTCTCCATCGCCGGCCCCGAGATCATCTCGAAGTACTACGGTGAGTCCGAGCAACAGCTCCGGGAGATCTTCGAGGACGCGACGGAGGAGTCGCCCTCGATCATCTTCATCGACGAGCTGGACTCGATCGCGCCCAAACGCGAGGACGTGACGGGCGAGGTCGAGCGCCGCGTCGTCGCCCAGCTCCTGACGATGATGGACGGCCTGGAGACGCGCGGGCAGGTCGTCGTCATCGCGGCGACGAACCGCGTCGACTCCGTCGACCCCGCGCTCCGGCGCCCCGGGCGCTTCGACCGCGAGATCGAGATCGGCGTCCCGGACGAGACGGGTCGCAAGGAGATCCTCCAGATCCACACCCGCGGCATGCCGCTCTCGGACGACGTCGACCTCGGTGGCCTCGCGGACGACACCCACGGCTTCGTCGGCGCCGACATCGAGAGCCTGACGAAGGAAGCCGCGATGAAGGCCCTGCGGCGCTACCTCCCCGAGATCGAACTCGACGAGGAGGACATCCCGCCGAGCCTCATCGACAGGATGATCGTCAAGCGGAACGACTTCAACGGCGCGCTCAACGAGGTGGAACCGAGCGCGCTACGTGAGGTGCTCGTCGAGCTCCCGAAGATCAACTGGGGCGACGTCGGCGGCCTCGACGAGGCCAAACAGGAGGTGAAGGAGTCGATCGAGTGGCCCCTCACCGACCCCGAGAAGTTCGAGCGCATGGGCGTCGAGGCGCCGAAGGGCGTGCTGCTGTACGGTCCGCCCGGCACCGGAAAGACGCTCATGGCGAAGGCCGTCGCCAACGAGACCAACGCCAACTTCATTTCGGTCAGGGGGCCACAGCTCCTCTCGAAGTGGGTCGGCGAGTCGGAGAAGGCCATCCGGCAGACCTTCCGCAAGGCGCGGCAGGTGTCGCCGACGGTCATCTTCTTCGACGAGCTCGACTCGCTCGCCCCGGCCCGCGGCCAGGACCAGGGCAACAACGTCTCCGAGCGCGTCGTCAACCAGCTCCTCACGGAGCTGGACGGGCTCGAGGAGATGGGCGAGGTGATGGTCATCGGTGCGACGAACCGCCCGGACATGATCGACCCCGCGCTGCTCCGCTCGGGCCGGTTCGACCGGCTCACCATGATCGGCCAGCCGGACGTCGAGGGTCGCGAGCAGATCCTCGAGATCCACACCGAGGACACGCCGCTCTCGCCGGACGTGAGCCTCCGCGAGATCGCGGAGATCACCGACGGGTACGTCGGCTCCGACCTCGAGAGCATCACGCGCGAGGCCGCCATCGAGGCGCTGCGTGACGACGACGACGCGCAGGAGGTCGAGATGAAGCACTTCCGCCGCGCGATGGAGTCCGTGCGCCCGACGATCACCGACGACATCCTCGACTACTACGAGGACGTCGAGCAGCAGTTCAAGGGCGGCGGCAAGAAGCAGCTGGGCGAGGGTCGCGGCGGCCGCGTCGGCTTCCAGTAAGCCGGCACCGATTTTCGTCCTCGCGGGATCTTCTATTGGGGTGCGGCTATTCGGTATGCAGCTATTGCGTGCAACTATTCGGCGTGCAACTATTCGGCGTACAGCTACTCGGCGTGCAGCTCCGGCAGGTTCGCCTCGATCTCCTCGCGCTGGTCCTCGAGCCACTCGGGGAGCACCAGTCGCTCGCCGAGCGCCGAGAGCTCCTCGTCGACGGTGTAGCCCGGCGATTCGGTGGCGAACTCGAAGAGGACGCCGGCGTGCTCGCGGGCGTACACCGATTTGAACCACTTGCGGTCGATTATCTCCGTCGGCCGGAGCCCGGCCTCGATCAGCACATCGCGCCAGTCTTCCTGCTCGTCCTCGTCGACCCGGAACGCGACGTGGTGGACCGTGCCCGCGCCGGGGCGCCCGCGCTGCGCGTGTGGGTCCTCGAGCAGGTCGACGGCGTACCCGAGGTCGCCGTCGGACTCGAACCGCTGGCGGTCGTGATCCGACTGCGTCGCCTCGAAGCCCATCGTCTTCAGCAGGCCGGCCGTCTCCTCGGCGCTCGCGAGCGACAGCGTGACGCTTTGGAACCCGCGGATCGCGTGCTCGGCCGGCACTGGGCCCTTCGGCGGGTGGCCCTCGGGGTCATCGTCCACCGCGACGAGCTCCAGCGGGAGCCCGTCGGGGTCCTCAAATGCGATCACCGTGTCGCCGAAGCGCTCCTCCCGCTCGGCGGCCTCGACGCCGGCCTCGTCGAGTCGGTCGACCCAGTAGTCGAGAGCCGACTCGGGGACGAGGAAGGCGACGGTGCTCACCTGTCCCGTGCCGACCTGGCCCGAGTTGGCGTCGACGTACGGGAAGAAGGTCATGCTCGTTCCGGGCGACCCGCGTTCGTCGCCGTAGAACAGGTGATACACGCCGACGTCGTCCTGGTTGACGCTCTGTTTGACGAGTCGGAGCCCGAGCGTCTCCGTGTAGAACTCGCGGTTTCGTGACGGATCGCTGCCGATGGCGGTAACGTGATGGATGCCTGGCGTCTTCATTCGTTTACGTACGATCTGTTCACGAACGAGAATAACTGTGGGGGCTCCGCGTATTCGGTTCGAAAACTGTTGCTCCTGGACAGTATTTCAGCTGGTGCTTCTACCGGCTATTTGCCCGCTGCAACGTGTGGCCTGTCCAGACGAGGTGATACGGGCTTGCTCTCGACAGCATCGCAAACGCCCAGAAAGCCCTCACCCGCTCTTGGTTCTAGGTTGGATGAACAGGTGCAGACGCTGCTGCGCTTGTCAGCACCACGAACGCCCAGAAAGCCCTCGGCCGCTCGCGGTCGCTCCGCGACATATCCGCGGCTCTCAGCACCGCCCGCCGCGGATAGGGGTCGACGGAGCGACTCCCCTGCGGCGCGACCGGCCGTCGCCCTTTCAGTCCGCCAGGACAGCACCGCCCAGCCACCGCGACAGCGACGGCAACGCAACGGCACAGCTACCGCATGCCCCAGCCTCCCCAGCCTCGGCCGGCGCCGGAACCGCCTCGGAAGACGGTCCGGGCTGCTCGCTTCGCTGCGCTGCCGGGCTGCGACTACCGGCCCTCCGTTTGCTTCGCTCACGGAGACACCGCCTCGGCGCCGGCCTCCCTCGCACGCGTTGCTCGCGCGCGCCACCGCCCCGCGCTGCCACCACCCAGCGGCCGCCGCGAGCGACGCCCGGCTACCACTCCTGGGTGGGACTGAAAGGGGCAGCCGCTGAGCGGGACGCCCTGCGACG
>JBDGPU010000175.1:0-8524 GCA_042219525.1 Halopenitus sp.
ACCACTCCTGGGTGGGACTGAAAGGGGCAGCCGCTGAGCGGGACGCTCTGCGACGTAAGCACCGCAAACCGGCGAGCGAACGTAGTGAGCGAGCCGGGTGAGGAGCGCAGCGAGCAGCGCGACCGGTCAGCGGCTGGGGCTTTCTGGGTGTGCCGAGTGGTATCGCAAGCGACGTTGACCGAACAAACCACGCATAAAGCGACCGGCTCAGCGGCTGGGGCTTTCGAAGCATGCTGAGTGGTGTCGCCTCCAACGAGAACCCATCAACATCTAGAATTTCGGTCGAAACACCCAGTATTCAGATCACGGTGAAATCCACAGAAAATCAGCCATAAACCGGATGTCGCTATCGCAATGACGACTCGCGCCTGACGACGTCGGCTTCGAGCACGCCGACGCCGTCGACCTCGGCCCGGACCGTGTCTCCGTCCTCGACGACGCCGGCGCCGGGCGTCCCGGTCGAGATGAGGTCACCTGGCTCCAGTGTCATCACGCGGGAGTGGAACTCGACCAGCTCCGGCGGCGAGAAGAGCATGCGGTCGAGCGTGTTCTCGGCGACGACCTCGTCGTTGACGACGGTTCTGACCGAGATGTCCGAGAGTCGCTCACGCGTCGCGGGCAGCGAGATCCACGGGCCGACGATGAGGAACGTATCGTAGCTCTTCGCGCGCGTGAGGAACCGCGGGTTGCGTTCGAGGACGTCCTCGGCAGTCACGTCGATGACCGGGACCAGGCCCGCGACGACGTCGCCGAACTCGTCGGCGTCGACGTCGCGACAGGTGCGCCCGATCACGACGCCGAGTTCGGCCTCGGCCGTGACGCGCTCGCTCTCCTCGACCGGCGGGAGCTGGATCGGTCCGCCTGGGGCCGCGAGGCTCGTCGCAGGGCGCATGAAGCTCGCCGGCTCCTCGGGCCGCACCTCGTCGAGGTCGGCGGCGTGGTCGGCGTAGTTGAGCCCGATTCCCCAGAGCTTGGCCGGGTCGAAGGGCGTCGCGAACTCGACGTGGTCGCCCGGGCGCCGACTCGCCGGAAGCGCGTCAACGTCGGGAAGCTCGTCGGTCGCACCGAGCGCGTCGTCGACGGCGTCGAACCCCGCCGACGCGAGCGGGACGAATCCCTCGTCGTCGCCGAGCAGCGGTCGGCCCTCGACTGTTCGCGCGAGGCGTTTCTGGTCGGTCATCACTCCTCCTGATCCGTCCAGAAGTCGAAGCCGCGGCCAGGGGCGAACACGTCGAGGCCGACCGCGCGCTCGTCGCTCTCGTTCTCGACGCGGTGGGACTCCCAGGCGTCGAGGTGGACCGAGTCGTACTGTTCCAGCGTGACTGACTCGTCTTCGGTGTGGACCGTCAGCTCGCCTTCGAGGCAGACGCAGACCTGCTCGTTCTCGTGGTCGTGCATCGGCGAGGAGTGGCCCGGCGGCTTCTCGAACCACTCGAACGTCGCCCTGTCGCTGCCCGCCAGCGACGCGCGCATCCAGCCCTCGTCCGGCTCGTATGTCTCCGCGTCGTCGAATGGGACGTGATCCATACCCGGTCGGTGGCACACCCGGGCCAAAGCGGTTGTGGAAGCGGCGGAGCACGCGCGATTCGTCGAGAGAGCGCTCGCGCAGGAGGGTTTATTTTCCACCGCAGGCAACGCTGGAGCGAGAAATGGCCCGCGCCGGAGGCTGCGACGGTGGAGACGGTGATGACGGTAATAGCGGAGAAGCCGTCGACGGACACGGTGATAACGGAGACGCCATCGACGGACACGGTGATAGCGGAGACGCCATCGACGGACACGGTGATAGCGGAGACGCCACCGACGGATCCGGCGCCCCCAGGATCATAGCGTTCAACGACGTCGAGACGGCGTTCGACTATCCGGACCGACTCGGTCGCCTGGCCGGGGCGATCCGGGCGCGAACCGACGACTCGACGCTGCTCCTCGATGCCGGCGACTCCACAGCGCTCGGTGCGCTCGCGTTTACGACCGACTGCGGTCGCGGTCAGGCGACGGCGTTCCACGACGCGGTCGCCCCCGACGTCCACGTGCCTGGCAATCACGACTTCGACCACGGTCCCGACTGGCTCACCGAGTTCGCGGCCGCCACGCCCGGCACGTGGCTCGCCGCGAACGCCCACCATGACGGCGTTTTCGAGGGCAGCACCGTTCGGCAGGTCGCGGGTGAGGAGGTGGCTGTCGTCGGCGTCGCCCATCCCGAAACGGCGACGTTCTGTGCCGCAGCCGAGGCCGTCAGGTTCACCGATCCGGTAGCCGCCGTCCAGCGTGCGTTCGAGGCTATCGGCCCGGTCGAACACCGAGTCGTGCTCTCGCACTGCGGTCAACGCGACCGGGAGATTGCCCGAAACACCGACGCGGACGTCGTCATCGGAGGACACGATCACAGCAGAACCATCGAACGCGTCGACGGAACGCTCGTGTGCCGAACTGCGGGCAAGGGGCGTGAACTACTGGGCGTGACGGTGAGGGATACGCCGGAAGCGACGTTCGTCGACACGGCGACCGCGACCCCCGACGCCGAAGTCTTGCGGGCGTACCGCGGTCGGTTGGCAACCGCCGGGCTCGACGACCACGTTACTACGCTCTCGGACCTGGGCGCGACCGCGACAGCCGAACTCGTCGCCAGGGCCTATCAGACCAGGGCCGACGCCGACGCCGGGCTCGTCTTCGAGGCGTCGGTTCGCGAACCGCTCGAGGGGGCAGTCACGACAGGGGATATCGTCGGTACCGTTCCGTTCGGGTCGGATCTCGTCACTGTCGAACTGGCTGGCGACCAACTTCGGGAACTGCTCGGCAACACTCGAGAGCCGATCGACGACACACACGGGCGAGGCATCTGGGCCGGCGTCGACGTCGACAGGAAATCCATTGCCCGCGGTGGCACTGCCAAGGGCGAGGTTGTTGATCCCGACGACGACTACCGCGTGGGGATGATGAGCTACGTCCCCGAAAGCGAGGTTCTTCCGGGTATCGACCGGAGCCACGTCGTCGCGACGCATGGCCCCCAACACGAGCACGTACTGGACTACCTCCGCAAAAATCGCGGATGATCGCGGATGATCGCGGTTGCGGTCGAAACGGATCCGATTACAGGTTCGACTGCGACGCGCCGCCGTCGATGGTGACAGTCTCGCCGTTGATGTAGCCGGACTTCGGCGACGAGAGGAAGGCGACGGTGTTGCCGAGCTCGATGGGGTCGCCGATGCGACCCAGCGGGTTCGCGCCCCAGTCGTCGAGGCCCTCCTCGTAGCTGTCGTACTCGCCCCGCTCGATGGCCTGCTCGATGAGGTCCTCGATGCGACCGGTCTCGTGGGGGCCCGGGAGCACCGCGTTCGAACGAACCTCGGGCGCGAGCTCCGTCGAGAGCGTCTTCTCGAGACCGATGACGCTCATGCGCACGGAGTTCGACAGCACGAGTCCGTCGATGGCCTCCTTCACGGAGCGGGAGGTGATGTTGACGATGGTGCCGCCGTCGCCGGACTGGAGCGGCTCCGCGACCTTGCGCGTGAGGCGGACGACGCTCATCACGAGCAGCTCGTAGGCCTCCCCCCAGTCCTCGTCGGTCGTCTCGAGGAATGCGCCGGACGGCGGACCACCGACGGAGGTGACGAGGTGGTCGAGCTGGTCGAACTCGTCGAGGGTCGTGTCGACGAGGTTCCGGATGTCGTCCTCGTCGGTGAGGTCGCCCTGGACGGCGACGACGCGCGCGTCGCCCGTTGCTTCCTCGCGGAGTTCCTCCGCTGCCTCCGCCAGTCGGTCCGCATCGCGGCCGTTGATCACGACGTTCGTTCCCTCGCGGACGAGCGCTTTCGCGGACGCGAAGCCGAGTCCGCTGGACGAGCCGGTCGTCAACGCGACGTTGCCGTCGATGTCTAAGTCCATACCCCTACTGTCGCCTACGACGGCTTAATCGTTGGCGACGCGGCCGGGGAAGCCGCCGTCAGGGCGTTTAAATGCCCGGAGTGGAACCTCTGAGCATGCAACTTATTTCGAACGGCGTTGCCGGCGCGTCCCGGGGGGACAGCCGGTTCGGAGGTGCCGATGGTCGGTGAAGCGAAAACCGCCGAGGATGACGAGGGGCCACTCGACGGACTCACCGTGCTCGACGCCTCGCGCGTGCTCGTCGGCCCCTTCTGCACGATGCAGCTCGGCGACCTCGGCGCCGACGTGATCAAGATCGAGCGGCCAAGGTCGGGCGACCAGACGCGCACGTTCCGCCCGCCGACGTACGGCGACAGCGACGAGAGCGCGTACTACCTCTCTGTCAACCGCAACAAGCGTTCGGTCGAGCTCAACCTCGCGAGTGAAGTGGGCCGGGCGGTGTTCCGCGACCTCGCCAGCGAGGCCGACGTCGTCGTCCACAACTTCCGCGTCGGGAAGATGGCGGAGTGGAACCTCGAATACGGCGACCTCGCCGAAGAGAACCCGGAACTCGTCTACTGCGCCCTCTCCGGATACGGCGAGTGGGGGCCGGACAAGGACCGCCCGGCCTACGACATTATGATGCAGGCGAAGGGTGGCCTGATGAGCATCACGGGAATGGAGGACGGCCCGCCGGTCCGCGTCGGCGTCGCGCTCGCGGACATCGGCGCAGGGATGTACGCGACGCAAGCGATCCTCGGGGCGTTGCTGGAGCGGGAACTCGGCGACGGCACGGGCCAGAAGATCGACGTGAGCCTGCTCGACGGGCAGGCGGCCTGGATGAGCTACCAGGCGATGAACTACTTCGCCACCGGCGAGTCGCCGGGGCGGATGGGGAGCAAGCACCCCTCCATCGCGCCGTACCAGGCGTTCGAGACAGCCGACGGCTACGTCGTCGTCGCCTGCTCCTCGGACAACTTCTGGCCGAGCCTGTGTGAGGCCCTGGACCGGCCGGACCTCCTCGCGGACGAACGCTTCGAAAGCAACGAGAAACGCGTGCGCAACCGCGACGACCTCGACCCGATCCTCGACGAGGAGTTCGCGACGTACGAGACGCGGGAGGCGGTGGAACTGCTCGAAGCCCACGACGTCCCCGCCAGCGACGTGAAGAACATGGAAGAGCTGTTCGAAGACCCCCAGATCGAGGCCCGGGAGATGCGGGCGTCCGTCGAGCACCCGACCGCTGGCGAAGTGGAAATGCCCGGCTCGCCGATGCACTTCTCGCGGACGCCGACGACGATCCGGCGACACCCGCCGCTGCTCGGCGAGCACACCGAGGACGTGCTTGGTGACTACGGTTACACGGACGAGGACCTGACGACGTTACGCGAGAAAGGCGTGATCCCGGAGTCACCGGGTCACGAGTGAGCTACCAGTCAATACGTTCCGTCGGACGATTCGAATGCCCACACGACCTTGCTGTCGTGTTACCGGTCATCGGTCGCTGGAAAGTCGCGCCGCCGAACGGTCGTTCTCAGCTTAGTCGTCGTCCGTCTTCGGCTCCGGCGTTTCCCCCGGCTCTTCGGAGACCGAGCTGATCGGGTCGCTCTCGTCCTCCGAGAACCCCGCGGACTCCTCCTGACGCTGCTTCGCCTCGGGATCGAAGCGGGCCTCGATGTCCTGGTACCGTGGGACGAACGAGAGCTCGTGGTGGCTCTCCGTCTCGTGGCCGATGTAGCGGTCCTCGAGGTCCCACTGGGCCTCCTCGGCGTTCTCCGCGATGTTCTCCATGTCCTCGTAGACGGCGTGGGCGCCGGAGTGGAGCCCGTAGAGGGTGATGAAGATGTAGCTGTAGCCGAGGTCACCCAGCTCCTGGAACGTGAGCGGGTCCTCCTCCTCGCTCCACGCGAACGACGAGGAGTAGTTGAACGCCAGCTCGAGGTCGGGGTGCGTCTCCTTGATCTCCTCGGCATATCGGATGGCGTCCTCGCGGGACGGGTCCGGCATCTCGGGCCAGACCATGTCGACGCCGGCGTCGGCGTAGATCCGGCCCCGTTCGAGGTGTTCCTCCCAGTCGCCGTTGGCGGAGCCGTACGCGTCCGTGCGCGCGATGATGACCGTGTCCTCGCTCTGCCTGGCGTCGACGGCGGCCTCGAAGCGCGAGCGGGCCTTCTCGCGGGAGACGATCTGCTTGCCCGCGATGTGCCCGCAGCGCTTGGGCGAGGTCTGGTCCTCGATGTGGACGGCGGCGACGCCGGCCTTCTCGTACTCGCGGACGGCGCGGCGGACGTTGTGGACGCCGCCGTAGCCGGTGTCACAGTCGGCGATGATCGGGAGGTTCGTCGCCTCGACCATGCGCTTGGCGTTCTCGACCATCTCGGTCATCGAGACCATCTCCAGGTCCGGGAAGCCGAACTGCCCGAGGACCGTGGAGTAGCCGCTCATGTAGGCGGCGTCGAGGTCGGCCATCTCCGCGAGGCGCGCGTCGAGCGCATGGTAGATACCGGGGGCGAAGACGTAGTCCTGTTCGTCCAGTAGTTCCCGGAACTCGCGGCCGGCCGGGTTGTCGATGTCTCGGGTGAAAACGTCGTCGTCGAGGTCGTTGGGATGCATGGATGAATTCAGTTGGGGCGGTCGTCGCGCGGCTGCTCGGTTGTCGTAGTCGACGGGGTCGTCTCGGTCGCTGTCGTCATCTCAGTCGTTCGCAGGTCGGGAACCAGCGGCGCGTCACGCTCGCCGGCAGCTGGGGGCCGTCGTCGCCGTCGCTGGTCGGACGATCCGTTGTTCGGCGAAGTCGGTGTCGCCGTCGGCGGCGCCGTCGGAACGATGGGCGCGCCGGCTTCCTCAGTCGGCGGCGTGCGGCCAGGAATCGTGCGTGTGTTCGTCGGTCGGTTCGTCCGGGTCGTGCGTGTGTCGTCAGTTCGTGGCATTCGGTCGTGTCGGGGGTTGCGGCGATCGGCTATCGAACGGTTCCAGCGTGGTGCGTCCGTGGGCGGATACGTGTACTCCCATGCGCATCTGGGAGAATCGGCGACTGCTAAATAAATGTAATGAACAATAATGATAATATTCGTTAATGGGTTTTAGGTAGACGAGGGGCCTTAAATGGTTCTTGGTAACGTTCCACACTCAATGGCGAATACGACGTCAAAACCGCACGTACGTTCAGGACAACGGCTAACAGGTCGGAACGAATGGTTATGTACAGCGAATACACAACCACGGCACCATTACACGTGGTGGGTGTTATCCTTGCGGCCATGAGCCAAACCGAGACCGACCTCACGACGCCCGAGTTCCGCGGCTGCGTCTTCTGCTACTCGGCAGAATGGGGGATCTACGGTGTCCGGAAGGCCGCAAAGCGGCTGGACGGTGACGAGGACGACTGACCGCCTCTGTCCGCAACTAATTGGCTTCAGATATAGAGGAGGCAGTATCGCCGTGTTCGCAGTGGCGTTCGCCTGCCGGTTCAGTAGAGACGAAGGGAATCTTCGTGAGAATCGGTCAGTCAGGAGACTCCCCAAATAGCTTGATAGAGAGGAATAACACATACAGAGATATGCCGTAAATCGTCGGAATCAGCTCTTTTCACCGCCCGAAAGTACTTAGTGTTATCTTCTAGAAATAAACTACCCTACGGATCTATGAATTGGACACCGTCTGTAGCCGCTGCGACAATCATTACAGGGTTCCTCGTGATGACCGTACCTGTCCATTCGGCCCAATTAGTCGAACACGATCGATGTCAGATCGAGGTCGATCCGAATGCCACTGACGAGACCGACCCGGTCTCGTTCGATTCACTCACTACCGCCGAACAGCGGGGGATCACACACGCGATTCAGACCGGACGCCACCGATTTGCCTGTCCCAGCGATCCGACGTTGGACTATGCTGGTGATGTCACCTATAGCAACAGTATTGAATACAACAATACGACGTATACCGTCGTTACATCGTACGACGACGCGCTCTTTCCAGACACCTTCATGAAACAAGCAATGTCAGTGGTTCTCGGTATCGCGCTCGTCGGCATTGGGCTACTCAGTATCTCCTCAGCTTTTAGAGATTAAACCATAACAGAGAATGAACCATCGAGGAAAGCATTTAGCATAGCTGGGTGGGGTTCAAGATATGCAATGCTGCTAAATCCTCCTCGGAACGACTACAGCAGTCTCGGGGGTGGCAGGTTTCGCAGCCTCATTGACGCCTCTTTCGAGTACTAACACAATGGAATCATTTGCGCTGGAAGAACGGTGCAATGGATTAGACTCTAGCTTGCCTGAAGGACTGGATCAGTAAACCCTCCCCGTAACTCGACAGGGGTCTACGGCCGCTCGTTCACCTTTCGACTTTTATGAGGTAGGTTGATAGGTTTCCGTCTCTCCACGTGCCGACTCTTCACATCGCTTCATCGGGGTTTCGTGGGACGCCGGATCAGTGTGTCGGATGTCGATAGACAGGTTTGAATCCATGACGACGGCAGCCCACTTATTTGACCTCCAAAAGACCGTCTTGCTTTTTGTTTGGTTTTGGGTTGAGACCTCAATTGTGTACTTTGATTTTTCTGTTAAATCCGGGGTTAGCCGCGCTTTTCCTCCACCAGCTATAGTAAGAACTAGAAGTAATTGCTCACTTTAGGAACAGAGAGTTTGTCGAG
>JBDGPU010000096.1:0-8393 GCA_042219525.1 Halopenitus sp.
GAGCGACTCCCCTGCGGCGCGACCGGCCGTCGCCCTTTCAGTCCGCCAGGACCGCGACAGCACAGCAACCGCGATAGCACCGCAACCGCATTTCCTCGGACCTCCCCAGCCTCGACCGGGGCGCGCCGGCACGGCACCGCTCGGCGCGCCCCGCCCTCCCTCGCACGCGTTGCTCGCGCGCGCCACCGCACCCGCGGCGCGACCGTCCAGCAACCGCCGCGCGCGACGGCCGGCCACCACTCCGGGGCGGGACTGAAAGGGGCAGCCGCTGAGCGGGACGCCCTGCGACGTAAGCACCGCAACCCGGCGAGCGAACGCAGTGAGCGAGCCCGGTGAGGAGCACAGCGAGCAGCGCGACCGGTCAGCGGCTGGGGCTTTCTGGGTGTGCCGAGTGGTTTCAGCAGCAACGTTGACCGAACAAATCACGCGGAAAGCGACCGCCTCAGCAGCTGGGAGTTTCTGGGCATGCTGAGTGGTGTCGATGGCGCCGTTAACCGCCTTCACGAACCCAAACCACCCTATCACAGAAGAACGCTAATTCCGTATTAGAGCGTGTCGAGAACACCGAGCACGCGTTCCTCAGCTTGCCGGCCGGGGTCGTGTTCGCTGCCGTCGCGGTCGGATTCCAGATGCTCAATAGCGGTCCGGTGCATCGCCTCTTCGAGGGGCGTCGATTCCCAGCCGAGGTCGGCGAGCTTGCAGGTGTCGAGCACGTGGGGGTAATCGCGGTAGAGGACGAAGTCGTCGGGTTCCAGCGAGCCGGACGCGAGCGCGTCGGCGCCGGCGGTGACGACCTCGCAGTCGGTGTCGAGCACGTCCGCGATCAGGTCGACCATCTCCTCCAGCGTGACGAGCTGGCGGTCGCCGACGTTGTACGCCTCGCCCGGCTCGCCGCGCTCGGCGA
Source organism: Halopenitus sp. (assembly GCA_042219525.1). Taxonomy (GTDB): domain Archaea; phylum Halobacteriota; class Halobacteria; order Halobacteriales; family Haloferacaceae; genus JBDGPU01. The sequence goes on from JBDGPU010000096.1 coordinate 905, forward strand.
CGACCCGGAGCGCGCTCGCGACGTCCTCGACGTAGGCGCGGTGCCAGACGTTCTGGCCGTCGCCCGGCACGACGACGCGGTCGTAGTTCGCGACGCGGTCGATCCAGTAGTCGAGTCGCTCGGTGTAATCGTGCGGACCGTAGACGATGCAGGGGCGGACGGCCATCGCGTTCACGCCGTTCTCAGCGGCCTCGAAGACGACGCGGTCGCCCTCGGCCTTCCGGTTACCGTAGGTGTCGTGGGACTCGTCGGTCGCCTGCTCGGCGGTGCAGGGGCGAAGCTCCGTCTCGCCCTCGCGCTTCGGGATCTCCTCGGCGCCGTAGGCGTCGCCGGAGGAGATGTAAACGTAGCCGTCCACGTCCTCGAAGACCTCCACCGCGGCCTCGACGTCGGCCGGGTAGTAGGCGACGCAGTCGATGACGACGTCCGGCTCCGCCGAGAGCTTCGCAGTCCGGAGGTCGGTGTCGTCCGTTCGGTCGCCCTCGACGTGCGTGACGTCCTCGGCGCCCGCAAAGGGGTTCTCGTGGTTGCCGCGGTTCAGCATCGTCACTTCGTAGCCGTTCTCGCGGAGGTCCTCGACGACGTGGCGCCCGATGAAGCGAGTCCCACCGATGACGAGTGCGGAATCTGCCATACGCTGACTCCGCGCCGGTACCTCAAAAGCGTGACCGATACGGTCGCCGACCGACCGCCACGGCGAGGCGACCCAGTGACCGACCCACGTCGCGTCCCTTTATACGATCGCGACGTAACCTCCGGCCATGTTAGCGTTCCATGTCGCGTTTCTGCTACTGCTCGTCGGGTCGGCGGCCTTCTTCACCTGGCTCGCCGTCCGCGACGTGCGGCACGCGACGGCGACGGTCACGGACGAGCGGGACTGGCTCGCGGAGACGCTCGGCGTGGAGGACCACGAGGAACTGCTCTCGTATCACCGGATCACGACCGCCTTCGGGCAGCTACGGGAGTGGACCGTCCTGATCACGCTCCTCCTCGTGCTCTACCTCGGCGGGCTGAATATCGCCGTCGACGCGCTCGAGGGACTCGGCCTCGGAACCGTCGCCACCGGCGTCCTCTTCTTCGTCGGGCTCATCGTCGGCTCTCAGGTACTGAGCCTTCCGTTCAGCGCGGTCGACACGTTCGCGATCCAGGAGAGCTTCGACTTCAACCAGTCGACGGTACGGCTGTGGGCTCGCGACCAGCTTGTCTCGACCGCCGTCTCCGTGGTCATGGTCGGCCTCGTCGTCGGCGTCGTCCTCTGGTTCACGACGATACTCCCGTCGCTATGGTGGCTCGTCGGCTGGGCGTTCGTCGTCGCGTTCCTGCTCGCGATGCAGGTGGTCTACCCGCGCGTCATCGCGCCGCTGTTCAACGACTTCGAGCCCGTCGACGAGGGCGACCTCCGCCAGGGCGTCGAGGAGGTGTTCGAGCGCGCCGGCTTCTCGCCGGAGGGCATCTACGTGATGGACGCCTCGCGGCGCTCCTCGCAGGTGAACGCCTACTTCGTCGGCTTCGGCGAAACGAAGCGCGTCGTCCTCTTCGACACCCTCGTCGACAAGCTCGACGTCCCGGAGGCACAAGCCGTCCTCGCACACGAACTCGCCCACTGGAAGGAGAATCACATCTGGAAACGCCTCGGCGCGTCCGCCGTTCGCCTGCTCGTCGTTTTCGCCGCGCTCGGCTACCTCGTCGAGGCCGACTGGCTCTACGCGATGTGGGGGCTCCCGACGAACGCCGTCTACGCCGGGTTGTTCCTGGCGACTCTGTGGATCTACCCAATCTTAGACCTGACGAGCCCGATCGAGAACCGCGTCTCGCTATCCCACGAGCGCGAGGCCGACGATTTCGCCGCCGAGGTCATGGACGGCCCCGAGCCGCTCGCGGACGCGCTCGCGCGACTCACCCAGGAGAACCTCTCGAACCCCTTCCCGGACCCGCTGTACGCGGAGTTCCACTACTCGCACCCGCCGATTCCGGAGCGAATCCGGCGGCTGCAGGCGGAGCGCGGTGTCGAAGACGCCGATGCGACTGACGAGCCTTCGGAACCCGACGTCGCAGAAGCGTAATCGGCTAGCGGCCCGCTATTATGGACCGCCCGCTATTATGGACCGGCCGATACTACGGACCGCTCCTGAGAGAGCGCTTCAGCGCCGACCCACCATCCGGACGACGATCTGGAGCACATGCACGAACACGCCGGCGACGGCGACGTAGAGGCCGATCGCCTGCAGCGAGACGGCGTCGACGCGGGCGTCGCGGATGCGCCAGATCTCCCAGCCGAGTCGGAAGATGAAGCCGGCGAAGATGAGCACGAAGCCGACGAGCAGCACGGGCGTGACGAAAGAGCCGACGAGGACGGCGACGAGGCCGCCGACGAACGCGTACGTCGACCAGGTGCTGTAGTGGTCAAAGTCGATCGAGCGCGCATACACGTACGTCCCGATGCCGGCGGTCATGATCGCGACGACGACGGCGGTGATTCCGAGGATGGTCAGCTGTGCGCCCCGGGACGCGAACGAGAGGATGCCCGCGCCGAAGGTGCCGAAGGCGAGCTGGAGGATCGCCACGCCGCCGAGCGCGAGTCCGACGTTGCCCGCCTCGACGCCCTTCTCTGCAAGGGCCTCGCCAGCGTAGATCGCCGCACCGTAGATCAGGACGCCGACGATCGGGACCGAAAATAGGTATCGGTTCACGACCGCCAGCGGTGAAGCCACGAAGGCGTACATCAGCAGCACGTTTAACGTCATCAGCGCGGCGCCGCCGCCGATCGCTTTCCACTCCCGGCCCGAGAGGAGGAAGCCGCGGTCCGTTTTCGTTTCGTATGCGCTCATAACGACGACTTCACAGAAGAGATCCATAAAGGCACTCGCGGGGGCGGCTCCGGTTGCGCCGGGTCCGAAGCCAGTCGGTCAGCCGTTACTGCGGCGGCTGGTCGCTCTGGCCCGGTACCCCGCGTCCCTGGTAGAAGTCGCCGCCCCACTGGCTGATCCAGATGTCCTGGTTGGCGAGCTGCAGGGCGTTCGCCGTCGTGAAGCCGTCGTCGACGACGTGCCACTCGTCTTCCCCGGGGTGGTACTCGACGGCGTCGTTGTAGACGGCTGCCTGCCCGTACTTCCCGCCAGCCTTCGGCGGGAGCGGAAGCGTGTACTCGGCGCTATCGTTGCGGGACGGTGGGCGTTCGGCCCGCTGAAGTCGGCCGCGGTTGAACGCCTGGTTGAAGAAGGTCGCGTACGCGGCCTTCGCGTCGCGGTCGAGTACGGCCTGCGCGGCGTTGACGCCGCCGGTGACGTCGCCCGCGTCGCGTGAGGTGAACCGGTAGACGTCGTCGTCGGTACCGCTGGCGAAGGTACCGGCGTCGCCGTCCCAGAGGTCCGACAGCAGGTAGTCGAGCACAGTGCTCGCGAGATCGGTGTGGTCGACGCCGTCGATCTGGGAGGCCCACAGCAGCCCCTGGCCGATGGCGCCCTGCGTTGCCGCCTGGTTCTCGACGCCGCCGGCGACGCGGCCGTTGGCTTCGAGGTTCGCCTCGACTTCCGCGGCCAGCGCGTCGGCGTACGTCGCCGCCTTCGCCTGCAGGTCGGCGCTGCCGGCGTGGGTGCCGTACCAGCCGACCGCGCCGAGCATCTGGCCGAGGTCGCGGGTCGTGCCCATCTCGACGACGTCCGCCGGCGAGAAGAGCTTCATCGTCGTCTTCGCCATCCCGTCGGTCAGCTTCTGGATCTTGTCCGTGGGGATGAGCGGCTTGGGGTTGACGTAGCCGTACCAGCCGTTCTGGGCGAGACTGTTCAGGTCGGAGAGGAACCACAGCATCGCCGAGTGGTGGTTCGGGCGCGCGGTGTCGTCGACGACCGTGCCCTTCTTCGGCGCGAACCCGGAGACGAGTTCGAGGGAGTCGCCCTTCGTGAGCGCGCCGTTGCCCTGCGGCCCGCCGGCGACGAGCGTCGCCTTGATGCCGATCTGGGCCAGCGTCGTCAGCACCTGCGCGCGGAACTTGGCCGCCATCGACTTCGGCAGGATCTCGAAGTGCTTCTCGAAGTTCTTCGCCCAGGTGACGCCCTTGAGGTGGGTCCAGCCGACCGACGAGGGACTCACGACGCCGGACGACTTCGACTTGTCCCAGGTCAGCGTCGACGCGTCGGGGCGACCGTCGCCGGCGTCGAACACCGGCTTCTCGGTGAAGTGTGGGTCGCCGCTCGTGAACGGCGCCATGTTGAGATTCGGGTTCTTGATCGGCGGCTTGTCGACGTCGGCGTTCTTCAGCATCGCGGGGACGCGTTTGTCGAAGGCCTTCTGCTGCTCCTCGTTGTGGGGGAACAGCACGCCGTTGCCGCTCATCGAGATGTTCGTGCTCATGTTGTACAGCGAGTACCAGTAGGAGTCCCACGTCGCGTCCGTGTAGGAGTACCCACCGTCCCCGCCGCCGGTCTCCGACAGGCCGGCGAGCTTCAGGAGCTGCTTAAGGTTCTTCGCCGCAGCGTCGGTGACGTCTGTCGGCTCGGAGACGCCGGGACCGCCCTGCGGCTCCTTGACGATGACGAGGCCGACCATCCCGAGGCCCTCGTGGGGTCGGCAGAAGTAGTTGTACACGCCCGGCGTCTCGAAGGTGTGTTCGAACGTCTTCCCCTCCGAGAGCGTCCCGGAGTCGAACGGTTTCGCGTCCTTCGGCATCCGCAGCGGCTTGTCGTAGTTCGGGTTATAGGCTGTCGCCGAGTGGGACTCTTTCGCGATGTCCCAGGTGACGGTCGCGCCGGCCTCGACCCAGACGACGGCCGGCGAGAAGACGAACTGGCCGGCGCCCTTGTCCTCGTCGAGCGAGAGCGCTTTGACGGTCAGGTCGCCCTGCAGTTCGTCCGGGCCCCCGGCGACGTCTGCGCCAGGGGGTGCTTCGGCCGGCTGCTCGGTCTCCGTCGCGGTCGGCGTGTCCATCGACCCCTCAGTCGCTGTTCCGCCCTGATCGTCCGGGGCCGAGCAGCCCGCGAGTCCGGCAAGTGCGAGTCCGCTGAGTTGGAGTAGCTTCCGTCTAACGTGTTCCATGGTCGCAACTCTCCTCGAGGATACAAATCACCGGTCCAGTCGTGTATCATAGATGTCCGACATCATAATATTTATATACCTTAAGTAAAAGACAGATATCTTACACAACGTCCTGTCGAGTCCGACCCGATCCTCATCTCCGGATCGGCCCGCGATCCGGCGTCCCTGGGCCCGATGGGGTGCATCTCCGACCTGAACCCGCGGTGTGACGCGGTGTACACGCAACCGACCGCACCTGCCGTAACCCAGAAGGTTCAGGAACCTACATACCCAAGTACAGTTGATGGCACAACGGTTCCGCCCGTGGATCGCTGCCGTGCTCGCGCTCGTGCTGGCTGGGTTGGGGCACGCGTACCTGCGGCGCTGGGCGCGAGCGCTGCTGTGGCTCGTGACGATCGCGGCATCGTCGGTCCTCCTCCACTCGCTCCACGGGGTGGAACCGGCGAACCCGCTCACGTCGCCGGGCGCGATTCCGATGGACATCCTCGTCCCGCTGACGTTCCTCATCGGGCTGTCCGCGGTGGACGCGTTCCTCATCGGTCGCGAACAGGCCGCGAGTAGCGAGCCCGACGCGACGGACCGGATGACCACCGATCGAGGCGTCGGCAGCGATTCGGCCGACGTCGACGGGCCTCGGGAACCCCGAACGAACCTCGATTTCGGCGGCAACGTCACCGAAATCCTGCCGACCGAAGGCCGCGACGGCGACGCCACGCGCGCCGGCGAGGCCGACGTCGAGCACGGTGAGATGATCCAGTGTCCCAACTGCGGGAAGCAGGCGGACGCGTCGCTGGACTTCTGTCACTGGTGTACGGAGCAGTTCCCGTGGGCTGACGACGAGTAAGCCAAAAAATCGACGGCGCGTACCCCCGCGACCGCAGCGCTACTTTTCGATGATGCTCTCTTCGACTTCCTCGCCGAAGTGCCGGGCTACGTCCTCGTAGTAGAGCAGGACCTCGTCGCCGGCTTCGAGGTCCGTGACCGCGGTGCGGCCCTCGCTCGTCGGGACCTTGATCGTCTCCGCGTTCTGCAGGAGCGTCTCCACGCGGTCGCTGCCGTTCTCGGTTTCGACCTCGACCTCGACGCGGAACATCGGACGCTTCTCGATCTTCACGCGGCCGACGATGGCCTCGCGGGTGTGCCCCTCCGTATCGAGCACCTGCACCTCGTCGCCGCTTTTCAGCTCCGCGAGGTACTTCGTCCCGCCGTCGGGAGTCCGGACGTAGGCGTGGACCGCGCCGGCGTTCACGCGGAACGGCCGGGAGGCGACGTAGGGCGATTCGGCGGTCTCCGCGTGGACGAAGAAGAGCCCGCGGGACATCGAGCCGACGAGCATTCCCTCGTCGTGGTCCATCAGCGTGCCCGTGTCGATGCAGACGCGGTCGGCCATCCCCGCGCGCTCGATTTCGGTCACCTCGGCGTAGGTGAGCTCGAGCTGCTCGCGCTCGGCCGCGTCGCGGACCTCGCACGTCGAGCGGATCTCGTCCGGGTCGTCGGAATCGAGAAGCACGCCGTCGGAGCCGATCTCCAGCGTCTCGAAGGCGGTCTGGGCCTCCTCCGCGCTCGTGACGCCGGCGATGAGGTGCGTCTCGTCGCCGACGCGGGAGATGAGGTTCTCCAGCGGGATGATCGTCCAGTCCTCGCCGACGACGATAGTGTATTCCGCTTCCGCCGCGGCCTCGCCCGCGAACGTCTCGTAGTCCTCGTCGAAGATGCGGACGTAGGCACCCTGCGCGCGGTCGTCGCGTCGCCGGAGCGTCGAGAGGTCGGCCGACCCGGAGAAGTCGTCCGGGAGGTCGATCGTTCCATCGCCCTCGCTGTCCTTGCCGACGAAGTAGGCGTCCGCCTCGCTCTCGTCGGGTTCGGCCTCGTCGACGACGTCGGCGTCGGTCCGGAACGCGGCCACGTTGACGTCGCCCAGTTCCCGGACGCGCTCGACGTCGCCCTCGTCGACGAGCACCCAGTCGACCCCGGCCTCGATGCCGGTCGTGATTCGCTGCTTGCGTGTCTCCCAGTCGCCTACGTCGTCGTCGGCCTTGATCCAGACGCTACGGCTCATGCTCGGACCCTCGTGATGGCGGCGCTTGAAAACTGCGGAAGCCGCAGGTGATCGAGATGCGTGCTGGTAGTCGGTGGCGAGATCTCTTAATATACTTAAAAGGAGATAGCCGTGCAGAGTTCGTATTTATAAATCAGTTCGGCTATCGTCGCCGGCGACACCGCACAGCAGGCTTCGAAAACCCCAGCCGCTGAGCGGTCGCTTTCTGCGTGGTTTGGTTGGTTGTCGTCGTTTGCGACACCACTCAGCATGTTCAGAGAGCGCCAGCCGCTGAGACGGTCGCGCTATCCGGATGATCGATAGTCGTCGCCAGCGACACCACTCAACATGTCTTGAAAGCCCCAGCCGCTGACCGGTCGCGCTGCTCGCTGCGCTCCTCACCCGACTCACTCGCTCCCT
>JBDGPU010000005.1:0-8321 GCA_042219525.1 Halopenitus sp.
TCCCGCTCAGCGGCTGCCCCTTTCAGTCCCACCCAGGAGTGGTGGCCGGAGCGTCGCTTGCGGCGGTCACAGGGCCAACGCCGCACGCCGGACGGCCGGCGCGCGGCGCAGTTTCGGTTGCGGTGCTGTCGCTGTCGCGGTTGCGGTGCCGTCGCTGTCGCGGCCCTGGCGGACTGAAAGGGCGATGGCCGCTCTCGTGAGCGCAGCGAACGAGACCTTGGAAGTCGCAGCCCGGACCCGTCCGTCGGGCGGTGCGGAGAGACGCAACGGAACGCCCGGACCGTCTTCCAGTGGTCGCGCCGAAGGGGAGTCGCTGAGACAGGCACTATCTGGACCGGGCGGTGCGGAGAGGTCCAGATATCCTGCTTCGCGAGAAATCGAAGATTTCTCGGAGCCCGAAAATCTCCGATTTTCGAGGACAGCGACCGCGAGCGGCCGAGGGCTTTCGAGGAGTTTGCGTTGCTGTCCAGCGTAGCAGCGTCTTCACCTTTAAATACAGTTTATAAGAAAGAGCGGCCGATGGCTTTCAAGGAGTTTGCGGTGCAGTCGAGTGCAGCAGCGTCTGCTCCTTTAAATACAGTTTATAAGAAAGAGCGGCCGAGGGCTTTCAAGGAGTTTGCGGTGCTGTCCAGCGTGCCAGCGTCTGCACCTGTGCATCAGTTTATAAACAAGAGCGGTCGAGGGCTTTCGAAATGTCTGCGGTGCTGTCAAGCGCAGCAGCGTCTGCACGCTTAAATACGGTATATAAAGTAGAGCGACCGAGAAATATGAGCCAACGTTTCACCATCTCCGCTTAAAAAGATCCTAACCTCCAGTACGACCGTCTTTTAAGTCAGCAACACCCATGAACCCATAATGAGCGAACTCGACGAGTTCCTGGCGGGCGAGCGGCTCGACGACGTCGTCCTGTTCATCAGTGACATCTTCCTCGACGACGACTCTCGCCTCCGGAACGTTGGTACCGAAACGGACGACGGCGTGCGCGTCGTCGTCGACGGCGAGAGCGGCCGGTCCGCCTTCGAGGCGGGCACCGGCATGGACGCGATGGGCTTCGCACAGAAGGCGATGGACACCGAGGGCGACGTCGCCCGCTCGCTCGACGGCGGCGAGTGCCCGCGCGCGGAGGAGAACCCCGACGAGGAGCACGCGGTCGAATTCGTCTTCGCCTTCGCGGAGGCCGAGAACCAGGAGGTCGGCGGCCTCTACGCTGAAGGCGACGTGGTCCACTCCTACGCCCACTGTGCGTGCGGCGAGAACTACTCGCACAAGTGGGTCGTCGGCACGCGCGCGGACTGACGGCTCGGCACTGCATCGCGCGGTTGGCCGTCGCTAACTGATTTTAAAAATCTGCTGCCCGGCGGGGAGTGCCTCGAACGGCCGGGGTCCTCGGTCGACCGTTAGCGGCCGTTCAGACGTTGTTCATCCGGGTCGCCGTCGTCGTCCCGCAGACCTCGCACTCGGCGACGCGGTACGGCTCGCGGGAGAACTCCGTGTTCTCGTCCTTGGTGCTCTCGGTCCGGATCTCGATCGACACCTCGTGCGGCTGCCGCTCGCTACACTCGGTGCAGTCTTCGTACAGTGCGTCGTCGTCCATCTCGGCCGTCTGCTGAGTGCTGCCCAGGGATGCCATATCTAACAACACACGGGATTCGGGGTTATGTTATTGCCCAAAACTCTTAGGCCGGATCGCAGCGGCGAGGCCGTAATCAGCCGTTCCAGCTTTCTTACCGGCGAAAAACAGTGAATGCTCGGCTCTCAGCGACGGTTCGTTACTCCGAGTCGCCGAGGAGCCCGTCGAGCACGCCGTACCGTTTCCCGAGCGCGCCCAGCAGGCCGAGGCCGAGGGCGGTCCCGACCGACGCGCTCGTCGAGTCGGGCTTGTACCGGAGCGCGTAGAGCCCGGTGTTGATGTCGGCGACGTAGGTGACGCCTTGCTGCCGGACCGCGGTCCAGGCGAACGGCGCCGCGTGGTTGAGGCCGACCACCTTCGAGTCCTCGGGGACGTCCTTCGCCGCGCGGAAGTACCCCTTCTCGGTGAGCGTCCAGTCGTCCGAATCCAGCCGCAGGAAGCGGGTGCCGCCGTGGTAGTGGCCGACGTGCACCCAGCCGTCGTCGGTGACGGTGAAGTTGTGCGGGCTGAAGGTGTAGTCGTCGAACGTCTCGTTCGAGCGCCACTCCCAACTGTCGAGTTCGACCATGTTGTCCTCGCCGTCCCAGGTGCCGTCGATGCCGTCGGCATCGAGCAGGTAGAGCTTCCCGGTAGTGCCGTCGCTCTGGCTGGGGATCTCCTGGCCCGCGATGACCACGCGCTTCCCGTCGATGTAGGTGGGCGCGGGCTCGGAGTAGTGGCAGTTGGACATGTCGAAGTGGCCGATCGGCGAGATGTCGGTCGGGTCCGACAGGTCCAGCGCGTACAGGCCCGCGTTCCAGTAGGAGAGATACCCAACCGGTTTGTCGAGGCGGGCGTCGTCCTGCACGACGATGTCGTGGATGTACGTCGCACCGCCGGTGACGTTGGCGTCGAGCAGGTTCCCGTCGCGGTTCCAGGTGTTCACCAGCGTGAGCGCGCCCGCGGCGCGGTCGAACGTGAACACGTAGAGCCCGGAGGTGCCGTCGTCGATGTCCTTGATCACGAAGACGTAATCCTGGCCGTCGATCGTGTGGTGGAAGCAGTTGTGGAACCCGGTGTCGTGCGGGTAGGTTCCCACGACCGTGGGGTCGGATTTGTTCGTCACGTCGACGGCGGTGACCGCGCCCGTGAGCGTGTCGGTCGAGCTGCCGTCGTCCGACGGCGTCGGGTCCGGGTCGTCGAACAGCAGCGAGATGGGCTGTTTGGTGAAGAAGACGTAGTCGCCGTCGGCGCTGACCTTCACGTCCATCACCGAGGCGGCGTCGTTGTCGTTCCGGACGAACGACTGGAAGTCCATCTCCGCGTCCCGGAGCTCGCTGGTGGAGTCGGCGGCGTTGAACTCGCTGATGTCGACGACGCCCAGCCCGCGGTTGTTCGTCGGATCCTTCGACGTGAAGAAGCCGACGTAGGCGTAGTCCCCGCGGACGCGGACCTCGTCGATGCCGCCGTAATGCGGGTCGCTCGCGCTGCTCTCGCTCGAAGGCCCCAGGTCGCCGAGGCTGTGGTACTCCAGCAGTTCCACGTCGCTGGTCGAGCCGTGGAGGCTCCCGTCGCTGTGGTCGTGGCCGCTGTCCGTGCTGCCGGACGTGCTGCCGAACGTGTGCGCGCTCGCCGTTCCGGTGACGGCGGCCACGCTCGCGCCCGTGCCGAGCGCGCGGACGACCGCGCGGCGGCTGGTGGCCGTGCTGCTGCCGTCGCTGTCGACGTCGGCGTTGTCGACGTCAGTGTTGTCAATGTCGGCGTTGTCGACGTCAGTGTTGTCAATGTCGGCGTTGTCGACGTCGGTGCTGCCGATGTCGGCGTTGTCGACGTCGGTGTTGTCGGAAGCTGTGTCGTTCGCTGTGTTGTCGTTTCCCATGGTTGAGGTCGCTTTCTGTCCGGGTGCGTGTTGTGGCATTCAAAAACCGGTGCGACTGCGGCCGTCGGGGACGCTCAGTAATCTGTCAGCTTCACCTCGCCGAAGCTGGCGAGGTCGCCGTCAGCGGCGCGCTCGACGGCGTCGAGGGCGTCGACGAAGCCGGCGCCGATGTTCCACGGGTTGTAGTCCGCGTGGACGTCCTCGGCCTCCGCTTCGAGCGTATTGAGCACGTCGACCGGTTCGGGGTACGCGCCTTCGCTCTGGTAGTAGGCGTCGACGACGAGCGTCGCCGCCCCGGCGGTGACCGGACAGGACATGGAGGTGCCCGAGATGCGGCCGTACCACTTCTCGGTGTCCTCGTAGTAGGCCTGTAGCGGGTCCTCGGGGGCGAGCGTGCTCATCACGAGTCGGCCCGGCGCACCGACGCCGTTGCGATAGAGCGCCAGCGGCGTCACGTCGCGGGTAATGCCCTCGTAGGCGGTGAAGTCGACGGTGTAGTCGGCGGTCACGTCGACGAACGGGCGCACCTCGAAGAAGTACGTCGTGCTGCCCTCGATCTCGCCGCTCAGGGTCTCCGGATGGGTCAGGCCGGCGCTGGAGGCGACGACCTCCCCGTCCTTCGATCCCTTCCGCAGGTAGAAGTCGAGGTCCTCGGCTTCGGGGCTCCACGAAAGCGTCGCCTCGATGTACCCCGCGTTGCCCGGGGACTCCCACTGGTGATACTCGCTGCTGGTGAGGCCGACGGTCCCCGAGAAGCTCCCGGAGTCGACGACCGTCTCGGTCTTCTCGGCGGCGTAGTACTCCGCGAGGTTGTCGAGGGCCTTCTTCCGGTCGTAGTTGGTCTCGCCGTCGTTACTCGGGGTGCGGCCGCGCGAGGAGAAGTCGGTGACCGTCTTGTCGTCGTTGGTCGCGGCGACCCCGAGGACGTGAGGCGCCTTCGCGTAGTCGTTGAGCGTGTCCGTGTCCGGCCCGGAGTTGCCCGCCGAGAACAGCGAGAGGATGTCCGCCTGGTACGCCTCCCACGAGGCGACGTTGAGCGGGTCGTCGGGGTTGAAGTCGGCCGCCGAGGAGATACCGTAGGAGTTCGAGACCACCTGCACGTTCGTGTCGCCGTTGCGCTGGGCGGCGATCATGTGGTCGTAGGCCGCGACGGCTTTCACCACCAGCAGCGTCAGGCCGGCGGAGTAAACGGTGACGTCGGCGTCCGGCGCCATTCCCTTGTACTTCCCATCGGACTTCTTGCCGGAGGCAGTGACCGAGCCCGTGGTGTGGGTGCCGTGGCCGTTGTCGTCGGTGTCGACCTCGCCGGCGTCCGTCCAGATGGTGTCATCGGTCGAGGAGAGCGGGTTGGCGTAGCGCCAGTTGTGCTGGATGTCGTCGATGAGGTCGGGATGGTCGCCGTCGACGCCCGTGTCGATGATGACGGTGTGGGCCTCGGTGCCGGTGAACCCGAGGTCGTTCTGGACGACGTCGGCACCCGTCGTCGAGCGCGCGTCGTTGTTGTGGTAGTCGAGTTCGACGTTCTTCCGGACGTACCGCACCTCGGCCCAGTCCGCGACGATCCGGATCTGGTCGCTCGTCAGTTCGGTGTAGCCGATCGGGAGCACCGCGAACTTGTGATAGCCGTTCGCCAGGTCGAGGTGTCGCAGGCGGTCGACCTGGTCGTTCGAGTCGAAGACGACCAGCGCCTCCTTGGTGCCCGTACTGGAGAGGTCGAAGCTGTCGTCGATGTCCGACGAGCCCGCAGCCGCGGTGCCCGAAAAGCCCACTATCGACGCGGTTGTCGCCGCGCCGATACCCTTGAGAACGGTCCGCCGATCTGCCCAGTTTTCTCCAAGCATCACCCGCAATCAAAGTGTTTGTTCCAAGAGTTCTCTGCCTAATTTGTATGGGTCCTCGGATCCGTATCCCGTCACCGTCGCTTCCGCCCCGTCACCGTCGCTTCCGCCCCGTCGCCGTCGCTTCCGCCCCATCGACGCTGCTTCCCGCTCAGTCTACTCCGACTCTTTTTCCGCCGTTTCGGTTTCCGCCGCCGCTTCCGCTGCCGCCTCCTCCGCGACGTCCTCGAACGCCGAGAGGATGATCTTTCGCGTCGCCTGGCCCTCGGTCGTCCAGTGTTGGGCGTAATCGAGCATGTCGTCGTAGATGTCGGGTTTGCAGCCCGCGGCCTGCGGGTGGCCGCCGCCGTTCACCTTGCCGGCGACTTCGTGGGCGCGCTGGAAGTCCTCGGAGCCGCGGATCGAGGCGGAGCCCGCGGGTTTGACGATGACCGCGGCGTCCGCGCCCTGCTCGCGGAGGCGCTCCGCGACCTCGTTCTGCGAGCAGCGGCCGTACGTCACGGCGACGGACCAGTCGCCGACGGCCTGGAACGTCGCGCGGTCGACGGCGGCCTCGATGCGGTTCTCCTTCTCCACGCGGCGATGCGCGAGGAAGTCGCCGACGGAGTCCGGGAGGTCGGCGCCGTACGCGCCGATGACGGTGGCGTACTCCTCGGCACCGGACCAGTGCGCGTAGTCCGCCAGGTCGTCCGACCGCGGGTCCTCCTTCAGCCAGAGGTCGTGGTCGCGCGTGACCGCGGCCAGCTCGGCCCACTGCTCGTCGAAGTCGTAGTCGAGCGAGCGCAGGGTCACGTCGGCGGTACACTCCTCGTCGGACTCGCCGACGACGAGGTCGACGCCGGCGTCGCGCACGGCCGCGGCGGCTGCCTCGTCCCACTGGTGGTGGTCGAACCAGCGGATGGCGGCCGCCTGCTCGGTGAGCGCCTCCAGCTCGTCGCCGATCCACGCGTACTCGTCGGGACAGAGGTCACAGACGTACAGGTCGATGTCGGGCTCGCCGTACGCGAGGACGCGCTCGAACGCGTCGTCGAGCGAGTACGGGCCGGCCGAGACCAGCGCGACCGACGAGCGCGTGTGGGCGTCCTCGGTCGGATCCGTGTCGTCGGCGCTCTCAGCGTCGGCCTCACTCGCTTCCTCGTCTTCGCCTTCCTCGTCTTCGCCTTCCCCGTCTTCGCCTTCCTCGTCTTCGCCTTCCTCGGTCTCCAGCGCTTCGGCGGCCGCTTCGGCGACCTCTTCGACCGTCTCCGGCTCGGGGACGTCGCCCGGGCCGGTCTCGGGGACGCGGTCCTCGATGGCAGCTTCGAACGCCGCGACGTCGAGTTCGGCGCCGTAGTACTCGCGGATCATCGCGGCGCAGGCGAGGCCGTCGGCGTCGCCGTCGGCGATGACGACCGTGTCGGCGCCCTCGATGGTCTCCTTTGCGCGCTGCTCGGCACGCTCCTCGTCGAGCGAGTCCGGGTAGAAGAAACCCTTGCCCGGGAGCTTGCTGCGCCGGGAGAGGGGGATCAGGTCGTCGTCGATGAGGTCGTCGTCCATGGCGGCCGTGCGCCCGCGAGCGTGAAAACTCCGCCGCTCTCAGCTGGTGAGTCGGGCTCGCGGGGCGAGGGTAGCAGGCTCAGATCGTCGTCCGCCGCGGATCTTCGCCGTTGAGCTGCCGGACGGTGAGCACCGGGACCGGGCAGGTCCGGACGACCCGCTCGGCGACGGAGCCGATGAGGAACCGGTTTTCGCCGTGGCGACCGCGAGTCCCGGTCGCGACGACGTCGGCGTCGATCTCGCGGGCGTACGCCGAGATCTCGGCCGCCGGACGTCCCTCGCGAACGGCGGTTTCGACGCCTTTGTCCGTCCCCTCGTCGACCTCAGCGAGGGCCTCTTTGCCACGCTCGTCCAGCGCCTTCCGGAGGTCCTCGCGGACACCCTCCGGCGACGACTCCACTTCGCCGCGGTCGATGACGTACAGCGCGTGTACCTCGGCGTCGAAGCGCTCGGCGAGGTCCAGGGCAACGTCGATCGCGCGGCTCACGCTCTCGGAGCCGTCGGTCGCGATGACGATCGTGTCGAACATGAGTCACCGTTGACCGGGCGCGGGCTTAAAGCCGGGCGGTGTCGCGCGGGCAACGTCGACTGGGTCGCCCAACGAGTGGCTTTTTCAGGGGCGCCGTGGATCCGATTACGTATGGCCGACCTCGACATCGATCTCGTGCTGGCGCCGGTCGACGGCAGCGAAGAGTCCCAGGAGGCCGTCGAGTACGCGATCGCGGTCGCAAGCGAGTACGACGCGACTGTCCACGCGGTGTACATCCTCGGCGAGGACGTCGCGCGCGCGATCGACACTGGCGCGGTCGACGAGGACGAGGTCGCGGAGGACACCGCCTCGTTCACCGACGCGATCGCGGCGCAGGCAGCCGAGAAGGGCGTCGAGACGAACACCTCCATCGCCTACGGCTTCTCGACAAACGTGAAGACGACCCACCCCGGGAGCGTCGTGCTGGATACGGCAGAGGACCTCGATGCCGACTTCCTCGTCGTCCCCCGCGAGCCCGTGTCGGGCACGCCCGGCGAAGTGCTGGAGAAAGCCGCCGAGTATGTCCTCCTCTACGCCAGCCAGCCCGTGTTGTCGGTGTGAGCTGTTTGGGTCGTTCACGGGGTTGGATTCGTTGCGTGCGTTCTTTCTGAACGAGAGTTGATCGCTGCTTGCGACACCACTCAGCATGCCCAGAAAGCCCCAGCCGCTGAAGCGGTCGCGCTGCTCGCTGCGCTCCTCACCCGGTCGCTCCCTCACTCCGTTCGGTCGCTCGCCGGGATTGCGGTGCTAGCGTCGCAGGGCTTCCCGCTCAGCGGCTGCCCCTTTCAGTCCCACCCTGGAGTGGTGGCCGGGCGTCGCTCGCGGCGGTTGGTTAGCTTGCCGTCGCTCACCGGCTGCCCGGCGTGTGGAGCGGTCGGCGCGCGCGAGCAACGCGTGCGAGGGAGGCCGGCGCCGAGGCGGTGCGGTTCC
>JBDGPU010000163.1:0-8267 GCA_042219525.1 Halopenitus sp.
CGCGACCGCTCAGCGGCTGGGGCTTTCTGGGCATGCTGAGTGGTGTCGCTCGCGAGGACGGCCGAACTACCGACGCCCTACGCGACTGCCTCAGCGACTGAGGCTTTCTGGGCATGCTGAGTGGTGTCGCCAGTGACGCGATCCAACCTCCCTCATAAGCGAGATCGGTCAGATGCTGGCGGTCTCTGGGTGTATCGAGTAGTAACGCCCACAACGACTATCGACCAACCGAATAACGCGAATCCCTTCGTCCGTACCGACCGTATTCACCAAAGAGAGCCTCTCGAACAGGTTCACAGTCCGAGTTTCGAGACGCCGGAGAGGAAGGCCCGGTAGTAGTACGGGCTGACGAACCCCTCGATCAGCCCGGCGAGAACCAGCAGCAGGCCCACGCCGACCAGTACCCAGAAGGATTCTTCGAGGGCGTCCGCGAGGTCCGAGACGGAAACTGATCCACGCCAGGTCCGCCAGGTAACGACGCCGAGCCGGAGGCCGACAGCGCCAGCGACGAGGATCGCCGGGATCTCGACGACACCGTGGGGGAGGACGAACGCGACGAGCTCCAGGAGGTGCTCTTCGAGCCGGAAGTAGATCCCGAAGAAGAGCCCGTTGAACCAGAGCGCGGCGGCGGCCGGAACCCCGACGACGGAGCCCGCGAGCGCCGTCCCGATGGCGACGGTCAGGTTGTTCGCCATGAACTCGACGGCCGCGACCGGTGGGATCGAGCCCGCCAGCCGGGCCGTGATCGAGGCCTGGATCTGGCCGACGAAGGGGGACGCGGCGACCCAGCCCGCGGCGAAGCCGACGACGAACAGCCCGGTAGCGGCGACCAGGTAGCCCGGGTTGTCGCGAGCGAACCCCTTCAGCACGCGCCAGCCGTGCCAGAGCCCGTTCCGTGCCTGGTCGCGGAGGCGCGCGTCCGGCGGGGCGGGCGGGGCCGTGAGGCCGCGCCAACCCCCGAACAACCGCACCTTGAGCAGGTCGAGGACGGGCGTGATGGCCAGGAGGGTCACGAGGCCGACGACGCTCCCCGCCCCGACGGCGCTGAAGGTCGCCCCGAGAACCGTCGTGAGAAGGCCGAGAGCGACGACGACGGCGAGGTAGCCGAGCACTGCCACCGGGTTCGTGAACAGGTAGCTGAGCGCGCCCTCGACCGCGTCGACGATCCCCGCCTCGTCGACGACGGCGGCCGCCGGCGCGAAGGCGAAGACCGCCCGCGTCGCGGCCAGCACGACGCTCCATGCGAGGAACGCGAGCAGCGTCACCAGCGCGGCCAGCACGGTGATCCCCGTCGCGACGGCGACGGCGACGACGATCGTCGCAAGCAACGAAACGGCCACCCAGATCCCGATTTCCAGCAGGTACAGTCCGAGAATGGTCGTCCAGTACTCGCGGACGCCGGCAACCCCGGCCGTGAGCCCGCGGTTCTCGCGCAGGCGAGCCAGGCAGGTCGTGTACTGCCCTGCGGAGACGCCGGCGTAGGTGACCAACGCGACGAGTGCGGCCAGCAGGCCCGCAAACACGAGGGTGCCAGCGACGACTGGGTCGATCAGGGACTCGACGATCGGCCCGGCCCGCTCGATCCACTGCGAGAAGGCCTGAGGGTTCCTGTTCGGGTTCGGCGGACTGCCGAGGCCCGCCGCGGCATACCGGGCCTGAAACCGCGAGAGGGCGCCGCTCACGGTGAGATACACGTAGACGGCGGTCCCGGCAGCGAGGACCGGCACGCGTGCGACGACCGGAACGGCCGCACCAAGCAGGTAGAATGGCAGGAGGTCCGCGGGACGATGGCGGAACGTCGCCACCGCGTCGGTGATCGCAGTCGCTAGATCCATACCGCCCCGTACACTGGAACCGGACTTAAAAGTCGCCGGGGGCATCGTCGACGGAGAACCAGCGTCGACCCCCCGATGCGTCAGTCGTCGACCGCGTCAGCCTGCTCGTCCGGTGCCGTGTCGCGCTCGGCCATCATCGACGCCGCCCGGTCGGCCCAGCCCGTCGTGCGGAAGCCGTAGACGACCGTGGCCGCCATCCAGGCGTACGCGAGGAAGACCCCGACGTAGGCACCGACAGGGCCGTAGCCCAGCGTCCGGCCGACGAGCCAGGAGAACCCGAGGAAAAAGCCGAACTTCCCAGTCACGCGGCCGACGAAGGGAATCCGTGTCTCGCTGGCCCCCTGCAGCGAGCCCGACAGCGCCGAGAAGCAGACGAGGACGGCCCCGGCGAAGCCGTAGACTCGCGCGAAGGCGACGGCGTAGTCGACGGTGGCTGGATCGTCAGTGAACAGCGCGACGAGTGGCTCCGCGAAGACGACGAGGAGGAGGCCGATGGTACCGACCGTCACGACGCCGAGCCCGGCGACGGCCCAGCCGTTGAACCGGGCCTCGTCCGGGGCGCCCTCGCCGAGCGACTGGCCGACGAGGACGGAGGCGGCGACGTTGTAGCCGCGGGAGAGCGGGCCCGTCACCTGCTGGTAGACGCGGCGCCCGATCTGGAAGCCGGCGTTGACGACCTCGCCGAAGCCGAGCAGCAGCGCGTTGAACGGGAACTCCGCGAGCTCGGAGGCGAACCCCTCGGCCATCCGGGGGGCCGACACCTGGAGGAGCTGCTTCACGAGCGTGCGGCTCCGCGGGCGGGTGAAGTCGGCGTCGGTCCAGGAGCCCCAGATGGCGGCCACGAGCAGCGTGGCCGTGAGGACGTTCGCCGTCGCCGTCGCGAGCCCCACGCCGACGATCTCCAGCCGCGGCGCGCCGAAGAGGCCGAGGCCGAGGACCGCGGAGCCGGCGATGTTCACCGAGTTGGCGAGGACGTTGACGTACATTGGTGTGCGCGTATCGCCAGTTCCCTGGAGCGCCCGGGCGCCGACGAGCGCGACGTGGCGCGCAGGCGCGGTGGCGAACACGATCCCCAGATACAGCGAGCCGAGCCGGACCACGTCGGCGGAGGCCCCGAAGACGGCGATGGCGTACTCGCCGAGGAACGCCCCGAACGCGATGAAGGGAATTCCGGCGAGGAACCCGAGAAGGATCGCCTGGGTCACCGCCTCGTCGCGGGTGGCGATCGCGCCCGCACCGGTGTCCTGTGAGGAGAGCGCGATGGCGCCGCCGCCGAGGCCCAGCCCGATCCGGAGGGGAAACCGGGCGTAGAGGTCCGCGAGACCGATGGCAACGACCGCGGCCGGCGAGAACAGTGCGGTGATGACGATGTCCGTCGTCCGCATCGCCGTCCGGAACGTCTGCTCGGCCATGACGGGCCACGCGAGCGCGAACACTCTCGACCAGACGCCGCGGAGCCGGGACCAGTCCATCGATCCGGTCGACGACCCGACGAGGCTTCAGAATGTCGAACCCGGCGGTCGCCGCCGGTGCGGGTCGGCGCCGGTGCGGGTCGGCGCCGGTGCGGGTCGGCGCCGCTGGAAGCGGCCACCGGGCGAAGCTTCAAGCGCGAACGCGCCCCACTGGCAGCCATGGACGTGTTCGTGTACGGCACGCTGACGGACCCGGAGCAGGTCGGTCAGGTGCTCGATTCGTTCGTCTTCGTCGGCCCGGCGACGCTCTCCGGGCTCCACGCCGTCGACGGCACGTATCCCACACTGGCCCCCGGCGGACGGACGGCCGGCCGACTCCTTCGTACTGAGTCGATCGACGCGCTGGACGCCTACGAGCGCGTCGACGAGGGACTCTACACGCGCGTCTCGGTCCCGCTCGACGGCGGCGGGGACCATCCCGACGAGGCCGAAGTGTACGTCGGCGATCCGGACCGGCTGGACGTCGAAGGCGACGGCGATTGGGGCGAGAGCGGTGCTGACAACGGTGGCGACGGCGCCGCTGACCGCGAGGTCGAGCCTCCCACCGACGCCGTCGACGCCGCTGACGCCGAAGCCGGTTTCTCGGCCCGCGTCCGGGACTACGTGGCCACCGAAGACGTTTCGATCACCGTCGTTCGGGAATCCTGATCGGGCTGGCAGGACATTTTTTCGCCCTCGGCTGACGACAGCGTGCCATCCGTCTGACGCGCGTTCCGTCGTACTTCCGTACAGCGGTTATACTTTCACCTCGGGGAGCGTACTTTTTTATATTCCCACCCCCAGATATGAGTTGCACGTCACACGCGTGCATTCCCCCTTCCACTTTCGTCGTTCCACCGCCGAGCGGCAGCGTCGTTGTGGCGACCGAAACGCTTAGCCGGGTTCCGTGGGGAGTCCTGCACTATGCTCTCGCTCTCCGATCTCGAGGCTGCTCGCGACCGGGTCGCGGACGTGGCCCGGCACACGCCGATGGAGTACTCGCACACGTTCTCCGACCGAACCGGGGCCGAAGTCCACCTGAAACTGGAGAACTTCCAGCGGACCGGCTCGTTCAAGATCCGCGGTGCGACGAACCGCATCGCCACGCTCTCCGAGGAGGAGAAGGAGGCGGGCGTCGTCACGGCCAGCGCCGGGAATCACGCCCAGGGCGTCGCGCTCGCGGCCACGCGCGTCGGCGTCGACTCGACGATCGTAATGCCGAAACACGCGCCCGTCTCGAAGGTGAAAGCGACCCGGAACTACGGCGGCAACGTCGTCCTCCACGGCGTCGACTACAACGAGGCGCAGGCGCACGCCCACGACATCGAGGCCCGCGAGAACCGGACCTACGTCCACGCCTTCGACGACGAGAAGGTGATGGCGGGCCAGGGAACCATCGGGCTGGAGATCGCGGAGGACCGCCCCGACGTCGACACAGTCGTCGTCCCCATCGGCGGCGGGGGGCTCATCGCCGGGATCTCGACCGCGGTGAAGGGGAAATTCGGCGACGACGTGCGCGTGGTCGGGGTCCAGGCCGAGGGCGCCTCCTCCGCCGCGGAGTCGCTGGAGAAGGGGGAGCGCCACGAGCGAGAGAGCGTCGACACGATCGCCGACGGGATCGCGACGCGGTCGATCGGGGCGGCGACGTTCGAGGTGATCCAGGAGCGCGTCGACGAGGTCGTCACCGTTTCCGACGAGGAGATCGCGCTCGCGCTCACGCTCCTGCTCGAACGCTCGAAGACGCTCGTCGAGGGCGCCGGCGCAGTGCCGATGGCCGCCGTCCTCACTGAAGCGTTCGACTACGACGACGGCGACGTGATCGTCCCCGCACTCTGTGGCGGGAACATCGACCTGAACCGGATGACGACCATCGTCATGCGCGGGCTGGTGCAGATGGGTCGCTACCTGAAGATCAAGACCGTGCTGAAGGACCGCCCGGGCGAGCTGGAGACCATCGCGACCATCGTCTCCGAGCACGGCGCCAACGTCTACGCCGTCCACCACGACCGGACGGCCCGCGACGTCGCCGTCAACGCTGCCGAGCTTGAGGTGGAGATGGAGACGAACGACGAGGAGCACGCCGCCGAGATCGTCGCGACGCTCCGGGACCGCGGTTACGAGGTCGAGGTGCTGGTCTGATCACTCGATGAAGCCGAAGGCCTCCTGGTCGACCGCCGTCTCGACGTAATCCTGCCCGTGGCCGGTGAGCACGTAGTACTCGCCGGTCGAGTCGAGCCGTCGCACGTAGCCCTCGTTCTCGAGCCCCTCGAGCGCCGCCCGGATCGTTTCGGGAGTCGGCGGCGAGTTCATGCGGACGTCGAGGTTCGCGACGATGCTGTCGGGCGAGACGCCGATGCCGGCCTGGTAGAGCAGGCGCAACACGGGGTCCGTCGCCTCGTTTCGCCACTCGGGTGTCTCGGCCATACGCGATCCACCCCGGACAGCGTGAAAACGAGTACGGCCGCCCCTTACTCGCCCGCCGCGCGCTCCATGCGGTACTCGACGGTGAGGAACCGCCGGCCGAACACCGCCATCTCGTGACGGGCGCGGAGATCGGACTCGGCGGCCGAGGCTGAAGTGTTGTCGTCGATGGCACCGTCGCTGGCGCCGTCGCCCGCGCGGCTACTGGCGCCGTCACTGTCGCCCTCGCCGTCACTGTCGCCCTCGCCGTCGCCGTCACTGTCGCCCTCGCCGTCACCGTCGCCGTCGCCGTCACTGTCGCCCTCGCCGTCACCGTCGCCGTCGTCCTTGCTCGTCGCCCCCGCGTTTTCGTCCCAGACGACGAAACGCTGGCTCATCGGGAGCCGGAAGGGGCCGAGCGGCGTGGCAAGGTACAGCCCAGGGTCGCCGCCGCCGTCGGTCGTCCACTCGATGCCGTCGTCCACGTTGCGAGCGCGGAGCACCGTGGAGAGGTTCCCGCCGGGTAGCGGGACGGCGATATTGACGAGGCGCTCCTCCTCTGTCTCGTAGGCGCCGTAGAGGGCGACGAAGACGGCCTCACGGTCGTCGTCGGGTGCGCGGGGTCCGGCAGCGTCGCCTCGCACGGTCGTCGTCCGGACCCAGCCCCGGACCTCCTCTCGGGGGTCACCGGGCACGTCGACGGCGACGAACCAGCTGTCGAGGGGGCGCCAGCCGCTGCCCCAGTTCGGCAGGTTCAGCTGCTCGATGCGGCTCGTGAGTCGCCCGGCCAGCGCCGCGCCGGTCCGGAAGCCGAACGACCAGGTGACCCGGTAGTCCATCTCGTAGTCGGCGGTTTCCTCGTAGAATCGGCGGACCGACGGCTGGACGGCCTCGGGATCGAACGTGTCAGAGTCGAACTCCGCGAGGTCGTCGAGTTCGCCGTTCGGCGCCGGGGCCTCGCGGTCGACGAGCCCGCGTCGCTCGAGGAAGTCCGCGCCGACGTACCAGCCGGCACGGATCGGTGAGAGCGGCACGTCCTTCGCGGCCGCCCGACTGCGACGGACGAGTCCGGCCAGCCACGCGACGGCGACCCAACCGAGGGTGAGTTTTCGCAGTCGACCGACGGCCAGTGTGCGAATCCACCCACGGAGTCTGCCCATGTGGGAATTCGGGTCCGTACATACTTAAGTAATCTCGAAGGAAGAATGCGGATATGAAGGAAGTCATCGAAACGGACGACGCGGCTTCGGCGGTCGGGGCGTACAACCAGGCGACGACGAACGGCGAGCTCGTGTTCACGGCCGGCCAGATCCCGCTGACGCCGGACGGCGAGCTCCTCGCCGACGAGGACGTCGAGACACAGACGGAAGCGGCGCTCGACAACCTCGTGGCCATCCTCGACGAGGCCGGTGCCGGGCCGGAGGACGTCCTCAAGACGACGGTGTTCATGGCGGACATCGACGACTTCGACCGGATGAACGAGACGTACGCGAGCTACTTCGACGAGGAGCCGCCGGCCCGCTCGGCGGTGGAAGCCGGCGCGCTGCCGAAGGACGTCGCCGTCGAGATCGAGGCCGTCGCCACCATCGAGTAGCGCGAGCATGAGCGACACCGGCGCATCGGACGAGGAGGGCGGTGACGCGGAAGGGGCCACTACGACTGGGCTGTCCCGGGGCGCGCGGCTCCGATCCGCGGCACTGTGGGGTGCAGCAGCCGCCCTGACGTTCCTGGTACTCGCGCAGGGCTACCTGCTCGTCGGCGGCAGCCTGCCGATCCAGCTCACCGGGCTGTTCGGCCTGGGACTGCTCGTCGGGCTCCTCGCGGCCGCGGTGACGTACGCGACGGAGCATCGCTTGACGGCGAAAAGAAGGGTTTAACAGTTCCACCGGATTACCATATAGTGAGCCGGGATGGCCGAGTGGTAAGGCGCACGCCTGGAAAGCGTGTTCCTTCACGGGATCAGGGGTTCAAATCCCCTTCCCGGCGTTTCTTCATCGAATTTTATCGATAGTCGTGACGCTCGATAGCGATGGTCGCTAAGCGCTCTTGCTTTCGAATGAAAACGAGCGTTCTCGCATGCGACAACACAAAGCATGCGCGGAAAGCCCCAGCCGCTGAGCCGATCGCTTTCTGCGTGGTTGGTTCGGGTGTCGGTGCTTGCGACACCACTCGGCACACCTAGAAAGCCCCAGCCGCTGAGCGGTCACTTTCTGCGTGGTTTGGTTGGTGGTTGTCACTGGTGACACCACTCGGCACACCCAGAAAGCCCCAGCCGCTGAGCGGTCGCGCTGCTCGCTGCGCTCCTCACGGCTCACTCGCTTCGCTCGTTCGCCGTTGCGGTGCTTGCATCGCAGGGCGTCCCGCTCAGCGGCTGCCCCTTTCAGTCCCGCCCAGGAGTGGTGGCCGGGCGTCGCGCGCGGCAGCTGGTAGGCGGTCGCGGCGCGGGTGCGGTGGCGCGCGCGAGCAACGCGTGCGAGGGAGGGCGGGGCGCGCCGCGCGGTGTCTCCGTGAGCAGCGAGAGACCACAGGTCTCTCGGGCAGCCGGCGCGCGACGCGCGCCGGCGACGAAGCGAACGGAGGG
>JBDGPU010000082.1:0-8144 GCA_042219525.1 Halopenitus sp.
ACCGGCTCAGCGGCTGGGGCTTTCTGGGCATGCTGAGTGGTGTCGCTCGCGACGACGACCAAACAAACCATGCACGAAGCGACTGCCTCAGCAGCTGGGGCTTTCTGGGCGTACTGAGTGGTGTCGCTCGCGACGATAACCATCCAAACCACGGACAAAGCGATCATCTTCACAAGCCCGACTGTCAGGAGGTGGTGATCGCGAAGCAGAATCACCACTTCGCCCGAGGACGCGATCGATCTTTTATAAGCATATATAAATGTTATATACCTCCTCTAACCCAGCCCCCGATAACAGGCGATTTCGAACGGTTGCACGTCCGAGTCAGTCGAACCCCATCGCTCCGAAATGGTTTTTCCGGTGTAGCGATAAGAACGGGATAACTATGAGTGGCAATCCTGACGACGAACGGCTGGAGAAGCTGCGAGAGCAGAAGCGCCAGGAGCTGCAGGAGCGCGCCCAGCAGGGCGGCGGCGACGCGCAGCAGCAGGAGGCCGCACGCGAGCAGGCCGAGGCCCAGCAGGAGGCCGTCCTCAAGCAGCACCTGACGGACGACGCTCGCCAGCGACTCAACGCCGTCGAGATGTCGAAACCGCAGTTCGCCAAGAAAGTCAAAAAACAGGTCGCGGCCCTCGCCCAGAGCGGCCGCGTGCAGGGCCGAATCGACGAGGAGCAGATGAAAGAGCTGCTCCGGGAGCTCCAGCCGGAACAGCAGAGCTTCGACATCCACCACCGATAGCGGATGGAGCTGGCGCTTCTGTACAGCGGCGGGAAGGACTCCTCGCTGGCAGCGCTGCTGCTCGACCGCTTCTACGACGTCCGGTGTGTAACCGGCACGTTCGGGCTCACCGACGACTACGAACACGCCGAAGCAGCAGCCGAAGCGCTCGGGTTCCCGTTCGACACCGTCGAACTCGACCAGGAGGTCGCCGGCGAGGCCATCGAACTGATGCAGGAGGACGGGTTCCCCCGCAACGGGATCCAGCGCGTCCACGAGCACGCGCTCGAGACCATCGCCGAACTCGACGTCGACGCCATCGCCGACGGGACGCGCCGCGACGACCGTGTGCCGACCATTTCCCGTGCACAGGCGCAGAGCCTCGAGGACCGCCACGACGTCGACTACATCGCCCCGCTCTCCGGGTTCGGGCGCCACGCGGTCGACCGCCTCGTCGACGACACTTTCGAGGTCGAGCAGGGGCCCAGCGAGGAGATTCCGAAGGCCGACTACGAAGGCGAGCTCCGCGCGCTGCTGGTCGAGGAGCACGGCCCCGGTGCCGTCGCCGACGTGTTCCCGGACCACGAGCAGACGTACGTTCACGGGCGAACGGACTGACCGCCCGAACACGGCTATTTTTCCCGACTCACTCAGCAGCCGGAAAGGATGCTTTCAAGCGCCCGGTCGCCGAACTCGGGTGTATGTACGAGGGACTCAAAGGGTTCAGGGATTTCTATCCCCGCGAGCAGTCCGCCCGGAGCGAGGTGGCGGACGTCGTCGAGGCGACCGCGGAGCGCTACGGCTTCCGCGAGATCGCCACCCCGGCCTTGGAGCGAACGCAGATGTACGTCGACAAGTCCGGCGAGGAGATCGTCGAGGAGCTGTACGCCTTCGAGGACAAGGGCGGCCGCGACGTGACGCTCACCCCGGAGCTGACTCCGACCGTCGCGCGCATGGTCGTCGACAAGGGCCAGGAGCTCTCGAAGCCGATCAAGTGGGTCTCCACGCGCCCCTTCTGGCGCTACGAGCAAGTTCAGCAGGGTCGCTTCCGCGAGTTCTACCAGACCAACGTCGACATCTTCGGCTCCTCGGAGCCCGAAGCCGACGCCGAGATCCTCGCGTTCGCGGCGGACGCGCTCACCTCGCTCGGGCTCACCGGCGAGGACTTCGAATTTCGCGTCTCCCACCGCGACATCCTCGGCGGACTCGTCCGCGCGCTGGCCGACGACCCCGAGTCGGTCGACACGCAAGCCGCGATCCGCGCGGTCGACAAGCGCGCCAAGACCGAGGACGCGGAGTACTTCGGCCTGCTCGCGGACGCCGGCCTCAACCGCGACGTCGCTCGCGACTTCGACGACCTCATTGCCAGCGGCGACCTCGACGCCGTCGCCGACGCGGGCGGCGACGACGTAGCGGACGCCGTCGAAAACCTTCGGAACGTGCTCGACGCGGCCGAGGACTTCGGCGCCCGCGAGTTCTGTGACGTCTCCCTGACGACCGCCCGCGGCCTCGACTACTACACCGGCGTCGTCTTCGAGTGCTTCGACTCCACCGGCGACGTCTCCCGCTCCGTCTTCGGCGGCGGGCGCTACGACGACCTCATCGAAAGCTTCGGCGGCCAGCCGACCCCCGCCGTCGGCGTCGCCCCCGGCCACGCCCCCCTCCAGCTGCTCTGCCAGCGCGCCGGCGTCTGGCCCGACGAGGAACTCACGACCGACTACTTCGTGCTCACCGTCGGCGACACGCGCGCCGAGGCGGCCGACATCGCTAGCGGGCTCCGCGACCTCGGCCACGTCGTCGAGACCGACGTCGCCGACCGCGGCTTCGGCTCCCAGATGGGCTACGCCGACTCGATCAACGCCGAGACCGTCGTCATCGTCGGCGAGCGCGACCTCGAGAACGACGAGATCACCATTAAGGACATGGCAAGCGGCGACCAGACGACCGTCCCCGTCGACGACTTCCCGCCCGAGGAGGGGCGCCCGACGTTCGAGGACTACGAATAGCTCCGATCCTGGAGGATCGGGGGTCGAACGGGGTTCGCGAGCGTCTTCGCTTGCGATTCCTTCACTGTCGTGACCAAGTCCGTCTCACCTGTCCACAACACTTCAGCGATCACCGTCGACCCACAGTGTTTTAGCGACTGACAGCAGGAGTACCCAGTAATGGCTCAAGGGATCGTCGAGGAGTTTCTCAGCTTGAAGGAGGAAACCGAAGCCGACCTCCTTACGATGCAGTGTGGCGATTTCTACGAGTTTTTCGCCGAGGACGCCGAGACCGTCGGCCAGGAACTCGACCTGAAGATCTCCGAGAAGTCCTCCCACGGCGCCTCGTACCCGATGGCTGGCGTCCCCATCGACGACCTCACGCCGTACTTGAAGGCGCTCGTCGAGCGCGGCTACCGCGTCGCCGTCGCCGACCAGTACGAGACCGAGGACGGCCACGCCCGGGAGATCACCCGCGTGGTCACGCCCGGGACGCTCCTGGAGACGACCGACGACGACGCGCAGTATCTGGCGGCGATCGTTCGCGAGGGCGACTCCGTCGCCGACTCTGGGACCGACGCTGAGGGCCCGCTTGGCCTCGCCTTCGCGGACGTCACGACGGGGCGCTTCCTCGTCACCGAGGTCGACTCCGTCGGCGACGCCCGCGCGGAGCTCTATCGGTTCGGCCCGGTCGAGGCGCTCCCGGGTCCGGCCGTGCGCAACGACGACGACCTGCTGACGGCGCTCCGCGAGGAGGTGGGCGCCTCGCTCTCGCTGCACGACGCGCAAGCATTCGCGCCGGGGCGCGCGAAACACGCCGTTCGGGAGCAGTTCGGCGACGAAACCGCCGACGCCGTCGGCATCGACTCAGAACTCGCGCTCCGGGCCGCGGGGGCGGTGCTCGCGTACGTCGAGGAGACGGGTGCGGGCGTGATGGCGTCGATGACGCGGCTCACGGCCTACGGCGCCGAGGACCACGTCGAACTCGACGCGACGACCCAGCGCAACCTCGAACTGACGGAGCCGATGAGCGGCGACGGCGAGGGTTCGCTCGTCGACACCATCGACCACACCGTGACGAGTCCCGGCGGTCGCCTGCTCCGCGAGTGGGTCACGCGCCCGCGCCGCTCGCAGGCCGAACTCGACGAGCGGCTCGACGCCGTCGACGCGCTGGCGTCCGCCGCACTCGCGCGCGACCGCCTCCGCGAGACGCTCGAAGGCGCGGCCGACCTCGAGCGCCTCGCCGCGCGGGCAACGAGCGGGAGCGCGGGCGCACGACAGCTACTCTCGATTCGCGACACGCTTGGACTCCTGCCCGCACTGGAGGAGGCCATCGCGAACACCCCCCTGGCTGACTCGCCCGTCGCCGACGTCCTCGCGCAGCCCGACCGCGACGCAGCCCGGCGGATCCACGACGAGATCGACGACGCACTCGCCGAGGACCCACCCAGCACGAAGACGCAGGGCGGGCTCTTCCAGAACGGATACGACTCCGAACTCGACGCGATCATCGAGGACCACGAGGCGGCCAAGCAGTGGCTCGACACGCTCGCGGAGCGCGAGAAGCGCCAGTACGGGCTCTCCCACGTCACCGTCGACCGGAACAAGACGGACGGCTACTACATCCAGGTCGGCAAATCCGTCGCCGACCAGGTGCCCGCACACTACCAGGAGATCAAGACGCTCAAGAACTCGAAACGGTTCGTCACCGACGAGCTACAGGAGCGCGAGCGCGAGATCCTCCGGCTGGAGGAGGCCCGCGGCGACCTCGAGTACGAGCTGTTCGAGGAGCTCAGGGAGCGGGTCGCGGCGGACGCGGAGCTGCTCCAGAACGTCGGTCGCGTCGTCGCGGAGCTGGACGCCCACTGCTCGCTGGCGGAACACGCCGCGGCCAACGACTGGACGCGGCCGGAGCTGACGGAGCCCGGCCCGCTGGACATCGAGGCCGGACGGCATCCGGTCGTCGAGCAGACGACGGACTTCGTGCCGAACGACCTCCGGATGAGTCGCGAGCGCGGCTTTCTCATCGTCACCGGGCCGAACATGAGCGGGAAGTCGACGTACATGCGCCAGGCCGCGCTCATCACGCTGCTCGCGCAGATCGGCTCGTTCGTCCCCGCGCGCTCGGCCAGGATCGGAATCGTCGACGGCATCTACACCCGCGTCGGCGCGCTCGACGAACTCGCGCAGGGGCGGTCGACGTTCATGGTCGAGATGCAGGAGCTCTCGAACATCCTCCACTCCGCGACCGAGGACTCGCTGGTCATCCTCGACGAGGTCGGCCGCGGCACCGCGACGTACGACGGCATCTCCATCGCGTGGGCCGCGACGGAGTACCTGCACAACGAGGTCCGGGCCAAGACCCTGTTCGCGACCCACTACCACGAGCTCACGTCGCTGGCGGACCACCTCCCGCGCGTCGCGAACGTCCACATCGCCGCCGACGAGCGCGACGGCGACGTGACGTTCCTCCGGACGGTGCAGGAGGGTGCCACCGACCGCTCGTACGGCATCCACGTCGCCGACCTCGCTGGCGTTCCGCAGCCGGTCGTCGACCGCGCGGACGGCGTCCTCGACCGCCTCCGCGAGGAGAAGGCGATCGAGGCGCGCGGGAGCGGCGGCGACGACGGGACCACGCAGGCCGTCTTCGACCTCTCCTCGGGATCGTTCGAAGCCGACACCGGCACTGCGGACCCCGGCGATGGGTCCCTGTCTCCGGAGGAGCGCGGCTCGTCCGGCGCCACCGACTCCTCCGGCGCCGCGGCCGACGCGACCGCTGACGGGTCCGGGCTGCAAGGCGCGGCCGAAGCCCAACAGCCGGATCCGGAGACGGAGGCCGTCCTGGAGGAACTCGAGAGCGTCGACGTCAACGAGACGCCGCCGGTCGAGTTGCTGTCGAAGGTGCAGGAGTGGCAGGAGACGCTCTCCGAGAGCGACGACGCGTAGGCGTGTCGCCGACGCCGGCCGGAATCCGGTTTGCTATCGCTCGGGAGAGTCGCTCGGCTGCCGGAATAGGTATAAAGGGCTACTCGGTGAGCGGCAGCGCGACGCCGAAGAGGAGCACCGAGAGCAGCGCCAGCAGCGGGCCGAGGAACTCCATGCCCAGGAACACCGATTCGAGCGTGGGCGTGATGCCGCCGGTCGCCTGGAGCCCGTATTCGGCGAGCGCGCCGGCCGCGAACAGCACCGCACCGGCGACGACGCCGGTTTTGGTCAGTCGTCCATATTCGAGGTCACCGTAGCGTCCTGCCATGGGACGGATCGATCCGGCGAGCGAAGAATTTCTTTTGATTCGGGAGCGCGCTCCTCGCTGGTTCCGAAAGGCACACAACGCTGCGCGGGCAGCTCGGCGTATGGACGAAGTCGTTCCCGCGTCGGCCGTGGAACTCGTCGAGCTGGTCGCCTGGGCCCTGGGGGCCGGGCTGTTCTCGATCACTGGCATCCGGCTGGAGGAGTTCGCCATCGGCGCCGTGACCGCGGGACAGTTCACGATGGCCGCGTGGTATCTCGGCGTCGGTTGCATCGCGCTGTACGTCGGCACGTACATGATGGGGTACAAGGAGTTGCTCCCCCGGGTCCGGAACCGAGGCGCCGCGCACGAGGACTCTGCCTGAGGAGCCGGCCCGAGAAGGTGTTCGAAGGAAGAGCGAAATGCGAGCCCGACTCAGAGCGCGTCGGCGAGCACGTCGGCGATCGACACGCAGCTGCACGCGCGCTCGACGGTATCGGTGCCGATGACGCGCTCGACGCCCGCGTTCCGAAGCCTGGTGACCGCGTTGCGGACGAGCATGGGGTGGACGCAGGCAGCGTACAGGCGGTCGGCGTCGCGGTCCTCGAGGACGCCGATGGCCTCGCTCATCGTCGAGCCCGTGGCGATGATGTCGTCGACGACGACGACGTCGCGACCCTGGACCGTCGCGTCCGACGGCTCGATCTCGACGGCGCCCGTGTCGCGGTCGCGGTGCTTCTCGAAGTAATCCGTGTCGCCGGCGCCGTAGGCCTCGCTGACGGTCTCGGCGAGCCCGACCGCGCTCTCGTCCGGTGCGAGGAAGAGGGGGTCGTGGAGGTCCGGGAGTGGGTCCGCGAGCACGCCGGCGGCGTCGACGTGGTCGACCGGGACGTCGTAGAAGTCGGCGACCCCCGGCTCGTGGGGGTTCACGAGAACGACGCGGTCGGTTCCCGTCGAGATCGCGCGGGCCATCGCTCGGGCGGACACCGGCTGCCCCGGCTTGAAAGCCTCGTCCTGGCGCGCGTAGCCCATGTACGGGATGACGGTCGTAATATCAGTTGCGCCGGCTTCGCGGACGGCGTCCTGGAGTTGGAGCAGTTCGACCCACGCCCCGTCGCCCGTCGTCGAGCAGACGATCGTCGCCGAGTCGCCCGCGAAGTCGGGCACGGCGGCGAGCTGTTCACCGTCCGGGAACCGGTCGTACGTCGGCGTCGCCAGCGCCTCGCCGGTCGCCTCGGCGAGTGCCGCCGCGAGCGCCTGGGACCCCGAGCCGGGGATAATCATACGCGTTCATTCCGCGACCGCCGTTATACGAGTTTCCTTACTGGGTTGCGTTTTTCGTGGATCACTGTTTATTCTGGAGCAGCGCGGACGGTGGTTTCTCGTCACCTGGGCTTTTGAGTGGCCGTGCAGATGCAGACGTTTCAAGATTGGATTATAAGAGCGGGAAAGCCCTCAACCGCTCTTATTTATAACCTATTTTAAAGGTGCAGACGCTACTACGCTCGACAGCAACGCAGACATCTCGAAGACCCTCGGCCGCTATTGATTATAAACCGTTTTTAAAGGTGCAGACGCTGCTGCGCTTGACAGCACCGCCAACACCCAGAAAGCCCTCGGCCGCTCTTTCTTATAAACCGTATATAAAGGACCAGACGCTGCTGCACTTGACAGCACCGCAGACACCTCGAAAGCCTTCGGCCGCTCGCGGTCGCTGTCCCGAAAATCGAAGATTTTCGGGCTCCGAGAAATCTTCGATTTCTCGCGAAGCAGGATATCTGAACCTCTCCGCACCGCCCGGTTCAGATAGAGCCTGTCTCAGCGACTCCCCTCCGGCGCGACCACTGGAAGACGGTCCGGGCGTTCCGTTGCGTCTCTCCGCACCGCCCGACGGACGGGTCCGGGCTGCGACTTCCATGGTCTCGTTCACTCCGTTCACGAGAGCGGCCATCGCCCTTTCAGTCCGCCAGGACCGCAACTGCGACGTCAACGGCGACCGCACCGCGACAGCACAGCAACCGCAATACCTCGGTCCACCCCAGCCTCGGTTGGGGCGCGCCGGTTCAGCCTCGGAAGACGGTCCGGGCTTCCGTTGCGTCTCTCCGCACTGCCCGACGGACGGGTCCGGGCTGCGACTTCCGGCCCTCCGTTCGCTTCGCTCACGGAGACACCGCGCGGCGCGCCCCGCCCTCCCTCGCACGCGTTGCTCGCG
>JBDGPU010000176.1:0-8107 GCA_042219525.1 Halopenitus sp.
GCTGAATCGACCCCTATCCGCGCCGGGCGGTGCGGAGAGGCGCGGATATGTCGTTTCGCGAGAAATCGAAGATTTCTCGGAGCCCGAAAATCTCCGATTTTCGGGACAGCGACCGCGAGCGGCCGAGGGCTTTCGAGGTGTTTGCGTTGCTGTCGAGAGCAGCAGCGCCTGCACCTTTAAATATGATTTATAAGCAAGAGCGTCCGAGGGCTTTCGAGGTGTTTGCGTTGCTGTCGAGAGCAGCAGCGTCCGCACCTATAAATACGATTTATAAGTAAGAGCGAGAGCTTTCAAGCAGTCTGCAGTTCTGTCGAGAGCGAGCCCGTACCAGCTGTTTAATTCTCTCCGAAACAAGAGCTACCAGAGGAATACAGCGGGTTTCAAAACCAAGCCGGATACCCGCAGACAAATCGGATAGAGGGCGCTGTCGACCTCGCCCTCGACTAATTCAGACAAAATCACTGGACGGAGTGGCATCCGTTGTCCGCGAACGATTAAATTAAGAGAGCCATCGTTCACCTACGAGTATGGATTCGACGAACCGGGTACGGGCAAGCTCCGGCACCCGGCCCAGCTTCCGGTGCAGACACGTTCGCGGTGATGCAAGGCAAACCCCTGATCGGATCGGGGAGCCGGATAAGGGGTATTTTGATATGGTGGGGGCTCCGATGGTGCATGTGAGCGACGACGTCGCAGGGTCAATGAAACATGAGTGAAGAACCTCCCCTCATCCTCGTCGTTGAGGACGAGCCTGATCTCGCTGATCTGTATGCCGCGTGGCTGGGCGACGACTATCGCGTCCGGACTGCCTACGGGGGTCGAGAGGCCCTCGACGCACTCGACGACGAGATCGATGCCATCCTGCTCGACCGTCGAATGCCGGGGCTCTCCGGCGACGAGGTCCTCGACCAGGTGCGCGACCGCGGCATCGACTGCCGCGTCGCGATGGTCACCGCCGTCGAACCCGACTTCGACATCATCGAAATGGGCTTCGACGACTACCTCGTCAAGCCAGTCTCGAAAGAATCACTCCGGGAGACGGTCGAGTCGCTGCTGGAGCGCAACGAGTACGAAGAGGGCGTACAGGACCTCTTCTCCGTCTCCTCGAAAATAGCCGTCCTCGAAGCCGAGAAGCGACAGGCCGAACTCGAGGAGAACGAGGAGTATCAGCGGCTCAAGGAACGTCACGAGGAACTCCAGGACGAAATGGACACGACCGTCAGCGGCTTCACCGAACACGAGGAGTTCGAGGGTCTCTTCCGCGAGGTCGGCGACGAGGAGGCCGAGGACATCGAGCTCCCCGACGGCGACGAGAAGGAGTTCGGCGAGTAGTCCCGACGGATTCGGTTTTTACCGCGCGCGTCCCGGCCGACCCCGTCTCGCCCGATGCGCCGACTCGTTTTTCGGCTGGGGCCCGTCGACAGCTGTGACTACTAGCTCGGATGCCGTTCCGTCGACGATGCGCGCTACAGGTCGAGCCGCAGCAGCCGATTGCCGAGCAGCGTACACAGCCCGATAGCCATGATGCCGGCGAGGAGTCCGAAGGCGGCCGGCCAGCTAACGACCTCGGAGAGCGTGCCGATGACGACGCTTCCCGTGGCCCCCAGGACCATGTACGCCGTACGGACGAGCCCGAAGCCGGCCCCGCGCTCCTCGGCCGAGAGGAGGTCCATGAACCGCGACTGCACGGGGGCGCCCCACGACATCGCGAGGCCGACGAACAGCGTCGCGACCGCGTAGGTGACGATACCGACGTCCGCGAGCGCGCCGACGACGAGCAGGCCGTAGCCGATGATCCCTGAGGTCATCGTTACCATCGCAGCGGGGTCGCGGCCGATTCGGTCCGAGAGTCCCCCGGTGAGCGGTTGCGTCGCGCCGTGGATCACGAAGTATAGCGAGAACAGGATCGCCGCGTTACCGGTCGAGAGCCCGCCGGCCTCCGCGAGGTACGCGGGCAGGAACGAGGCCGTCGCCTGCCAGGAGAACGCGCCGAACATCGCGAGCAACGTCGTGTAGGCGATCGATCGCCGGGAGAGGAGCTCGACGAGCGCGCCCAGCTCGAACCGCTCACGCATCGGCTGCTCCGGGCGGGCCGGCTCCGTCGGCTCGACCTTCGCCGCGAACAGCACGAACACGGGCACGGCGGCGGCGACGCCCAGCAGCAGCGCCGAACGCCAGCCGTACTGGGCGCCGACGTAGGCCGCTATCGGCGGGGCGACGAGCCCGGCAATCGGGCCGCCGGCGACGTGGAAGCCGATCGCACGGCCGATGTCGTCGAACTGCTTCGCGAGGAACGTCGTCGCGACGGAGTAGTGGAGCCCCGCACCGGCGCCGAGGAGAACCGCCCCGAGAATGAACACTTCGACCGACGGTGCGAACGCCAGGAGGAGCGCGGTGACCGCAGTCGCTCCAACCGCCGTGAGGATGATCCGGCGCTCGCCGAACTTGTCGCCGAGGACGCCGGAGGGGAACTGCGCGAGCGCGTAGGCGGCCCACATGCCCGAGAGCGCGAGTCCGATGGTGCTGTAGGAGACGCCGAAGTCCGCTGCGATGAGAGGCACGACCGGACTAATGACTAATCGCGCAACCATGGTCGACGCGAACGCGAGCGTGCAGAGGAGTAGCGCAGTGTAAGCGTACCGCCAGTTCACGTCATTGCTTGGACCGGCGATTAAAAGGCGATTGCGATCCCGGCGCGATCGACCCCATCTCCGGCGATATCCGGACGAACTATCGTGAATGTCTGCCGCGGAAATCGCGGGTGAATCCGCGAAACGTGTGCGCGCGGCGAGACGTCCGCGCCCGAGCTAGACCGCGCTGTCGGCCCGCTCGTGGTCAGCGGTTTGATCCTTGAGCGCGACGTCCGTGAACTCGAAGCGAGCACCGCCGTCGGTGCCTTCGGCGACCCGAACGCTCCAGCCGTGGGCGAGCGCGATCTGTCGAACGCTGACGAGTCCGTAGCCGCCCTCGTCGGGCTTGGAGGTCCGTCCGGGGTCGAACACCGTCTCGTGCTCGCCTTCGGGGATACCCGGTCCATCGTCCTCGACGAAGAAGCCGTTCGGCAACGCGCCGACCCGGACGGACGGCGATGGTCCAGCATGATCGACGGCGTTCGAGAGCAGGTTCTCGGCGAGCCGCGTGATCGCGCAGGCGTCCCCATTCACGAACAGGTCCGGGTCGACGGAGAGGCGGGCATCGTCGAACCCGACGCTGGACAGGGCGTCCTCGAAGACGCTGGCGAGTTGCACCCGCGTCGTCGACTCCGCGATCGATCCCTCCTGCATCGCCTCGGCCAGGTTGTCGATAGCCTTATCGAGGTTCGAAAGCGCGTTGTCGGCGGCCTCGAGATGTTCGGTCGACCCGGTTTCGAGCGCCTCGCGCACGCGTCCCGATGCCACGGTGAGTGGGTTCCGGAGGTCGTGGGCCAGCACCTCGGCGAACGACTCGAACTGTGACGCCTGCCGTTCGAGCTGGCGCTCGCGACGGCGTTGCTCCGAGACGTCGCGACCGCTCGCGACGTAGCCGATGGTCTCGCCGTACGTATCCGTCATTTCGCGCGTTCGGAGCTCGTAAGGGATGGCCTGGCCGTCCTTGGTGACGAGCGAGGCCCGCAGTTTGGCTCGTCCAGCATGGTTGCGCTCGTGGAGATACGCCTCGAGCCGCCCGACGTCTTCGTCCCTGACCAGGTCGGTGCGGTCCATCTCGGATAGCTCCTCGATGGAATATCCGGTCACCTCGGTGAACCGGCGGTTGGCCCGCAGGAGCTTTCCATCCTCGTCCAGCACGACGAAGATGTCTTCCATCGCGTCGAGCGCCTCGTCGAGCAGCCGGGCGCCGCCCTCCGGCGTGCCGTGGGCTTCGGTGCCGAACGCGTCGCTGATGAGACAGACCATGGACCCGTCGTTCGTGTACGAGACGACGTGGTCGACGACGACGGGGCGGTCGTCCTTCCGGACGTACGTCGTCTCGCCCTGCCAGTAGTCGGTCGCCTCCAGCGCCGGAACGATCTCCTCGTCGAACTGGGTCAGGAGGTCCTCCTGGGCCAGCAGGTGCCAGTGCTCGCCGACGAGTTCCGCCCTGTCGTAGCCAGTTATGTCGCAGTACGTGTCGTTGACGTAGATGAACGTGCCGTCGTCGTCCAGTAGTGAGATGCCCTCCTGGGCCGCGTCGATGGCCTCGAACGCGCGGTCCATCTGCTGGTTTGCCTCGGTCTCCGAGACCGCGTTCCGGATCCGGTTCGCGAGGATCTCGTACTGCTCGGTGCCTGATGCCTTCTGGAGGTAGTCGGTGACGCCCGCCGAGATGGCTCGGCTGGCGATCGCCTCGCTTCCCTTGCCCGTGAACAGGATGAACGGCAGGTCCTCGTTCTTCTCGCGGACGCTTTCGAGCAGTTCGAGCCCGTCGAACTCCGGCATGTCGAAGTCGCTGACGACGCAATCGACGTGCTCCTCATCGACGATGCGCAGCGCCGTCCGCGGGTTCTCCGCCGTCCGGACCTCGAACCGGTCGTCCAGCCGCTCCAGATACGTCGCGACGAGTTCGCTGAACGCGGGGTCGTCGTCGACGTTGAGGATTGTGATTCGGTCGCTGCTAGGAGTTCTGATCCCGGTCACGTTCGAGTCACCGACTGCGAAGCGGGCGACGACGCGACGGTGGCCCGGCTGTGATCGTCGCCGTGAATGTGTGCCTTCATATGAGGTCTCCGTCCCAAGGCGTCACATCACGGGTTCGGACCCGGGTGCGACCGCAGAGGGTGGTAAGTACCCAATCTAGTGACTATTCACGGATAAGTTCGTTGAAGGGCATGATAGCACCTCACACGTCGGATCTGGCGGTTAGATCGTCCCTCAGATCGCGGTGAATTCCGCCAATCGACCGACGCGAACGTGTAACGGCACGCGGTCACACGACCCAGCGATCGGTGTTCGCGAGCGTCGACGACTTTCACTAAAAGCGACCCAACGAGCAGTCGAACGCGACGGTGGCTGAGTACTCAGTCGAGCACGAGCTCGACCGGGTAGTCCGTGAGGTTCTCGTAGCCGTCCTCGGTGACGACGACGAGGTCCTCGATGCGGACGCCGCCGACGTCGGGGTCGTAGAGGCCGGGTTCGACGGTGATCACGTGGCCCGGCTCCAGCTCGCCGCCGCCGCTGGAGAGGCGCGGCAGCTCGTGGACGTCGAGCCCGATGCCGTGACCCGTGGAGTGGATGAAGCCGGTTTCCGTCTCCGGATCGGTGCGGAAGGTCGGCTCGCCCGCGTCCTCGTACACCTCACAGGCGGCCGCGTGGACGTCCTCGCCGGTGGCGCCGGGCTCGACGGCGTCGAGGGCGGCCTCCAGGGCTTCCTCGGTGAGGTCGAACCATTCCTGGATGGTCTCGGAGGGCTCGCCCTTCGAGAACGTTCGCGTCATGTCGGCGTTGTACTTCGAGGCCTTGTCCCGGGGGAAGATGTCGATGATGATCGACTCGGTGGCCGTCAGCGGTCCGGAACCGCGGTCGTGGGGGTCCGCGGCGGCCGCCCCGCAGGAAACGATCGTCTCGTCGAGCGCGCAGCCGTGCCGGAGCAGCGTCACCTCGATTTCCTCTTTCACGCGCTCGCTCGTTAGCGGCGCATCGTCGTACACGAGGGTGCCGGCCTCGTAGTCGGCGTCGTCCTCGCCGGCCACGTCGCCCTCGCCGGCCACGTCGGCGGCGGCGATCAGGTCCTCGGCGGCCCGCATCGCGGCTTCGTTTGCGTTCTGCGCGTGGCGGATGTGGTCGATCTCGGCCTCGGTCTTGACCGCCCGGATCTCCGTCACACTGTCGTCGCGGTCGACGTCGATGTCGATCCCGCGGTCCCGGAGTCCGTCGGCCGTTTCGACCGGCCCGCGGGGCGGTACGATCACCGAGTCGACGCCCTTGTCCGCGACGAACTCGGCGTACATGTCGAGCTTCT
The DNA here is from genome assembly GCA_042219525.1 of Halopenitus sp. Classification (GTDB taxonomy): domain Archaea; phylum Halobacteriota; class Halobacteria; order Halobacteriales; family Haloferacaceae; genus JBDGPU01. Next base: position 5,935 of record JBDGPU010000176.1, read on the forward strand.
CCTCGCGGTCGCCATACTCGAAATTGTAGTCGGCGTGACGTTCGACGGTGTCCGCGGTGGCCTCCTCCGTCGCGCGGCCGTACTCGAGCCCGGAGACGAGCAGGTGGGTCCGGCCGTTCGCACGGAGCGTGAGAAACGGGTCCGGGCCAGTGAATCCGGAGAGGTAGAGCTGGTCGGAATCGTCCTGGGAGGCGTCGAGAAGATAGCCGTCGACGCCGGCATCCTCGAGAGAGTCGTCGAGCGCGGAAAGGTCCCGCTGCATACGACGACCTGCGTCTGCGCCTCGTAAAGCCGTTGTCCTCGCGGAACCCGCCGCCGGTTGCGCTACGTCGCCAGACTGAGGGTCGAGAGCGGTTTCAGGTGCTGGATGCTCGTCGAGGGGTGGCTTGGACGGAGTGACCACCCCCTGCGAAACCATTATATATGGGCTGTAGTGAGCAATGGTCCATATCGACTGGAGATCCGGATCCGGGTCGATCTACAGGCAAGCGGTCGCTATCTCCCGATTTCTGGCGTGTTCGTCGGAACTCGCAGCCGACGGGTTTAAATAGTTGACCAACCTCTTTATTCATACGGAGAACGGATCCGAGATCCATCTTTCGGACCCTCCAGCCTACTTCAGCAAAATGAGTGAAAACGTGCGAAACCACACCGGGGAGCGTGCCCGCGACGAAACCGAAGCGGAGACCGAGGAGGAACAGGAGGAGCAACTGGTCTGTCCCGAGTGTGGCGGTCAGCTGACGACCGACACCGCACACGGCGAAACCGTCTGTAGTGACTGTGGCCTCGTCGTCGACGAGGAGTCGATCGACCGCGGGCCGGAGTGGCGCGCGTTCGACTCCAAGGAGAAAGACGAGAAGTCCCGCGTCGGTGCCCCGACGACGAACATGATGCACGACAAGGGGCTCTCGACGAACATCGGCTGGCAGGACAAGGACGCCTACGGCAACTCGCTGTCGAGTCGCCAGCGCGAGAAGATGCAGCGGCTCCGGACCTGGAACGAGCGATTCCGCACGCGCGACTCCAAGGAACGGAACCTGAAGCAGGCGCTCGGCGAGATCGACCGCATGGCCTCCGCGCTGGGCCTCCCGGACAACGTCCGCGAGACGTCGTCGGTCATCTACCGCCGCGCGCTCGACGAGGATCTCCTCCCCGGTCGCTCCATCGAGGGCGTCGCGACGTCCTCGCTGTACGCAGCCGCCCGCCAGGCCGGCACCCCGCGGAGCCTCGACGAGATCGCGAACGTCTCCCGCGTCGAGAAAGACGAGATCGCCCGGACGTACCGCTACGTCGTCCGCGAGCTCAAACTCGAGATCCAGCCCGCCGACCCCGAGAGCTACGTCCCCCGGTTCGCGTCCGACCTCGACCTCTCAGACGAGTCGGAGCGTCGCGCCCGACAGCTCCTCTCGACGGCGAAGGAGCAGGGGATCCATTCGGGCAAGTCGCCCGTCGGGCTCGCCGCCGCCGCCGTCTACGCCGCCTCACTGCTCACCAACGAGAAGGTGACCCAGAGCGAGGTCAGCGAGGTCGCCAACATCAGCGAAGTTACCATCCGCAACCGCTACCACGAGCTGCTCGAAGCCGAAGAGCAGATCGCGATGCCGTAAGTCGGATTGGAGCGTCTTACGACGGATAGGTCGGCTCTTGGTTATCGGTCGGGAGAACAGGTGCAGACGTTGTCGTAGTTGACCATAGCAGCCTGAAAGCCCTCTGTCGCTCTTGCTTATAAACTGTATATAAAGGTGCAGACGCTGCTGTCCTTGACAGCAACACAGATCCCTCGAAAGCCCTCGGCCGCTCGCGGTCGCTGAGCGACATATCTGAACCTCTCCGCACCGCCCGGTTCAGATAGGGGTCGACTCAGCGACTCCCCTCCGGCGCGACCGGCACTCGCCCTTTCAGTCCGCCAGGACCGCAACAGCGACCGCAACAGCGACAGCCCCGCAACCGTGACAGCGGTCGCAACCTCGAGAGCACCGCATCCGCACTCCTCAGCCCTCCCCAGCCTCGGCCGGCGCCGGAACCGCACCGCCTCGGCGCCGGCCTCCCTCGCACGCGTTACTCGCGCGCGCCACCGCAGCCGCGCCGCGACAGCCCGGCAACCGCCGTCGGCGACGCCCCGGCCACCACTCCGGGGCGGGACTGAAAGGGGCAGCCGCTGAGCGGGACGCCC
>JBDGPU010000044.1:0-8017 GCA_042219525.1 Halopenitus sp.
ACCGAACGGAGTGAGGGAGCGAGGCGGGTGAGGAGCGCAGCGAGCAGCGCGACCGGTCAGCGGCTGGGGCTTTCGAAGCATGCTGAGTGGTTTCAGCCGTAACGGTGAGCGAACAAACCACGCAGAAAGCGACCGGTCAGCGGCTGGGGCTTTCGAAGCATGCTGAGTGGTTTCAGCCGTAACGGTGAGCGAACAAACCACGCGGAAAGCGACCGGTCAGCGGCTGTCGTTTTCCGGGTGTTTAGAGTGGTGTCGACAGCGACTACCGAGCAAATCACGCACTAAACCAGCGCCTCGTGATTGGAGCTACGAGGGTCATGGTAAACGGTATCACTCTGAGTCCCGGTCTCCACGAACACGTGACGTTCGTTGCAAACCCACTTTCTCGATTGGAGAATCGGGATTCCAATCGGCGCCGACGAGTGCAGTAACTGCTAGTTATCAAATAGGCATTCCTGGCTGGATAAAACTTCCATCGCCTTTAAGCGCGTTCCGCCAGTAAGTCTGCTCATGTCATCGATCGAGCTAACCTCCAGTCAGGAAACGATTCTCACGGCGCTGATCAACCTGTACCGTGAGCAGGAGGACGCGGTAAAAGGCGAGACGATCGCCGACGAAGTCGACCGAAACCCCGGCACGATCCGAAACCAGATGCAGAGCCTGAAGGCCCTGCAGCTGGTCGAGGGCGTCCCGGGCCCGAAGGGCGGATACAAGCCGACCGCGAACGCCTACGAGGCGCTCGACGTCCAGCGAATGGATGAGCCCGCCGAAGTCGAGCTCCGCCACAACGGCGAGATCGTCGAGTCCGTCAACATCGAGGGCATCGACCTCTCCAGCGTTCACCACCCCGAACTTTGCCGTGCCGAGATTCACGTCCAGGGGTCCGTACGCGACTTCCACGAGGGCGACTCCGTCACCGTCGGCCCGACCCCCCTCTCGAAGTTGCTCATCGAGGGCACCGTCGACGGCAAGGACGAGACAGCGAACGTGCTGATCCTGCGTATCGACGACATGCGCGCGCCGGCCGAAGAGCCCGAACATTGAGGCCATTCTGCAGGCAGCTCGTCGCTCTCGTGACCCCGGCGTTCGAACGTTTCTCTGCCTCTCTGCCGGAGTTCAGCGGAAGGACCTGTTAGGTGAGCTGGGCGGTCACGTCGGTCGAGGAGATCATCCCGACGTAGTCGTCGTCGACGACCGGCAGGTGGTTGATCTCGTAGTTCGTCATCATCGCCGCCACCTCCTCCATGTAGAGGTCTGGCGCGACGGTCTCGACCTCGGTGGTCATGACGTCCGAGACGAGCAACTCGGTCACGTCGGCCCCGTCGGCGACGGCGTCGAGGACGTCAGTACTGCTCACGATCGCTCGCGGTGAGGTGGTGACGACGAGCGCGCTGATGTCCTCCTCGCGCATCTTCTGGGCGGCCTCCCGTACCGTCGCGTCCTTCGAGATCGTTTCGAGCGGTGTCGACATCACGTCCTCGACGGTCGGACGGTCTGTGGTACTCATACACAATCATTTGCGGGGGAGGTTATGGATGTTGCCCTGGCCAAAGTTTTCTCGCGAGGAAAAGCGGCGACGAAAAGCGACCTGCCGAGCCTACATGTCGCCGAAGGCGCCGGCGGCGCGACCGACCGATGACACCTTGGCGATCCAGCGCGAGGCGATGCCCTTCTTCAGCACCTTGGCACTCGTGCCGCCGAACGTCGTAATCGGGAACCCGGCGACGTCGTGGGCGACGGCCTGGTCACCGACGGAGATGACGGTCCCCTTGTCCTCGTGACGCCACGTCTTCAGCGGTGACCCGCGGACGGCGCGGGCGAGGTTCTCCCCGGCGACCTCGGCAGCCTGCCAGGCAGCCTGGGCCGTCGGCGGCGCAACGTCGTCCTCGCCCTGGTCGACCAGCGCCGTATCGCCGATGGCGAACACGTTGTCGTCGCTCGTGCTGAAGTCGGACTCGGCGATGACGCGGTTCGAGCGCTCGTCCTTCTCGACGTCGACGTCCGCAAGCTCCTCCTGGCCCGTGATACCGCCGGTCCAGATAAGCACGTCATACGGCAGCTTCTCGGCCTCCTCGTCCTCGCCGCCACCGAGGTAGACCTGCTCCTCGTCGGCCTCCGAGATGAAGTCACCCGTGAGGATCTCGATGTCTTTGTTCTCCAGGCGCTTCCGGAGCGCGCCCTGGATCTCGGGGTCGTTGCCGGGGAAGACCTCGTCGAGGCCCTCGATGAGCTTGATCGAGATGGGCGCGCGGTGCTTGTCGCGGTACTCGGCGATCTCGCCGGCCGTCTGGATGCCGGAGAGCCCGGCGCCGCCGATCAGCACCTCGGCGGGGTCGGACTTCGTCGCGTCCGCTGCCGCCTCGCGGACGTCGTCGTGGATGTCGTGGGCGTCCTGCAGGCTCTTTAACTCGTGGGCGTTCTTCTGCAGTCCGTCGATGCCGAAGAAGGCGGTCGAGGAGCCGACCGCGAGCAGGAGGTAGTCGTAGTCGACGGTCGAGCCATCCTCGACTTCGACGACCTGTTCGTCGGTGTCGATGCTGGTGACGCGACCCTGCTGGAAGTCCGTGCTGGGCGATTTGATCTCGTCGACGGGGATGGTGACGCTTTTCTCGACGCTAGGGTCGCGAATGACGCGGTGAGCCTCGTGCAGCACGAGGTGGTAGTCGTGTTCGGAGATCCACGTCAGGTTCGCTTCGGCGTCCCGGATTTCGTCCTCGAACGCCTTCACCGTCCCTGCTCCGGCGTAGCCGGAGCCCACGACGACGACATCGTTGGTCATGTGGTTCGGTCCGGATTCACGGGGTAAATCAGCTACGAAACGGCGCGCAACGGGGAAGCAGCTAACTCACCGACAGGACGGCGCTCGTTCGCTTGCGACGAAGCCGGAGCGGGCCTATTCGAGGCTCAGTCCGGCGTGCCAGTGGTCGACACCGGCCTCACGCTTCACCTCGTCCATGCGAGCGAGCAGTGAGACTGCGAGGCTGGCCGTTTCGGCCGCGCGCGACTCGCCCTCGGTGCGGAACTCGCCGGTGACGCGGTTGGCGTACACCGAGCAGACCGCGCCGGCGCGCAGGCCGTAGACGTTCGCCAGCGTGAGGATGGCGCTGGCCTCCATCTCGATGTTCTTCACGTTCGCGTTCCGGAGCTCCTCGACGAGCTCGTCGGAGCCGGCGGCCTCGAAGCCCTCGAAGCCCTCGCGGCCCTGTCCGGCGTAGAAGGAGTCGGCGCTCATCGTCAGCCCGACGTGGTAGTCGTAGCCGAGACGTTCGGCGGCCGCGACCAGTGCGGAGACGACCTCGTCGTCGGCGACGGCCGGGTAGTCCTCGCGGACGTACTCGTCGCTGGTTCCCTCCTGGCGGACGGCGCCCGAGGTGATAACCAGGTCACCGACCTCCATCCCCTCCTGAATCGCACCACAGGAGCCGACGCGGATGAACGTGTCCACGCCGACGCGGGCCAGCTCCTCGACGGCGATCGCGGCCGACGGCGAGCCGATCCCGGTCGACGTGACCGAGATTGGCGTGTCGTCGTACTCGCCGGTCGCGGTCCGGTACTCGCGGTGGTGGGAGACCTCGTCGTACTCGTCCCAGAGGGCGGTCACCTTGTCGACGCGCTCGGGGTTCCCGGGCAGCAGGACCGCGTCGGCGACGTCGCCGGGGGCGAGTTCGACGTGATACTGAAACTCCTCGTCAGCGTCGCTGTCCTCGGACATATCTGCGGGATTCGTCGGGTTCGGTGAAAGGTCTGTCGTGAGCGGACGGTCATCACCGCCGGACCAGCCCTCGCCGACGCCCTCGCCGGGAGCCGATCGTATAAAAGCCCCCGCCGTCGACACCTCGCCATGGAATTTCCCGACGCGGACGGCTTCGAATCGGTCGACCCAACGGACGTCGGCCTCGACCCGGACGCCGTCGCCGACGCCGTCGACTACCACCTCACGCACGGCACCAGCCACGAGACGATCAACTACGATTTCGGGGACATGGACCCCTGGGACGAGAGCGAGGGCGAGTACGGCGAGCAGATCGGCCCACACCCCGAGCGCCGGGGTGGCCCGGCCGGGCTTATCCTCAAGGAGGGGAAACTCGTCGCGGAGTGGGGCGACACGCGCCGCGTCGACCAGACGTTCAGCGTCGCCAAGAGCTTCATCTCGATGGTCGGCGGCCGCGCGTACGAGAAGGGGCTCTTCACTGTCGACGACCCCGTCCGCGAGACCGTCGACGACGGCGGGTTCGAGAGCGAGCACAACCGCAAAATCACCTGGCGACACCTCTTCGAGCAGACCAGCGAGTGGGAAGGCACCCTGTTCGGCAAGCCCGACGCCGTCGACCGCAACCGCGCTGTCGGGAAGGACGGCGAGGAGCTCGACAAGGCCGAGACGCGCGACCTCGAGGAACCGGGCACGTTCTTCGAGTACAACGACGTCCGGATCAACCGACTCGCGCTGTCGCTGCTGCGTGTCCTCGGTCGTCCGCTCCCGGCCGTCCTCCGGAAGGAGATCATGCAGCCCATCGGCGCGACCGACACCTGGCAGTGGCATGGCTACTACAACTCCGTCGTCGACGTTGACGGCACCGCGATGCGCAGCGTCACCGGCGGCGGCCACTGGGGCGGCGGCCTCTGGATCGCCGCTCGCGATCTCGCCCGCGTCGGCCACCTCATGCTCAACGGCGGCGAGTGGGACGGCAAGCAGATGCTCCCCGAGGAATGGGTCGAGCAGTCGACGACCCCTTCGGACGTCTTCGACGGCTACGGCTTCCTCTGGTGGCTCAACACGGACGGCCAGCTCTGGCCGAGCGCGCCCGAGTCCGCCTACGCGGCTCTCGGTCACGGACAGAACACCGTGTTCGTCGACCCCGAACACGACCTCGTCGTCGTGCTCCGGTGGCTCCACCTGCCCGAGGACCGCGGCGACGTCGAGCATCTCCCGGCACAGGAGACGTTCCACGCGAAGCTGCAGGAGGGACTGGAGTAGCCCCGACCACGGCTCCACGGTCGCCGCGTTGCTACTCCGCCAGCAGCTCCTGAAACCGCCGCGCGTTCTCGTACATCGCGTCGTTGTTGAAGAGAACGTACACCGTCTCGTGTTCCGCCGAGAAGTCGTCGACGCGTTCGCGGAGATCACGAAGCTCCTCGTCGGTGTAGTCGTACGAGTAGTCGTATCGGTCCTCGTTCAGCCCGTGAAGTCGAAGGTACGCGGTCGGGTGGTCCGATAGCGGCTCGTCGCGCAGTGGGTCGACAACGTGGACCAGGTCGAGCTCGTCGCAGACCTCGGCGACGTGGTCGGGTTCGTCGTGCCAGTCGCCGCGCGGTTCCCAGGCGATCGTGAGCCCCTCGCGGTCGATTGACGAGAGCAACTCGCGCATGTCGTCGACGGTGGCCTCGCTCGTCCCGAAGCTCGGCGGGAGCTGCAGGAGGACGACGTTCGCGTCGAGCGCGTCCGCGCGGGCCTTCGTCCGGTCCCACGCCTCGCGGACGGTGGGGTTGGACTGCAGCGATCCGACCTCGTCGGTGTCGATGTTGGGGTCGTCCTCGACGCCCTCGCGATGGGTATTCCACGTCGGGCTCGCCCACTCGTGGGTGAGCGCCTGCCAGCCCTTCACCGCGAACTCGAAGTCCTCGATAACTTCGCGGCGCCAGCGCTCCGCGGTCGAGACCTGCGGGAGCTCGTAGAACGTCCGGTTCAACTCGACGAGGTCGAACGCGGGGTCGGCGGAGTAGGCGTGGAGCTTGCTCTCGTACTCCTCCTTCCATCCCTCGGGCGGGTCGTACCACTGGTACCCGCAGGTGCCGACCCGGATTTCGCCGGCTTCGTCGCCGTCTCCGGTCACGTCCGACCCCTCGGCCATGCTACCAGCCCTTTTCAGGGCGCTCCTCGCTGGACTCGATGACCTCCCCTTTCACCTCGTGGTAGCGCGCGTCGTCCTCGGTGTGGAGCTTCTGTTCGACCTCGTGTTCGTGTTCCGCTTCCTCCTGCTGCCACGCGAGGAGCTGTTCGTCGACGCCCTGCTTCGTCTCCGGCATCGATTCGAAGTTGTCACGGAGCAGTTCGTGAACCAGGTCCTCGATAGCCTCGGCGAGCTCCCCGCGAACGTCCAGCGTCTCGATGCTGTGGGGCCCGTGGAGGGCGTCCGCGAGCGCGTTCCGGTTGAGCCGCATGTCCTCGTCGACGACGGCGAGTTCGAGATCCGAGACCGATTCTGGCGGGAATTCGTCCGCACAGAGCAGGAAGTGCCCGGCTATCGTCGTCGGGTCGTCGCCGGCAACCGCTTCCCAGTCGGGTTCCTCCCAGCGGTCCGCAGAGGTACCGTCGAACCGCGGTTCGTGGAGTTCGTAGGACATGTGCGACGGTGCACGCGACTTCGGGAAAAAGCTACTCGCCGTTTCCGGAGAACGGCGCTCCTGTCGGTCGGTACTCAGTCCTCGACGGAGCCGGCTTCCTGCAACATCTCGACGTCGATGGTGTTCGGGATGAGCTCGCCGAGGCTGTACTCCGTGATCTCGCCGTCGCCCTCGTCGCAGACGACGACCAGGTCGTCGTCGCAGAACTCCGCGAGCGTCTGGCGGCACATGCCGCAGGGCGTGACGCCGTCGCGGGCGCCGCTCGTCACGGCGATGCGGTCGAACTCCTCGTGGCCGTTCTTGACCGCCTCGGCGATGGCGACCTCCTCGGCGTGGAGGCTGTTGGAGTAGTTCGCGTTCTCGAGGTTACAGCCCTCGTACACCGTCCCGTCCGCCGTGCGGAGGGCCGCACCGACGGTGTAGTCGGAGTACGGGACGTAGGCGTTCTCGGCGGCTTCGCGTGCGCGCTCGACCAGCGGATCCATACGTGCTGGTTGCGAGCGAACAGGAAAAGCCCAGCGAGGCGCGCGGGTTTATAAGCACTTCCGGGTAGCAGCCCGCCCGACCCGTCAGCTGCCGGTGTCGTACTTGTACGAGGCTTCCTCGGGGTCGATCCCGAAGTCCTCCGGCGATTCCTCGGGCTCTTGCTCCTGCTCCTCGGGACGCTTGCCCTCTGCTTCTTTGAACGCCTCCCGGAGATACGCCGGCATTTCGAACTCGTCGGTGGCGAGTTCGAGGCCGACGACCTCCTCGCTGACGTTCTCGCGTTTCTCCGCGAGTCGGTCCTGCAGGCGGTCGGGGAGTGCCTCGTCGTCGATTCGGTCGAAGCCGAATCGCTCCAGGTAGTTCGGCTGGTCGGTCAGCGTGTACACCGTGTCGAACCCATCGTCGCCCGCTTTCTCGATCAGGCGCTCGATGACGTGGGCGCCGACACCCTGCCCCCGCCAGGATTCGAGGACGCCGATCCCGGTCAGCTCACAGAGTTCGGGGTCGTTCTTGTGGATCCGGATGCGCCCGAATCCGACGCGGTCGTCCGTTTCCTCGTCGACGGCGATGACGTAATCGCGCGACCGGAACGCGGCAGCGTCGAGCCCCATCTCCTCGATGTGGTGCAGTAACCACGCCTCGTCCCGGTTTTTGGCATCACGGACGTACATGGAGGGGGGTACCACGGCCAGCCTCAAAACGGTTCCCCGAAATTAGGAAGTGAATTGTGCTTCCGATCTCCGGATGGATTCGTTGGTCGATCGCCAGCTGTAATTCGTGCGTTGCAAGTTTTGGGTTGGCCAGCTGTCGTCGCCGGCGACACCACTCGGCTCACCCAGAAAGCCCCAGCCGCTGAGGTGATCGTTGAATGCGTGGTTGGTTCGGTTGTCGTCGCTGGCGACACCACTCAGAACGCCCAGAAAGCCCCAGCCGCTGAGGCGGTCGCGCTGCTCGCTGTGCGCCTCGCCAGCTCACTCGCTACGCTCGTTCGCTGGCTCTGTGCTTGCGTCGCAGGGCGTCCCGCTCAGCGGCTGCCCCTTTCAGTCCCGCCCCGGAGTGGTGGCCGGGCGTCGCTTGCGGCGGTTCTTCGGCGGACGCCTCTCGCCGGCTGTCCGGCGTGCGGTGCGGGGTGGTCGGCGCGCGCGAGCAACGCGTGCGAGGGAGGCCGGTGGCGCGCCGATGCTGTGCG
>JBDGPU010000056.1:0-7917 GCA_042219525.1 Halopenitus sp.
ATTGCGGTGCTAGCGTCGCAGGGCGTCCCGCTCAGCGGCTGCCCCTTTCAGTCCCGCCCAGGAGTGGTGGCCGGGCGTCGCTGGCGGCGGTTCTTTGGCGGTCGTCGCTTGCCGGCTGTCCGGCGTGCGGTGCATGGGCGGTGGCGCGCGCGAGCAACGCGTGCGAGGGAGGGCGGGGCGCGCCGCGCGTCGCGGTGCAGTGCCGGCGCGCCCCGGCCGAGGCTGGGGTGGGCCGAGGTATTGCGGTTGCTGGGTGGTGCTGTCGCGGTCGCGGTTGCTGTCGCGGTCCTGGTGGACTGAAAGGCCGAGGGCTTTCTGGGAGTTTGCGGTGCTGTAAGGGGGAGATTACTGTCTTTAAACCCCGTTTTATAAACAAAACCGGCGGCGGAATCTCTGGCTTCTTGCAGTAGAACCGCAAAGAAAGAGCCCGATTGACCGAGAGAAAACGCCCTATTCGCTCTGGATGCGCGGCGCGAGCATGTACGTCACGTTGCCGAGGCCCTCGGCGAAGCTGTAGTGGAGCTTGACCGGGAACTCCTCGCCGAGCTCGATGACGACCTCGGCGTCGGAGGGGATGGCCTTGTTCATGTCTTTCAGGTAGTCGAGGCTGAACAGGGAGTCGGCGGGGCCGGCTGTGAGGTCGATGAGGTCCTCGCGTTCGAGCTTCAGGTCGACGTCGTCCGTGTCGCCTTCGGCCTCGATGTAGAACGCTTCGTCGGCTTCGTCGACGCGGAGGCGGATGTGGTCGGAGACCATGTCGGCGGCCGTGATACCGCGGTCGAGCTGGGCGCCCTCGACGACGATCTCGGCGGCGAGGTCGAGGTCCGGGATGTCGGGCTCCTGGCGGATGGAGTCGGGATCGATCAGCGCGAGCGTGTACGAGAGGCCATCGATGGCGATGTGGAGCTTGCGGGTCTCCTCGTCCAGCTCCAGGTGGATCAGGTCCCCGGAGCTGGCCATGCCGGCGATGTCCTGAAGCCGCGCGAGGTTGACGCCGATGACGCCGCCGTCGGCCTCGTAGGACTCGAAGGCTGCGGCTTCGAGCGACAGGTCGACCATGCCGACGTTGGCGGGGTCGACGGCCCGGATGGCGAGCTCCTCCTCGTTGAGGCGGACCTTGCATTCGTCGACCAGCACGCTCACCGAATCGAGCGCGTCCTGCAGCGTTGACGCACTCACGATGGCCTTGAACATATACGAACGGCTACGTCGCTTTCCCCTAAAAAGGCACCCGATCGCAACTGTCGCAGCCGACGCGAGCGAATCGCCAGCCGGCGCTCTGGCGACCGAAACCAGTCCGCAACACGGCCGCTCCGGCGCCGTTGAAGTCGTTTGTGGCCCGCTCGTCGAGCTGCGGTCCAGACCTGGGCGACGATCCTACGGCAGACCGTCCTGCTCGCTGGCAACGACCTGCCGACGACTGCTCACCGAACCGGTCCCGTTCGTCACAGCGCCCGGACCAGCCGCACCAGCGCCAGGATCACGAGGAGGATCACGCGCCAGAGCTTGAGCCAGCGTCGGCACCGCTCCGTGAAGGACGGTTCCTGGTCGCCGCCGTCGCCGCCGTCGCCGCCGGTGTCGCCGCCGCCGTCGCCGCCGCCGTCGCCGCCGGTGTCGCCGCCGCCACCAGCGGCGTTTCCGCCATCGCTTTCGCCAGTTTCGCCGTCACTCTCCGAGTCCCCTCCGAGACACTGGCAGGTACCTGCTCCGTCGGCTGGCTGGTCTCCCGACTCGGCGCCGCTGTCGCGCCGTCGCTCCCGATCGGCAGGCGGCGGTTGATCGCACCCGTGCCCGGCATTCGCATCGGTGTCGGCGTCGTCGGCCTTGTCATCCATCATGGTATCACCGCGGTCGCCACTGCCGGCTCGACCGCGTTTCAGCTATCGGGCGCTGGAACAAAAGTGCGAGCCGGCCGCACGCGACGGAAGTGAAACTGGAACCCTCAGCGAGTGCGACCTCTACGAGCGGGTGATCGGCGACCCCTTCAGACCAGTGGCTCGACCAGGTCGCGACCAGCCCGGAGCAGCTGCTCGACGCGGGGCTGCTCGCTGGCCTCGGCGTAAACGCGCAGCTTCGGCTCGGTGCCGGAGGGTCGAAACAGCAGCCAGGAGCCGTCCGCCAGGAGGAGCTTGAAGCCGTCCTTCGTCACCACGTCGGCGACGTCGGTGGCGAGGACCGTCTCGGGAATGTGGTCTTCCAGCTCCGCGAGGACGGCTTCCTTCCGCTCGTCGGGGCAGTCGATGCTCACCTTGTCGGCGGCGATCTGGCCGTGGTCGTCGAGGAGGCGGTCGACGCGCTCGTCGAAGGATTCCTCGCTGGCGGCGGCCGCGGCGAGCAGCGCCATCAGGACGCCGTCCTTCTCGCGGATGTGGCCGCGGACGGTGAAGCCGCCCGACTCCTCCCCGCCCATCAGCGCCTCGTGGTCGGCCATCGCCTCGGCGACCCACTTGAACCCGACCGGGACCTCGTGTACCTCCTGCCCGTGTGCCTCGGCGATGCGGTCGATGAGGAACGTCGTCGAGACCGTGCGGACCGCCGGCCCCGCGTCCGATTCGAGCAGGTAGTCGTAGACGGCGGCGAAGAAGAGGTTCTCGTCGAGATGGCCGCGGTCCGGCGTGCAGACTGCGAGCCGGTCCGCGTCGCCGTCGTTGGCGATCCCGAGGTCGACGTCCCGGGTTGCGACCGCCTCGGCCAGCGCGTGGAGGTTCTCGGCGCTCGGCTCGGGGGCGCTCCCGCCGAAGTCCGGGTCCGTCTCGCAGCGAATGCGCTCGACGTCGGCGCCGGCCTGCTCCAGCAGGCGATCGGTCACGCCGCGGCCACTGCCGTGCATCGCGTCGTAGACGACGGAGAGCCCGTCGAGGTCGGCGCCGACGAGGTCGCGGGCGGCCCGCGCGTGCTCGTGGACGAACTCGTGGCGTCGAATGTCTCCCCACTCCGACTCGGGGAGGACACTCGGTTCCGCGAGACGGTCCTCGATGTCCTCAGTGTCCTCGGGGAGCGCCGGGGCCCCGTCCTCGGGGATGAACTTCACGCCGTTGTACTCGGGCGGATTGTGCGAAGCGGTGATCATGCAGGCGCCCGCAAGGTCCTGCTCGACGATCGCGTACGCGATCACCGGCGTCGGCGTGTCGCGCTCGGGGAGCAGCACGTCGAAGCCGTTGCCCGCGAGCACCTCCGCGAGGCTTTCCGCGAAGCCCTCGGACGTTTCGCGGGCGTCGTAGCCGACGGCGACCGGCTCGTCGTGGCCCGCCGCGTCGAGGTGGTCCGCGACCGCCTGGCCGACGATCCGCACGCGCTCGTCGGTGAACTCGTCGAGCGTCGCTCGCCAGCCGTCGGTACCGAATGAGATGGCGTCCATGTCCGACGTGTGGGCGAGGTGTGGCTTATATGGGGTGGTTGCAACGGCACCGAACGACCGGACTTCCGAGCGACCCGAGCGAAACGTCGGTGGCTCGGCAAACTATTTCCCCTTGTCCCGGCATCCCGCTCCATGGAGATTCGCGAGCTGACGACCGCGGCTGAACGCCGCGAGGCCGTGCCGATACTGCGACAGCTGTGGGACGACCGCGACCCGGAAGACGTACTGGAGTGGACGACGCAAGACGACTACCACCTGTTCGGTGCCGTCGTCGACGACGAGCTGGTCGGGGTGGCCGGCGCGCTCGTGACGCACCTCCTCCACCACGAACGCCACGCCTGGCTCTACGACCTCGTCGTGGACGAACCGCGGCGGGGCGATGGAGTCGGCGTCGCGCTCGTCGAGTTCGTGGAGGACTGGGCGGCCGAGCACGGCTGCGAGCGCGTCGCGCTGGCCTCTCCCGAGGCGAAGGACGGCGTTCACCAGTTCTACGACCAGCAGGAGTACGAAAAATGGGGATACGTCATCGAGAAACCGCTCTGACCCTCGTCGCCTGTAGCCGCGACCCCGCTGCTACGTGTAGTCGCTGCCGACGACGTTCCGGATCCGCTCGGCGGTCACTTGCCCGACCCCCTCGACCTCCTCGAGTTCGTCCACCGTCGCCGTCATCACTTCCTCGACCGTCCCGAAGTGCTCCAGCAGTGAGCGCGCGGTCACCGGGCCGATGTCGGCGATTGAGGAGACGACGTACTCCTGCTGCTCGCCGAGGGTCTTCGTCGTCTTCTCGCCGTGGACGCTCACCTCGCGGTCGCGCGTCTCCTGCTCGCGCCGGGCGATGGTCTCCAGCAGCTCGGCGGTGTCCTCCTCGTCCTCGGTCCGGAGGACGCTCATCCCGAAGTCGACCGCCAGCGACGCGAGCGCGCCCCGGATCGCGTTCGGGTTGACGTTGCGCTGGTTGTACAGGTCCGCGCCCTCGACGATCACGACCGGGCGGGCGTAGCCGCGGGAGAGCTCGCCGACCTGCTCGAACATCGAGCGGTCGCCGTCGAGCAGGGAGTCGACGAAGTCGGCCGCGGCCTTGCGCTCGACGGCAACGCGGTCCGAGAGGACGTAGTCGCCCACGGCGAGGGTTTCGAGTCGAGTCGTTAGCTCCTCGCGCTTCGAGAGGTCCCGCGCGATGTTGGAATCGAGTTCGCGCTGGTCGACCACGACCTCGACGCCCTCGTCGACGCCGGCGGTGGCGACGACGCCCTCGCCCTCGTCGCTCTCGCTCGGTTCGTCCCCAGCGTCGGTTTCGGAAACGCCGTCGCCGTCGTCGTTGCCGTCTCCATCGCCGTCGCCGTTGCCATCGCCGCCGTCGTTGCCGTCGCCATCGCCGTCGCCGTCACCGTCGCTGCCGGCCCTGGCCTCCGCCTCGAAGTCGGTCAGCCCAGGCTGACTCTCGCTCGCGGCGTCGGCGCCGGCGGACTCCGTCGCCGCCTCGGCCGCGTCCTCGCTTGCGTCGCCGTCACCGTCGCCGCTGTCGCTGCCATCGTCGCCGCCGTCACCGTCGCCGTCCTCGAACGCGTCGAGGCCGGTCTGGTCGTCGTCGGTGATCTCGTCCTCGATGTCGTCGGTCGAGGCCTTCAGGTCGTCGAGCTCCTGGTGCATCTGCTTCTCGCGCCGGCGGGCGATCCAGAAGAACGCCTCGTCGCGGGTGTCCTCGGCCATGAGGACGACGACCTGGCCCTCGGCCTGGCGGCCGGTTCGGCCCTTGCGCTGGATCGACCGGATCGCGGTCGGGACCGGCTCGTAGAAGAGGACGAGGTCGACCTCGGGGACGTCGAGGCCCTCCTCCGCGACGGAGGTGGAGACGAGCACCTCGAACTCGCCGGCGCGGAAGGCGTCGAGGGTGTCCTGCTGCTGGTTCTGGGTCATCCCGTCCGAGCCCTCCTTGTCGCCCTGCCCGACGAACTTGTTCACGTCGAAGCTGGCTTCGAGGAAGTCGACGAGGGCCTCCGCGGTGTCGCGGGACTCGGTGAAGACGATTGCGCGCTCGCCCTCGTTGATACCGAGCGTCTCCGCGAGCAGGATCCGGGTCTGGGAGAACTTCGGGTGGAGGCCGTCGTACGAGTCGGCAATCCGCATCGCCTCGCGGACCTTGGGGTCGGCGACGAGTCGCTGGCTCGCCTTCGACGCGCCGGAGGAGCGGGCGGCCTCGCGCTGGCGCTCGAAGTAGCGCCGGACGGACTCGACGGACTGGGTCTCGACCAGCTCGACGGCGCGCCGGAGCTTCATCACCTCGGCGTGGGTGGACATCCCCTTGTAGCCGTCCGACTGGTCGTTGTCCATCATCTGCTTCAGCTTCCCCCGCATCTTGTTCAGCTCCTTCTGGGAGAGGTTGGGGTTCGTGGAGTTGGTGACGCCGAGGGACTTCAGCTTCTGGAGGCGGTCTTTGATCACCTCGTTGAGCGCGTCGCGCATCTCGATGATCTCCTCGGGGAGCGTCACCTCCTCCCAGCGAACGTCGGTGTCGTGGGTGTACTCGCCGACGTCGGCGTCCTCCTCGGTCATCACCTCGACGTTCTCAATGCTGAGGTTCTCACAGACGGTCTCGATCTCCTCGAGGTCGCCGCCGGGCGAGGCCGACATCCCCGTGACGAGCGGCTCGGTTGCGTCGGCGTGGTACCGCTCCGCGATGTAGACGTACGCGTAGTCGCCGGTCGCGCGGTGGCACTCGTCGAACGTGAGGTGGGTGACGTCGGCGAGGGAGATCCGGTTACCGACGAGGTCGTTTTCGACGACCTGCGGCGTCGCGATTACGATGCGGGCGTCGCCCCACAGCGCCGCGCGGTCCTCCGGCGGCGTGTCGCCCGTGAACACGACGATCTCGTCGTCGTCCATCTCCAGCGCTTCGCGATAGAAGTCGGCGTGCTGCTGGACGAGCGGCTTCGTCGGCGCCAGAAACAGCGCCTTGCCGCCGACGTCGTTCAGTCGGTCGGCCGTCACCAGCAGGCTCACCGTCGTCTTGCCGAGGCCGGTCGGGAGGCAGACGAGCGTGTGCGATCCCGTCGCCGACTCCGCCAGCTGGAGCTGGTAGTTTCGGCGCTGGAGGAACCCATCGGTCAGTAAGGGATGCTCGATGCTCGCCGTGTCGGCCTCGGTCGCCATCATGCGACCTTGGCCGGCATCGCGGAAAAGGGTTCGCGAAGCGCGGTGAAAGTTATCCGTCGCGCCCGCGCTCGACGCGGTAGCGGTCCGGGCCGTCGCGGCCGACGGTGCCGTCACCCCCATCCTCGATGGACTCCGGCACGTCGTCGCCCGTGAGTTCGGCCCACGCGGCGAGTCGCGAGCGACTGTGATTCCGTTGTCCGCTCATACACGGCGAGGGATCCGCGTCGACCGTCTTAATCCTTATCCCGATTTTCAGCGGTATGGAGTCTCTACCGAACGTATTCGTGCTGCTTGGACGGTCTCGAGAGGATCTGCGGGTCCCTGACCTACGACGACTCCGGCAGCACACGGTACCCCTCGAGCACCTTCCCCAGCCGGTCCATCGACGCGACGACGGCGTCGCAGCTGCTTCGGACGGCCGGTTTGGGGACGAAGCCGACGGAGAGTCCGGCGACCTCCAGCATCGGCAGGTCGTTCGCGCCGTCGCCGACGGCGACCGTCCGGGAGAGCGGGACGCCGACGTCGTCCGTGAGGTCCTCAAGTGCGTGGTCCTTCGTCCCCTCGATGAGCGGCCCCTCGGCATCGCCCGTGAGCTGGCCGCCAGCCATCGGGAGCCGGTTCGCAATGATCGTGTCGACCTCGACGCCCTCGCGAGCCAGCGCGGCCTCCACGCCGCGTTCGAAGCCTCCGGTGAGGATGGCGACGTGGTGGCCCTCGTCGCGGAGGCGTTCGATGAGGCGCGCGGCGCCGGGCCGGATCCTGACTTCGTCGAAGGCGTCCGCCACGGCTGATTCGGAGAGCCCTTCGAGCAACGCCGCGCGCTGGTAGAGGCTCTCGGCGTAGCTGAGCTCGTCGTTCATCGCCCGCTCGGTGATCTCGGCAACTTCGTCGGCGACGCCGGCTCGCTCCGCAAGCAGGACCGTCATCTCCGAATCGGAGAGCGTCCCGTCGAAATCGAACGCGATGAGTCTCATATCCGGGTGTTGGTGAGTGGCCGGTTAAACCACGGCGGTTCGGGCGGCTTCTGCTACCGCGTTTTCGTCGGCTGTTTGTGAGGTTGATGAATTGGTCCGGAAGCGGAGAGGACTTGTTCTGGACCACAACAGCCGGAAAGCCCTCGTCCGCTCTTACTTATAAATGGGATGCGCAGGTGCAGACGCTGCTGCACTTGTCAGCAACGCAAACGTCCAGAAAGCCCCCGTCCGCTCTTACTTATAAATGGGATGCGCAGGTGCAGACGCTGCTGCGCTTGTCAGCAACGCAAACATCGGGAAAGCCCTCGGCCGCTCGCGGTCGCTGAGCAGGATATCTGCGCCTCTCAGCACCGCCCGGCGCAGATAGTGCCTGACTCAGCGACTCCCCTGCGGCGCGACCGGCCGTCGCCCTTTCAGTCCGCCAGGACAGCA
>JBDGPU010000047.1:0-7790 GCA_042219525.1 Halopenitus sp.
GGCCGAGGGCTTTCTGGGAGTCTGCGTTGCTGTCGAGAGCAAGACCGTATCACCTATTTAAACCGATTAATAAAGAGCGGCCGAGGGCTTTCTGGGTGTGGTGGTCCAATGCAGCAGCGTCTGCACCTGCACATCGGGTTTATAAGTAAGAGTAGATATGGGCCTTCTCGATGTTTCAGTACCGTACGAAACCGTATCGTCTACCCAGCCCGATTTAAGATCGATCGAGGTATTCCGAAGCGCTCAACCCACTACCAAAAACACCGACTTCACCTCCTAAAAATACGTCAACAAATACTCCAGCCGCCGTCCACGAAAACGGTCTGTCCGGTCATATACCCGGAGTCCTCACTCGCCAGGAACAGCACCGGCCCAGCGATGTCCTCGGGATGACCAGCCCGTCGCATCGGCACTGGCTTCAAAAACGCGTCCTCGCGGGCGCCCTCGTTGGCTTCCTCGGTCCAGCCGGGGAAGAACTCCGTCGCGATCTGGCCGGGGGCGACCGCGTTCACCCGGATGCCCTGGTCCGCGAGTTCGAGGGCGGCGTTCCGGGTGAGCATGCTCACGGCCGCCTTCGTCAGGTCGTAGCCGGCCTGGTCGTGCTGCGCGAACCGGGAGCTGATCGAGGAGATGTTGACGATCCGCCCGGGCTCGTTCCGGCGGACCATGTCCGCGGCGGCGGCCTTCGTCCCCGCGAAGGCGCCGCGGACGTTCGTCCGGTAGAGCCGGTCAAGCTCGCTGACGTCGTGTTCCAAGAGCGGCTCGGAGACGTACTGGGCGGCGTTGTTCACCATCACGTCGACGCCGCCCTCCGCGCGAGCGGCTTCGATCACGGCACTGATTTCGTCGGGGTTCGTGACGTCGGTCTCGACGAACTCCGCGTCGCCCCCGGCGGCTTCGATCTTCTCGTGGGTTGGCACCTCAGCGTTCACGTCCTTCGGCTCCGCGCGGATGTCCGCGACGATGACCGTCGCGCCGGCCTCGCCGAAGCGGAGCGCGATCCCGCGCCCGATGCCGGACGCGCCGCCGGTGACGATCACGGTGTCATCTGCGAAATCGAAGGTGGCCATACCGTCAGTCGCACGCGGCGAGCGCAAAAGCGCGACGGCCGGTTGCGGGTGAGCGACTCCGGGCCGGTTACGGGAGGTGCGACTCACCGTCGACGCGTGGAATTTCCGAAGAACAGCCTCAGTCCTCAGGCCTGCACGAGGCCGGCCGCACGCAACGCGTCCTCGACGTCGCGGTCGTCGTGGACGACTTCCGAGACCGCGCGAGCGATAGCTTCGGGGTCGTCGTGCTGGAAGATGGAGCGCCCCATCGAGACGCCAGCCGCGCCGCCATCCATCGCACCACGGACCATCTCGACGGTTTCGCGGTCGGTCCCCTTCGAACCGCCGGCGATGACCACCGGGAGGCGGGTGGACTCACACACGTGCTGGAAGGACTCTGCGTCGCCGGAGTAGCCCGTCTTTACGACGTCGGCGCCGAGCTCCTCGGCGAGCCGGACCGCGTGGCCGAGGGCCTCGGGGTCGTCGCTTTCGACGTCCGGGCCGCGAGCGTACGACATCGCGAGGACGGGGAGCCCGAGCTGCTGGGCGTCGTCGACGAGCCGGGAGAGGTCCTCGATCTGTTTGGGCTCGTACTGGGACCCGGAGTTGATGTGGAAGGAGACCGCGTCGGCGCCGGCCCGAACCGCCTCCTCGGCGGTCGCGGTGACGCGCTTGTCGCGCTCGTCCGGGCCGATCGTTGTGGAGGCGTTGGCGTGGACGATGTAGCCTGCGTCGTTCTTGTTGTCGTGGACACGCGGGGCGATGCCCTTCTGCGTGAGGACGGCGTCGGCGCCGCCCGAGGTGACGCCGTCGATGGTCGATTCGACGTCCTTCAGCCCCTTCACCGCGCCCATGGTGATGCCGTGGTCCATGGGGACAATGAGGTAGCGGTCGTTCGTCGAAATTCGGTCCAGTCGTGCGTTGAGTCCTGCTGTCATGTGTTTGCCTCGTCGATGGATGGTGGCTGTCGCGTCGATGGGTTCGTTCGGTGCCGCGGCGGTCCGTCGTGGGCCGCCCCCGGCGGCGGGAACCTCGTCGGTGAGTGACTCCCCGCGAGTCACCGCGCCGTCGTGGTCGTTATGTGAACGTCTGTCAATCGTCCGTAAGTGGGTTTCGTTCGGCGCCGTTGCAAGTAGGTTACGCTCCAACCCAATTACTCCGATTTCGGGCTGGCCGTCCGCTCCTCGTAGCCGCGTCGCGCGCCCGCCTTCAGCTCCCGCGAGAGGGCCTCCAGTCGGTCGGCGATGGCGGCGGTCGAGAGGTTCTCCTCGACGCCCTCCTCGATGATCCGCACCAGCGCGGAGCCGACGATGATGCCGTCGGCGCCGGCGGCGACGATCCGCTCGGCGTGCTCGCCCTCGGAGATGCCGAAGCCGACTGCCTTGGGGACCTCGGGCGCGTCGCCGGTGTCGTCGGCGTCGCCAGCGTCGCTCGCGTGGCTCGCTTCGGCTCCCGCATCGGCGACGTCGTACTCGGAGAGCCGTTCGAGGCTCTCGGTCGTCTGGCCGGATACGTCGCTCTCGGCGCCGGTCGTCCCGAGTCGCGCCTGCACGTAGACGTACCCCGAGATCTGGCTCATGATGCGGTCGAGCCGTTCGCCCTTCGTCGTCGGCGCGACGATGAAGACGAGGTCGAGGCCGAACTCGTCGCAGGCCTCCCGCAGGGGGTCGGCCTCCTCTGCCGGGAGGTCGGGGACGACGAAACCCTCGAGCCCGACCTCGGCGGCGCGCTCGACGAAGGGGCGTGGCCCCTGCTCGTCGCCGTACTGGTAGATGAGGTTGTAGTAGGTCATACAGACCAGCGGCACGTCGACGTCGAGGTCAGTGACGAACTCGAAGTACCGCTCGGGCGTCATGCCACCCTCCAGCGACCGGATCACGGCGCTCTGGATCGTCGGCCCCTCGGCGATGGGCTCCGAGAACGGGAGGCCAAGCTCGATGACGTCGGCGCCGCCACGTTCGAGCGCCTCGACGTACTCCAGCGACGACTCGTAATCGGGGTCGCCCGCGGCGAGGTAGGGAATGTAGGCAGGGCCGTCCGCGAACGCCTTCGCGATGGCCTCGCTGTTGCCGGTTGCCGGCATCTAGATCCCCCCCGAGAACATCGACATGTCAGGCGCCTCCTCGATGTCCCGTTTGTCCGTTTCCTCGATGACGGTCTCCAGGTCCTTGTCGCCGCGGCCGGAGACGTTGACGACGACCGTGTCGCCCAGCTCGTCGTGCGCCTGTTCGAGGTAGCCGAAGGCGTGGGCCGTTTCCAGCGCAGGGATGATCCCCTCCGTTCGGGAGAGGCGGTGGAACCCTTCGAGTGCGGCGTCGTCGTCGACGTTGACCGGAATCACGCGGTCCTCGTCGACGAGGTAGGCCAGCTCGGGGCCGACGCCCGCGTAATCGAGCCCCGACGACACGGAGTGGCTCTCCATGATCTGGCCGTGGGTGTCCTGCAGGAGCTTCGTCCGCGCGCCGTGCAGGACGCCCTCCTCGCCCGTCGAGAGCGACGCGGAGTGGGGTGCGACGCCCTCCTCCTCGTCGATCTGGAGCGTCGCGCCGCCGGCCTCGACGGCGTGGAGCGCGACGTCCTCGTCGTCGACGAACGCGTCGAAGGCGCCCATCGTGTTCGATCCGCCGCCCGCACAGGCGATGACGTCGGTGGGGAGCCCACCGGTCCTGTCGAACGCCTGGTCGCGCGCCTCCTCGGAGATGACCGACTGGAAGTCGCGGACCATCGCCGGGAACGGGTGGGGGCCAACGACGCTGCCGATGACGTAGTGGGTGCGCTCGACGGTGCCCGCCCAGTCGCGCATCGTCTCGGAGATGGCCTCCTTGAGCGTGCCGCGCCCGGCCGTCACCGGGTTCACGTCCGCGCCGTTGAGCTTCATCCGGAAGACGTTCGGGCGCTGGCGGTTGATGTCGCGCTCGCCCATGTAGATCTCACAGGGCATGTCGAGGTGCGCGGCCGCCATCGCCGTCGCGGTGCCGTGTTGCCCAGCGCCGGTCTCCGCGATGATGCGCTCTTTACCCATGTACTTCGCCAGCAGCACCTGGCCGAGCGCGTTGTTCAGCTTGTGCGCGCCGCCGTGGACCAGGTCCTCGCGCTTGAGGTAGACGTCACGGTCGTAGCGCTCGGAGAGCCGCTCCGCGTGCTGGAGCGGCGTCGGACGTCCGCCGAAGTCGCGCAGACGACGGCGGAACTCGTCCATGAAGCCGTCCTCGTTGTTGAGGACGTAGCGCTCGTAGGCGTCCGTCAGTTCCTCGATGGCGGGCATCAGCGCCTCGGGCACGTACTGGCCGCCGTAGCGACCGAACTTTCCCTCCTCGTCGGTGTCTGGTGTCGTCTCTGAACTCATGTGTCTCCCTCTGGGGCGTCGTCAGCTGCTGTCGCCGGCGGAGTCGATTCCGCGTCGCCGTCGGCGGTCTCCGTCGCGTCGTCGCCGTCGGCGGGCTCCGTTCCGTCGTCCTGCTCGGCGGTGACGAGTCGGCGCGTGTTTGCCCGTACGTCTCCGGCCATAATAGCGCTCCCAACGAGGAGCGCGTCGGCACCCGCCGCGCGCATCCGCCGGACGTCCGCGGGCGTCGAGATCCCACTTTCGGCGATCAGCGTCACGTCGTCCGGGGCTTCGGGCGCGACCGTCTCAAAGGTACCGAGATCGACCTCCAGTTTTGCCAGGTCGCGGTTGTTGACCCCGACGAACTCGGCCCCCGCGTCGATGGCGTGGGCCAGTTCGTCGGCGTCGTGGACCTCCACGAGTACCTGGAAGCCGCGATCGCGGGCGGCAGCCAGGAGTCCTTCGAGGTCGTTGCCGACGAATCGGGCGATGAGGAGCACGACGTCGCTCGCAACGGCGTCGAGCTGATCCTCGTGGACGATGAAGTCCTTCCGGAGCACCGGCACGTCGACGGCCTCGCGAACCCGCGAGAGCGTCTCCGTCGAGCCGCCGAAGTGCTCGGGCTCCGTGAGCACCGAGAGCGCGGCCGCGCCGCCGGCGACCATCCGCTCCGCGAGGGCGACGGGGTCGTCCTCGCGGCTTCCCTCGGTCGTCGGGCTGGTCGGTTTCACTTCGGCGATGACCGGAACGCGGTCGTCCGCTTCCACCGTCGCGAACGCCGATTCAAGGTCGCGCGGATCGACGGTGATCCGCTCGTCGCCACCACCTCGCTCCCGGGCGGTCTCGAGAATCGAGCGGACCGCCGGGGCCAACTCGGCCGTATCTTCGTCCATTACTGTACACTAATGTACTCATCTGTTCATAAGGCTTGCGCACCCCGGGTCGTCCGGCGGCCGTGGACCCGGCCTTTGCATGCGACGAATACGGATCAGCAACCGGAAGCGAGGCCACCTCGCCGGCGAGGCTCACGATTTAAACCGCTCGCGTCCCCATCTCTCGCCATGGTTAGTCTCGGAACGACTGGCGTGTACGCACGCGAGTACGACGCGCTCGACCGCGCCGTCGAGGTGGGCTTCGCGAGCGGGCGCGTGATCAGCCTCGCCTTCCCGCCGACGCCCACGGAGGACGCTGACTCGGACCACGAGCTGCTCGACACGGTCGGCGACTACCTCGACGGCGACGAGGAGCCGTTCGACGAGTTCGAGGTCGCGCTCACCGTCGACACCGACGAGCGCGACGTACTCGACAAGATCCAGCAGGTCGGCTACGGCGAGGAGGTCTCGGTCAGCCAGCTCGCCCGGATGGCCGGGCTGGACCCAAACGAGCCAGAGGACGTCGAGTTCGTCGACGAGACGCTTCGCGAGAACCCCGTCCCGCTCCTCATACCCGACCATCGCGTCCAGGGCGGGCCGTACGCGACGCCCCGAACGGTCCGGCAGACGTTCAGAGAGATCGAGGGGATCTGAGGTGGGTACGTGGACGAACTGAGGCTGGCTACGCGTTCGTCTGATAGACGCTGACGTCGTCGAACGCCTCGTCGTAGAAGATGTTCGAGGGGTGCGTCGGCACGTCGCCGGAGAGGAACAGGCGGTCGATCTTCTTCCAGCTGTTCTCGTAGCCGAGATGGGCGAACTCGATGGCGCCGCGGAGGCTATGGTCCGGGCCGCTGCGGTGGGCCACCGTCCGCTTGGCGCCCGATCTGAACGCCTCGACGAGGTCGCCTTCGGTGTCGACGTCGCGCTCGAACTCCGTCCAGGCCTCGCCAACGGTTGCCGCCAGGTGCGCGTAGGAGGTGCCGAAGCCCGGGAGGTCGAGGTCGTCCGCGATCGCCTGCATGCGGCGGTTCTGATAGCCCAGGAGCTTCGCGTTGTACGTTTCCACGGCGTCGATCCGGTCGGCATGGGCGTCGACCTCCGGGCGCGTGAGCGAGACGTTCATGAAGCCCGGATGCGGGGCCAGCACTGCCGCGTCCTGGCGGTCGAACTCCGCCATCGCTCCCTCGAAGGTGATGAAGTCCGGGACCGGGTCGGAGAGGCCGAACGCGAGGACGTGCCGGCGGTTCCGCCAATCGCCCGTGAACACTTCGCGAGCCGGGACGACCAGTAGGTCGTCGTCGGAGAAGCGCCGGGCCTGCTCCCGGACGTCCGGGAGCCGGACGAAGTGCGGTGCGTACACGAGGACGTCGATGCCCCGCTCCTTCGCGCGGGCGGCCACGCGCTCGTCAAGTACCTTGACGTGGGCGTCGACGCGGGTCCCAGTGTGTGCCACGGGCGAGAATTCGCATGCCGCCTCAAAGGCGTTATCGTTCGAGGCAGTCGCGCGGGGACAGTGCCCGAGGGAAAACGCTTACTTCCATTCCCCTGCTCTGTCCGGGTATGTCCCGCTGGACGTGTGGTATCGACGGCTGTGAGGCGTCGTTCGACGACGTCGAGTCGACGATTATCCACCAGACGACGGACCACCAGCGCCACGAATGCAAGGTGTGCGGGACCATCGTGCCCGACGGCTACTTCGCCATCCGCCACGCCTTCGACGAGCACACGCGGGCCGAGTACGTCCGCGCCTACGACGCCGACTCCTCCGCCGTTCGCGTGCGCGAGGAGATCAAAGATGACATCGAGGAGACCGCGGACTTGCAGTCGGTCGTGAGCGAATTGAACAACGACCCGATCTGATTCTGCTTGGGGGGTTTCCTGAGTACCGACGAACTGTGGCCACGTTCCTCGGACCGAATGCGGCGATGAGGGGCTGGCTGCTGTCGCTGACCGGAGTTTTCGGAAATTTCTCTGCCGTTACTGCTTATAAACTGTATATAAAGGCTCAGACGCTGCTTCGCTTGACAGCAACGCGAACACTCAGAAATCCTTCGGCAGCTCTTTATAAGCTAGTTTGAACAAGTGATACGGTCTTGCCTTCGACAGCACCGCAAACACCCAGAAAGCCCTCGGCCGCTATTGCTTATAAACTGTATTTATAGGTGCAGACGCTGCCGCGCTTGACAGCACCGCAAACACCCAGAAAGCCCTCGGCCGCTCGCGGTCGCTCCGCGACATATCCGCGCTCTCCGCACAGCCCGCGCGGATAGGGGTCGTCGGAGCGACTCCGTTACACCGCGACCGGCCATCGCCCTTTCAGTCCGCCAGGACTGCGACAGCGACAGCACCGCACAGCAACCGCGCTCCTCGGTCCTCCCCAGCCTCGGCCGGGGCGCGCCGGCTCAGCCACGGAAGACGGTCCGGGCTGCCTGCAGTAGCGGGCTGCCGGGCTGCGACTTCCGGCCCTTCGCTCGCTCCGCTCGCGAAGACACCGCGCGGCGCGCCCCGCCCTCCCTCGCACGCGTTGCTCGCGCGCGCCAC
>JBDGPU010000127.1:0-7721 GCA_042219525.1 Halopenitus sp.
GGGACTGAAAGGGGCAGCCGCTGAGCGGGACGCCCTGCGACGCTAGCACCGCAACGGCGAACGAGCGAAGCGAGTGAGCCGTGAGGAGCGCAGCGAGCAGCGCGACCGGTCAGCGGCTGGGGCTTTCTGGGGGTGCTGAGTGGTGTCGCCAGCAACGACCACCAAACGAACCACACAGAATACGACCGCCTCAGCGGCTGGGGCTTTCGAGATGTTCTGAGTGCTGTCGCCAGCGCGGTCGAGCAAATCCACTTAAAATGACGCCTATAATCGCTCTGGGAGCCAGCCGCCGTCGATTTCGACGTTCTCGCCCGAGATATACGAGGCCTCCTCGGTGAGGAAGAAGGTCAACGCGTTGCGGACGTCGTCGAACTTCGCCCAACGGCCGCGGGGAGCCTCCTCCGGGAACTCGTCGCTGGACTCGACGACGTACGGCGAGACGGCGTTGACCGTGATCCCGTCGTCCGTCGTGTCCGCGGCGACCGCGCGGGTGAACATGATGACACCCGTCTTGGCGATGAAGTAGGGGAGGTTCTTCGGGTGTGTGAGCGCCTTCTCGCTGCCGGCGTAGCCGACGTTGACGACGCGGCCCCACTCCGCCTCGCGCATCGCCGGGAGCGCGCGCTTCGTGCAGAGGTACGTGCCGTTGAGGTTCGTTTCGAGGACGCGGGTCCAGGTGCCGAAGTCGATCTCCTCCCAGTGCTGCGGGGCGAAATCGCCCACGTTGTTGACGAGGACGTCGACCGCGGCGAGTTCGGCCTCGATCTCGTCGAAGAGCGCGTCCACGTCGTCCGGGTCGGTGACGTCGCCCTGGACCGCGACCGCTTCGGGCGCACCGCGCTCGCGCGCCTCCTGGGCGGTCGCGGCAGCCTCGGCGTCGCTGGAGTAGTAGTGAACGGCGACCCTGGCACCCGCTTCCGCACAGGCCAGCGCGAGCGACGCGCCGAGTCCCTTCGCGCTCCCCGTCACGAGCGCGACCCGCCCCGAAAGGTCCAGATCGGTCATATCCATCGGATGCGCCGCCGGCGTCTAAGTTCTCCCGGTCGTCGTGGGACGGCTAGCGGTCCCAGCGCCCGGGTGACGCGACGCGTCGTTCGAAAGGGGCATATTAAGTAGAACGACTACCCGGATCCGAGTAATGATGTACGTCGGTGTCGACGTCGGCGCAACCAACATCCGCGCCGTCGTCGGAGACGGGACGGCGACGATCCACGGGTCCGCGAAGGTCCCGACCCCGAAAGGCCCGAGCGGTGTCGCCGTCACGGAGGCGCTCCTGGACGCCGTCCGCGACGCGTGCGCGGCGGCCGACGTCGACCCGACGACCGTCGAGGCCGCGGGGGTCGCCTCGATCGGGCCGCTGGACCTCGCGGCGGGCGCCGTCGACAATCCGGCGAACCTCCCCGACGCAGTCGGGCGGATTCCGCTGACTGGTCCCCTCGGCGAGCTGCTCGACACCGACGAGGTGTACCTCCACAACGACGCCGACGCCGGCGTCATCGGCGAGCGGTTCCACGCCGAGCGCAACCCCGACGACATGGTGTACCTCACGATCTCCTCGGGGATCGGCGCCGGCGTGGCCGTCGACGGGCACGTCCTCGCCGGCTGGGACGGGAACGCCGGCGAGGTTGGCCACACACCCCTCGACCCGGCCGGCGAGATGACCTGTGGGTGCGGGCAGGACGGGCACTGGGAGGCGTACTGCTCCGGCGAGAACATCCCGCGATACGCCCGGACGCTGTACGAAGGGGATCAGGACGACGGGGAGACCGAGTGGACCGACACCGCGGTCCCGGTCGAGGCCGACACCTTCAGCGCGGCGGACGTGTTCGCGCACGCGGGCGAGGACGCCTTCGCCGACCACGTCGTCGACCGACTCGCCCGCTGGAACGCCCAGGGCGTCGCGACGCTGGTCCAGGCGTACGCCCCGCTGGTCATCACCATCGGCGGCGCCGTCGCGCTGGAGAACCCGGAGCTGGTCGTCGACCCGATCCGTGACCGAGTCGAGGAACTCGCCTTCGGGAACGTGCCCGAGGTCCGGACCACGGACCTCGGCGACGAGGTCGTCGTCGAGGGCGCGCTGGCGAGCGCCATCTCCGGTGGCACCGGCGAACGCGCGTAACCATACGTCGGCGGGGGCTCTTCCCCCGATGACGTGGACAACCCTGATACGTCCGTGGCGGTAGGGTTCGGTATGCGACGACGGCGCGTGCTCCGGGCGGCCGCCCTCGGGGCCGGCGCGCTGGGCGCGGGCGCGCTCGGCGCTGACGACGGATTCGGGACGGTTACCGGCACGGCGAGCGACTCGCCCGCGGCGGACGCGTACGAGCCTCTTGGCAAGCTCGACCTCGAAGCCGCCTACGAGGCGGTGACGGACGGGCGGACGGCCTTCGTCGCCACGGGCGACGGCTTCGCGGCGATCGACGTCACCGACCCCGCGGACCCAACGCTGCTGACGCGGGAGACAGGCCTGCTCGCGGACCGCAAGAACGGGCCGATGGAGAAGATCTTCGACGTCGCGCTCGACGGCACCGACCTGCTCGTCGCCGGCCCCGCGCACGGCTCGAACAAGGTCAACGCCGCGGTCCGGTTCGACGTGACCGACCCGGCGACGCCGGAACGGACGGGCGTCGCGGAGACGCCGTTCCCGATCCACAACGGCGACCTCGCCGGCGGGATCGCGTATCTCACTGGGAACGACGGCAACCGTAACCCACTGGTCATGGTCGACTTCGCGGCCGGGGAGGTCGCGGGCCGCTGGTCCGTCCTCGATTACGACGACGCCTGGAGTGACGTCCACTCGATACTGCGCGTCGTCCACGACGTCACCGTCGTCGACGGCGTCGCGTACCTCGCCTACTGGGACGCCGGGACGCACCTGGTGGACATCTCCGATCCCGCCAACCCGACGCACCTCGGCGCGATCGAACCGTACGACCCGGCCGACCTCGCGACCCTCTCCAACGACGAAATCCGCCGCGAGCAGACGACGCCGCCCGGCAACCACCACTACGCCGCGCCGAACGACGACGGGACGCTGCTGGCGGTCAACAAGGAGGCCTGGGCGGTCGAGGACGCCGACGGCGACGTTCTGGGCGGCCCCGGCGGCATCGAGCTGTACGACGTCACCGATCCCGCGAAACCGGAGTTGCTGGCGACGATTCCGCCGACGGAGTCGCCGGCGCCGACCATCTCGGGTGTGTGGACGACCTCGCACAACTTCGAGTTCCGCGGGGACCGGCTGTACACGTCGTGGTACGAGGCCGGCGTGAAGCTCTACGACGTGTCGGACCCGACGGCGCCCACGGAGCTCGCCGCGTGGCGCGACCCTGCGAATCGGAGCTTCTGGACCGCCCAGGTCGGCGTCCCGGGCGAGTTCTTCATCGCGCCGAGCACAAGCGCCCGCGCGGAGCCGGGGCTGTTCGTCTTCCCCGACCGCGCCGGCGAGCAGCCGGACAAGCCGCCGTTGGAGGCCGCCGTGGAGGAGACGGCGACGTCGACCGCAACGTCGACGGCGACGCCGACTACGACACCGACACCGACCCCAACCCCGACAGCGACGCCAACCGTAACGACGTCGACGCGAACGCCGACAGCGGAACCGAGGGCCACCGCCACGATCGAAGATTCGGCGCCCGGCTTCGGCGTCGGCGCCGGGCTGCTGGGGATCGGCGGCTGGGCGTGGCGGCGGCGCTCTCGCGGTGGCCACGAGGAGCCCGATTCCGACGCCGGCGAGACCGCCGACGCTGCGGGGCGGGACGAGGAATCGTAGCCACGACCGGTTACGTGGCGTTCGCTAAACCGCAAGGTTCCAATGGGTGCGGCCCAAAGCACTGGCAATGAGCGAGGAGAGTCTGGCAGAGCGGATCGAGACGTGGATGGTCGGGCAGATGCCGATCATCCAGATGCACGGCGGAACCAGCGTCGTGCGCGAGGCCGATCCCGAGACCGGCGAGGTCGTCGTCGAGCTCGGGGGCACCTGCTCGGGCTGTGGCATCTCGGACGTGACCGCGTCCAACATCCAGCGCGACCTGATCATGGACTTCGACGAGGTCGAGGACGTCCACGTCAAGGTTCCGTCGACGGGCGACCAGGGCTCCTCGACCGTCGAGGGCGGCCGCGGCGGCGACCTCCAGCACGAAACCGAATCCGCCAACCACTTCTAATCGGCCGCGTCGCTGGGGACCGTTGCTGGCGATCTGCTGTTGACGGCCGCCATCCCGGCGAGCCCACTGGTCGGGGGAGCGAAAACGGAGCTTACGCCGGCGGGAGCACCGCGTGCCGGAACCAGAACTTCTCGATACTGCTGGCCAGCGAGGCGAACTCGTCGGGGTCGCTCGGCTTGGTCAGGTACGTGTTCGCGGCCAGTTCGTAGCTCTTGCGGACGTCCTCCCGTGCACTCGACCCCGTGAGAATGATACACGGGATCCTGGCGAGGCGGGGATCGGCCTCGATCGCTTCGAGAACGGAGAACCCATCTACGCGCGGGAGATTCAGATCCAAGAGTACGAGGTCCGGCAGGCTCGCGTCGGCCGACCGTCGTTCGCGGAGGGATTCGAGCGCGTCCGCGCCATCGGTCACGGCTTGGATACTCGTCTCGGCAGACACCTGGTCGAACGCCTCCCGCACGAGGCGGACGTCACCGGGGTTATCCTCGACGAGCAGAATGCGAATCGGTTCCTCGAAACCAGAGTCGTCCACGATGTTCAGTGGGGGCTTACCGTTGGAGCCCCTTATCCATCCGACCCAAATGGTTTGGGAAGGGGTCAGATGGCGTTCTCGAGGGCACTCGCGACGCTTCGTGCCTTTTCCGCGAGCACCTCGGGGACGTCGCCGGCGGCGACCGCTTCGTTGAGGAGGTCGTCGTCGACGCGCTCGACGGTTCCGTCCGCGTGCTTGACCACGTCGACGTGGAGGTCGACGTAGCGGACATCGCCCGGGAACACCTCGACCGGCGTGCAGATGTTGACGTAGGTCCCCTTCACCGTCTCCTCCGCGTCGCGGTAGGTCGTCGGATACCACCAGCGGCCCTCCAGGAACTTCGTGTGCGCCGTGTCGCCGGCCTCGCGCTGGGTGTCGAGCTCGTCGTACGTTCCGCCGGGAGTCATCTCCCGAACCACCTCCAGTGAACCGTCGGCGTCGAGCTCGCTCACGGAGCCCTCCCCGAGCACGATGACGCGCCCGTCAGGCTTCCCGTGGACGATGCGGACCTCGTCGCCCTCCTGCGGGCCGAACTGGTCCGTCACGACGCCGAAGGGGAACTCGGCCTCGGGGTCGGGCTCACACAGCGCCTCGGCGAGGTCGACGCCGGCGCTGGCCGCCCCCGAGCCGGCCTTGATTCGGTGGTGTCCCGGGATGGTCGTCGCCGCCTGCCGCCGCCACCCGTCGAGCGCGAACCGGGACTCGCGACCGAACCAGAGCCAGGCGCCCGCGAGCGGCGCAACACGCTCCCGGGGTGCGTCCACGGGCTCGTCCAGCACCGATTCGATCCGCTCCGCCCGGTCGACCAGCTCGGAGAGCGCGTCGTCGAGGGTGTCCATGTCGGCGTCGACGGCGGTCTCGTGCCAGACGATCCCCCAGCCCTCCGGCGGTTCGAGCCCGAGCAGCTCGGCCATACCCGCGAGCTCGCGGCCCGCGGCCTCGTCGCGCGCCTCCACGCGCGTTCCCTCGCCGGGGACGAGCGTCGCGACCGTCCCCGTCGCGTGGATCTCCGTGTCGAGTTCGGCCCGGTGTGACCCCCACGTCGCGGCGGGTTCGCGGACCTGCACGCGCAGCTCGTCGCCCTCGTGGACGTCGCCGTCGACGTTGCCGTAGGGGAGGTACCCCTCGACGGTAGCGTCGGCCGATTCGGCTACCCGGACGACCGCGCCGGCGCCCAGCGTCTCGGCGACCTCGCCGTCGAAGACGGCGCCCGGCGGGGCCGGGTCGTCCCAGGCGAACGCGTCGATACCGACGTCGGCGAGGCGATCGCGCGCGTCGGCGACGGCTTCGGGGTCCCCCCGCAGGCCGACGCCCTGCCGGTCCTCGGTCGTCTCGATGGCGACGTCGTAGGCGCCACCGGCGCGGATGCCGGCGTCGTCGGAGAAGCGGTCCCGGATCGGCAGCGTCGCGTCGACGACCGTCTCGCCGGCGTCACGGAACAGCGCCGTCAGCGCCGTCGCGTAGATGCCACGTACCCGGACGTTCATACCTGCACCTGCATACGCGACGCCCTACACGCGGCGGCCATTTGAAGGTCCGCGGTCCGTGGCCGCCCATCGGTCCGTGGCTGCCCACCAGTCTGGGCCGCCCACCGGTCCGTGGCCGCCCACCTGGCGCGTCGTTCACTCGGCGGCAGCCGGACATCCGCCCCCAACTATGATGGGGGAAGCCGACTGTGCAATGCACATGACTTCACGGAGCGATCCGATCGAGACCGCTTCGGACGGCGACCGGGACCTCTACGACGTCGCCACCTGGGACCCACGGACGGTCCTGGACAAGATCGCCGTCTGGGTGTACTGGTTGCTCACGCGGGGGGCGAAGGTGTTCGTCGTCGCGCTCGCGTTCCTCATCCTGGTCTCGCTCGGCCTCCTCAGCGCGATCTCGGACCCGGCGATCGGCACGCTGACCGTGCTCTCGGCGATCCCGGCGCTGGCGCTTGCCGGCTACGTCTGGTACTCGGACGTCGAGACGTCGGAGCCGCTGACGCTGCTCGTCGCGACGTTCCTGCTGTCGATCCTGACCGCGACGTTCGCCGCGCTTATCAACTCGGTTCTCCGCGGCGCGTTCCCGAAGTCGATGCTCGGCAATCTGGCCTTCTTCTTCCTCATCGTCGGGCCCGTCGAGGAGTCGGTGAAGCTGCTCGCCGTCCGGTTGTACGCGTACACGGACACGCGCTTCAACGCCGTCGTCGACGGCGCGGTGTACGGCGCGGTCGCCGGACTCGGGTTCGCGACTATCGAGAACGCGCTGTACATCTCCCAGCAGGTCGACGCGGCGGAGCTCGGCCTCGGCTTCGCGCTCATCGCCGCCGGCGAGGGGATCACGGCACTCCGCGCGCTCGCGGGCCCGGGCCACGTCATCTACTCGGCGTTCGCGGGGTACTACCTCGGCCTCGCGAAGTTCAACCCCGGTCAGCGTGGGCCCATCGTCATCAAAGGGATCATCATCGCGGCCCTGATCCACGCCACGTACAACTCGACGGTCGGGGTCGCCTCCGGGTTGATCGGCCTCGTGACCGGGCTGGGGTCGATGGCGTCGTTCTTCGTCTACGTCCTCATCTTCGACGGCCTGTTCGGGCTCATCCTTCTCCGGAAGATCTGGCGCTACCGGGAGACCTACGAAGAGGTCCACGGGGAGATCGACGAGGACATCAGTCCCGAACTGACCGAATTCGAGCAATAATCTGTTGTCGGCGTTTTTGGAGAGGGGTTGTGAGTAGTGTGGAGTAATCGAACAACTCAGGGAGTGCTTTGTAGATCTTGGTTATAAACGGTATTTAAAAGTGGAGACGGTGTTGCGCTTGACAGCAACGCAAACTCCCGGAAAGCCCTCAGTCGCTCTTTAAAGGTTGATTTGAGCAGGTGATACGGTCTTGTTCTCGACGGCAACGCAGACTCCTTGAAAGCCCTCGGCCGCTCGCGGTCGCTCCGCGACATATCCGCGGCTCTCCGCACCACCCGCCGCGGATAGGGGTCGCCGGAGCGACTCCCCTCCGGCGCGACCGGCCGTCGCCCTTTCAG
>JBDGPU010000170.1:0-7605 GCA_042219525.1 Halopenitus sp.
AAAGTCGCAGCCCGGCAGCCCGCTACTGCAGGCAGCCCGGACCGTCTTTCACGGCTGAGAGCCGCGGATATGTCGCGTCGCGAGAAATCAAAGATTTCTCGGAGCCCAAAATTCTCCGATTTTTGAGGAGAGCGACCGTGAGCGGCCGAGGGCTTTCTGGGCGTTTGCGGTGCTTGCAAGCGCAGCAGCGTCTGCACCTATAAATACGGTTTATAAGCAAGAGCGACAGGGGCACACTCAGTCACAGACAAGACCAACTCACCGATACCAACCACAGCTCACCCACTCCGTCCAAAGTAGCGGACTTTTAACCGACACATCACATACCACGGATCATGAGCGACGTCGAGATCCCCGAGGACCACCCACGCTACGCCTCGCTCCTCACGCGGCATCGCATCGAGGCGGGCGTCGAGAAGGGGATCACGTCCAGACAGGGGCTCATCGCCCAGGGCCGCGGCGAGGCGTTCGACTACCTGCTCGGCGAGCGCACCATCGACTCCGCCGACGCCGCCGAGCGCGCAGCCGCGGCGCAGCTCCTGCTCGCCGACCACCCCGTTCTCTCCGTCAACGGCAACGTCGCGGCGCTCGTGCCGAGCGAGACCGTCGCCCTCGCCGAGGCCGTCGACGCCGACCTCGAGGTCAACCTGTTCAACCGCACCGATGAGCGCATGCGGGCGATCGTCGACCACCTCGAGGCCCACGGAGCAGAGGACGTGAAGGGGCTCACCGGCGACGGTGAGATTCCGGGCCTCGAGCACGAGCGCGGGACCGTCGACGCCGACGGCATCGGCGCCGCGGACGTCGTCCTCGTCCCGCTCGAGGACGGCGACCGCGCGGAGGCGCTGGCCGCGATGGGCAAGACGGAGATCGTCATCGATCTGAATCCCGGCTCGCGCTCCCCGCAGACCGCCGCTATCCCGGTCATCGACAACATCATCCGCGCGGTGCCGAACGTGACCGAGCACGCGAAGGCCCTCGCGGACGCGACGGACGAGGAACTCCAGGCCATCGTCGACGCGTTCGACGCCGGGGACGCGCTCGCGGACGCAGAGCGCGTGATGCGCGAGGGCGAGTTCGGCGGGGCGGACCCGGAGAACGCGGAGGCGCCGGACAACACTGGAACGCAGGGCTCCGACGCTTCCGACGCCCCCGACGCTTCCGACGCCCCCGACGCTTCTAACGCCCACGACGCCCCCGACGCTTCTAACGCCCACGACGCCCCCGACGCACCGCTCGCGGACGAGTAGGCAACCTTCTCGGGCAAGCCGTAGGTCCAAGTGCCCCGACGGCGACGCCCTACACATGCCAGCAGCAGTCGTCACGGGCTCCTCACGCGGGCTCGGTCGGGCGATCGCACTCCAGTTCGCACGCGACGGCTACGACGTCGCGGTCAACTACCACACCAGCCGCGCGGCCGCCGACGAGGTCGCGGAGGCCGCGCGCGAGCACGGTGTCGAGGCCATCACGGTCGGGGCCGACGTCTCCGACCCGGACGCGGCCGAGCGTCTCGTGGAGACGGCCGCCGACGAGTTCGGCGGCGTCGACCACGTCGTCAACAACGCCGGCATCGACCAGCACGTCTTCACCGAGGAGCTCTCCCCCGAGGACTTCGACCGGATCATGGACGTGAACGTGAACTCCGCGTTCAACGTCACGAAGGCCGCGCTCCCGTCCCTCCGCGAGTCCGACGAGGACGCCTCCGTCACGAACATCTCCTCCATCCTCGCACACGTCGGCGCACCCATCGAGGTCCACTACGCCTCCTCGAAGGGCGCGCTCCTCTCGCTCACGAAAAGCCACGCCCGCGACTTCGCGCCGGACATCCGCGTCAACGCGGTCGCCCCGGGCCACATCGAGACGGACATGACCGCGGACCGGACCGAGGAAGAGAAGGCCGCGGAGCTCGAGCAGATCCCGGTCGGGCACTACGGCCAGCCCGAGGACATCGCCGAGGCGGTCGCGTACCTGCGCGATGCGACGTTCGTCACCGGGGAGACGCTGAACGTGAATGGCGGCGAGGACATGCGGTAGGGCGGGATCCGCGGATCACGAATCGACGATCTCTATCGTGAAGCCCCAGTCGTACGTCCAGTCGATGGAATCCGTCTTCTCGTCCATCGAGATGCGGTACGTGCTCTCGATCCGATACTCTCCCGGCGGGAGACAGGGACCGGTGTTCTCCGGATGCCCGTAGACGTCGAAGACGGCCACTCTCGTCTCACCGGCCGAGTAGCGAACGTCGGTAACCACGTCGGTGTAGGCGAAGTTGAGTTCGAGGTCGTCGAGGTCGACTCGCCAGCAACCCGCGGAAACCGTCGGGTATCGCTCCGTGGGATCGAGCAGGACCAGTTGCTGCTCGTTCGGTCCCGCCTGGGTAATGAACCTGTCAAAGGCCCGAATCCGCACGTTGCTGTTCCAGACCGCCGACCCAGCCGTGTTCGCGAGCGACACGCGAACCCGAGCGAGCCGGTCCGGGGTGATGGCCGGCTGGATGACCTCGACAGTCGGCACGAGCGGGGCGTCAGCGGGCACGGCATCAACCGACGAGATCCGAAGCCGTTTCTCGCGGTCCTCGGCGGTCGGCGTCTCTGTGACGGCATCGCCCGCTTCTGGAGCACGCACACCTGTACAGCCAGCCGCGGGCACGGTCCCCGCACCGATAGTCGCCAGCAGTGCCCGACGCTTCATACTGACAGGTCAGCCGCCGTTCATAAAAGACCGCCGTAATCACAAAGAATCGCTTGTGTGTGCAACTTTCCAGCGCTGTCGACTGCGACAGCGGCGCTGGAGTGGTGCCGGAGAGGCGCAGCGAGCGAGCCCGCTCAGTACGACTGAATCCCGGCTTCGATCCGGTCGAGCCCCTCCTCCAGTCGGTCCATCGAGTTGGCGAAGGAGAGCCGGAGCCGACCTTCGCCGGCCTCGCCAAAGCCGTCGCCCGGCGCGAGGACGACGCCGTGCTCGCGAAGCAGGTACTTCGCGAACTCCAGGGAGTCGGCGTCGACGTCGGGGTCGAGGAACGCGTAGAAGGCGCCCTCGGGTCGCGGCGCTGAGAGGCCGTCGATGCCCTCGATGCGCCCGACGACGTAGTCGCGGCGGCGCTCGAAGGCGTCGTACATCTCCTCGAAGGGCTCCTGTGGGCCGGTGATCGCCTCGATGGCCGCCGCCTGCGCGACGCTGGAGGCGCAGGCCGTCGTCGACTCGTGGATCGACACGACCTGGTCGATGACGGACGTGTCGCCGGCGAGCCAGCCGAGCCGCCAGCCTGTCATCGCGTACTTCTTCGAGCAGGAGCCGACCGTCAGCACGTGCTCCGGGTGGCCCGTCAGCGACGCGATCCCCTCCGGGTCGGTGTCGTAGGTGAGGCCCGCGTACACCTCGTCGGCGATGACGTACGCGTCGTAGTCGGCGGCGGCGTCGACGACCGCACGGATCTCGTCGGGGTCGAAGACGCGCCCGGTCGGGTTCGAGGGCGTGGTGAGGACGACGGCGGCGGTGTCATCGCTCATCTGCTCGATCAGCAGGTCCGCGTCGAGATCGTAGTCGTTCTCGGCGGGCATCGGCACTTCGACCGGCTCGCCGTCGGCCAGTAGCGCCTGCGTCTCGTAGTTCGGCCAGGCCGGGGACGGGTAGATCAGTTCCTCGCCCTGGCCGACCGTCGCGAGCGTGGCGAGGTGGAGCGCCTCCATCCCGCCGACGGTGACGACGACCTCGTCCGGGTCGTGTTCGATGCCGTAGTTCTCCGCCATCGAGTCGCTGATGGCGCGGCGGGTCTCGGGCAGGCCCGCGTTGGAGGTGTAGTGCGTCGCCCCGCCGCGGGCGGCCTCGGCGGCGGCGTCGACGACGTGCTCCGGCGTGTCGAAGTCCGGTTCGCCCACTTCGAGTCGGACGAGGTCGCGGTCGGCCGGTTCCTGCTCCGCGAGGTCGAACATGACCCGGATGCGCGACCGCTCCGTCGCGCGGACGCGCTCGGTTGGCTGGTGCATACCTCCACGTCGTAACCGAGCCCAATAGACGTCCGGGCGACGGAAATCGCGGCCGGTAATCGGTGTGAGGAGTAGATGCGACCAGCAACTCCTATGTGGGTCGTTGGCAGTACCCGCGCCAGTATAAGGCATTCTAGTGTCTTTGGCCAAGCAATTATACCCGTTCAGGAAGTGTCGGACAATACCCTGGAGAAGGGGGATCATCTACGATGCGTCGGAACACTATCGAGGAGACCGCCGAGACGACGGAGCCCGCGGAGGACCAATACGACCAGTACACCGGGTACGAGGACGACGGTGCACTGGTCATCTGTGACCGGACCAATCCGCGAGCGTGGATCCGCTCGGAAACCACGACGAAGCTCGACTGCTGACGGCTGCAGTTTCTCGGGAGACGCACGGGGACGTCCAGTGTGTCACCTGGCGGCCACTCTCCTATCACGGTCGAACGGGCCACAGCGATGGCTGGGGGCCGGTGCCGGTAATTCACCGGCCGCCGAGTTCCGAGAGTGGCGCCGCTCGGCCGATCATGGTCGTCCCATTCCGCGGCCGCAGACGGTCATCGGCCGGGGGACGCACCGGGACGGCGACTGCCTCACTGGCAGTCCGCACAGAGGGCCCGGACGTTGCCGACGACCTGGTCGGCGTCGGGCATCGCGATGTAGTCGCCGCAGTCGACGCACCACGACCAGTAGACGGGCCGGTCCGTCTCCGTCAGGTCCAGAGCGCGACCGCCGCCGTTCCTGTGGCTGATCTCGACGTGCGTGTCGGTGACCTCGGTGACTTCCCCGGCGATCGAGGCGTGCTGGGCGTTGCTGATCGCGCCCCGCGCAGGCGCTGCGATCATCTCGCCGACGTCGACCGACTCGCCCTCGTCGACGATCGGCCGGCTGCGCTCGACGACCCCCTCGAAGTCCGGGTTGGACACTAGCGGGATCCGGACGCGATCGGGGTCCAGCGGCGTCGGTTCGGTCTCGTGGGACCGGTCCGCCCAGTCGTCGATGTCGAGCAGATTGACCCGGCCGTCCCCCAGGGTGTGCTCTTCCACTCTGGAGGTCTCCTCGACGAGGAGGCAGTTCGTCCGCTTGCGGACGCCGAACTCGAACGGGTTCGCGTCGATCTCGAAACACCAGCCCGGGCCACCGTCGAGCAGCGTTATCCCATCGAGGTCGTCCGGGGATCGCCCGGCCGCCTCGAGGAGGGTCGACGCGGGCGTCCCGATCGGGACGTCGAGGAACCGGTGACGGGGCACCCGTCCGTCCACGTGGACCAGTTTGCGCGTCATCGGTTCCGCGCGTTCGAACGTCCGGTAGATCCGATGGAGCGTTTCCGTGTTCTGGACGATCCAGCCGTGATCCATCGGCAGGTCCTGGCCGATGACGACGTCGGCGACCTGCTGGAGCAGGACGCTTTCCATGCCGAACTGATAGCGGTCCTCCGTGTAGGCCGCGACGATCCCGGACTCCTCCGTCGGATCGATCGGCAGATCGTCCGGGCGATACACCGTCGCGTCCGTTGCGAGCTCGAGATCGTGCAGCCAGGGGTCTCGCTTGGTGTGTTTCGCCCCGATTACGATGAGATCCAGTGGGTCGTCGAGGAGGGCGTCGAACAGCGCCGCGAAGTCGCGGGCGTGTTCACGGCCGAGCCACTTGTCGATGTAGTAGTTCGGCTCGCTCTCCTGATGGTTCACGAGGAGCGCATCGACCTCCTCGATGCGTTTCCACTTCGCGTGCGTCGGGAACCCCGCCCCGCCGGCACCCGAAACCCCCGCGTTGCGGATCGTTATCCCGAGTTCTGACAGCGCCGCGTCGTCGAGCCGTTCTAAACTGACGCTCATACAGTTTCTCCCCCTTCATCGTTTGTGAGTCTCTGTCATAACATTTCCGTTATGCATAACAAATCTAGGAAGAGTGGGGCAGAATCGATTCTGGCGCCGGAAAGGTCGTCTCCGACCCCGGGAGAGCGTAGATACTGTGGGAACCGGGGCGTCGAGCGGAGAAGACTCGGGAGTCGCGGGAGAAGAGAGGGAGATGCGGAAGTCACAGAAGAAGCAGGGACTCGGTAATAGCGGGATGTGGCGGGACGAAGCCGAACGTGGGAGAAGAGGGCGGTCGGCCTCGGTCGTCAGTGAGCGTGGGTCGAATCGACGCGAAGGGCGGTGACGTCGGCGAGTTCGGCGCGGTCGTGCGGGGCGTCGAAATCGAGGTCCGGCCCGCGGGCGACGATGCGCGATGGGTTCACGTCCGGGTGCGTGGTGTAGTAGTGCTCCTTGATGTGGTTCATGTTGACCGTCTCGGCGACGTCGCCGGTCTGGTAGAGGTCGCGAAGGTACGGCCAGAGGTTATCGTACTCGTGGATGTGCTGGACGTTGCACATGAAGTGCGTGTGATACACCTGGTCGAAGCGGATCAGCGTCGTGAACATGCAGACGTCCGCCTCGGTGAGCTGGTCGCCCGCGAGGAAGCGCCGATCGTTAAGCAGCTCGTCGTACCGGTCGAGGGCGTCGAACAGCTCGTCGATCGCCTTGTCGTAGGCCGACTGCGACCGGGCGAAGCCCGCGCGGTAGACGCCGTTGTTGATCGGCTCGTAGATGTCGGTGATGAGCTCGTCGACCTCGCGGATTTCCGCCTCGTCCTCGGGGAGCAGCCGCCGCCCGTTCCCGAATTCGGCGAAGGCTGTGTCGAAGATGCGGATGATCTCCCGGGACTCGTTGTTGACGATGGTGTCCTCTTTCGTGTCCCAGAGCACGGGCACCGTCACGCGACAGGTCGCGTCGGGGTCGGCACGGACGTACAGCTCGCGCAGGTACTCCGAGTCGTGGATCTTGTCGGGAGTGCACCCCTCCTTTGCCGGCGTGAACTGCCAGCCGTCGTCGGCGCGGAAGGGATCGACGACGCTGACGCCGATGACGTCCTCGAGGCCCAGCAGCGATCGCACGGTGAGCGCGCGGTGCGCCCACGGGCAGGCGTAGGAAACGTACAGGTGGTACCGGCCCGGTTCGGGCTCGAACCGCTCGTCGATCTCGGCGTCGACGTGAGCTGGAATCTCGGAGCCGACCGGCCAGTTGCGGAAGGTCGTCTCCTCACGCTGGAACTCCCCCGATTCGCCCGTCGCCTCGTAGGCGTCAGTTCGCCACTCGCCATCAACGAGTTTGTTCATGTTTTGCTCGTCGGGCGCAAGGGGGTTAATCGTTGTCCGATACGTGTCTGGATTTTGAATTATTGGTAGTTTGGTTCACTATCGGAGAGCCCTCGGTCTCGGTTGCATATATACTATATTTAAAAGAGATTGTCGCTGCTGCGCTTAACAGCGACGCAAACACCTCGAAAGCCCTCGGTCGCTCTTGGTTCGTAGTTGGATGAATGAGTGCAGACGCTGCTGCGCTTGACAGGGACGCAGACTCCTCGAAAGCTCTCGGCCGATCTTGCTTATAAATCGTATTTAAAGGTGCAGACGCTGCTGCGCTCGACAGCAACGCAAACTCCCAGAAAGCCCTCGGCCGCTCGCGGTCGCTCCGCGACATATCCGCGCCTCTCCGCACCGCCCGGCGCGGATAGGGGTCGGCTCAGCGACTCCCCTCCGGCGCGACCGGCCGTCGCCCTTTCAGTCCGCCAGGACC
>JBDGPU010000137.1:0-7479 GCA_042219525.1 Halopenitus sp.
CACCCCACGGGTCGTGACGGTCAGCGATGTTGACCGCCGCGTTGATGTCTGCGTGATACTCCGTGACCCAACACTCACCGTTCTGGCACCGGAACTCGTCGCCGTCCCGATACCCGATGTGGCCACACTCGTGACACGTCTGACTCGTGTACCCCGGTCGGACGTATTCGACCGGGATGCCGGTCTCTCGCGCTTTGT
Organism: Halopenitus sp.; assembly: GCA_042219525.1. Classification (GTDB taxonomy): domain Archaea; phylum Halobacteriota; class Halobacteria; order Halobacteriales; family Haloferacaceae; genus JBDGPU01. The sequence continues at coordinate 199 of JBDGPU010000137.1, forward strand.
CTTCGATGCGCTCCTGCAAGCGAGCGAACGCCCATGCGTGAAGGCGCCGGTTCATCCACTCGCCGTAGTCGATGCCGTCGCGGATGTCCGAGAGGTCTTCCAGTACGATGACTGGCTTCTCGAATCGGCGGGCGTACTCGACGGCCTGCCGAGATGCCTTTTCGATGATGTCAGTCAGTGCGTTCTGGTAGTGGGCGAATCGCTCCTCAATCCGCCACTGGGCGGCGTCACGCTCTTGAAGTCGCTTGAGCGTCGTGAACATCTCTTTGCGAAGGTGATGAGCGCGACCACCGTTTATGAGCAGTGGGTCGGTCGGAGTCCCCCGCTCGCAGGCACAGCCCGCGAGCAGGTGTGCTTCGCCAATATCGAAGCCGACTGGTGCTACGTCTTCCTCGGTCGGTTCATAGTCCGGTTCTTCGACCGGGAACTCGACAGTAACGTGGAGTGTCCACGACGTGCGGTGGCGTTGCAGGCGGAGTTGGCCTGCCGACGCCTCACCGTCCACCAGGTTGTGCCACAGCTCCTCTTGAGCGGGGTTTATCCGAAGCGGTATCCAGAAATTCGTCCCGCGGCCGGGCTGTGGCGCCCACCACGTAAACTCGTAGTCGCGTTCCGGCGAGTGGTCGAACTCGGCAGCTTGGTTGGTGAGCCGAACTGGATGGTCGTCGTCCAACTCCTGTGCGTCGTAGGTGCCGTGCAGTTGCGGGACGTAGTTGCACAGAGCCGCCTTCGCCTGATACGGCAGGTCGTAGGTCGTCACCACGTCGCTGGTAGCGTTCATCGTCTCACACCCAGCCTCGAACGCCTCGTGGAGTCCTGCCCGGTAGGTGTTGAGCAAGTCGTACAGTTTGCGCTCTTTGTGGGCAGTTGGCGGGGCGAGCGTCGCCTCCAGCGTTTTCGTGGTTGTGGTGGTCACGCTACTGGTTTTCCACGTAGTCCATCAACACGTCGATGCTCACTTGGCCGGTAGTGGCGAGGAAATATCCCGGCTGCCAGAAGGCATCTTCGAGGCGTTCTTTCACCTCGGGATACTCCTGTCGTATCCGGCGCGAAGTGACACCTTTGAGCGAGTTGATGAACTTGGTGAGGTCGGTGGTGGGTTTGGTCGTGAACAGAATGTGAACGTGGTCGGTGCCGCCGTCCACGTTCTTGATATCGGCCTCGAAGTCCTCTGCAATCTCGTGGGTGACTTCGGCGACGCGCTCCAGCCGCTTATCGGTGAGGATGTCGGTGCGGTTCTTCGTGACGGTCACGAAGTGGTATTGGAGCGCGTAGACCGTGTGCGACCCGGATTGCAGGTGATACTCCATTTGGCCTCATCGAATATAAGACACCCAATTTCAATAACTCTTGTGTCGGTGGGTATTCAGCCGGGCAGAACCACGTGGACTGTCGCACCGGGCTTACGCGATTCACGCCCGCCGTGAACGGCAGGATTCTCTCGCTGAATCAAGATAGGGAGAACACCGCGTGAATCCGACACATTCGCCCGCCGTCGGCGACGAATGCGGGTCAGTCCGCCTTCGCCTGCCAGTCGCGAACGGTGTCGACGCCGACGCCGTCGACGCTCCGGTTTTCGGATCCAACCGGGCCAGTAGTTACTGGTCGGTTTCGAAGCCAATCGTGCCACCCGGTGATCGATTGAGGATGAGTCGGTGTCCAAAGCTCAGATGTGTGTCAATGAGTACCGCAACTGCCCAAATTGTTTAACGGACTCGACTCACACGAGCGTATGGACGACCCCGGAGAGTTCTTTGACCCGCTCGCACCTCTCTACGATGCACACGTTGCCGACGACCAGGGGGAGTCGCTAAACGACGACGTCGTCTTCTATCGAGACCTCGCCAGCGAGGTTTCAGGTCCAGCACTCGAGCTCGGCGTGGGGACGGGGCGGATCTACCTGGAACTGCTGGATGCCGGCATCGACGCCGACGGAATCGACCTCTCGGAGGAGATGATAAGTGTGCTCTGGGAGACCGCGGCGGATCGGAATTTGAATCCATCCGTCCGGGTCGGGGACGTCACCGACTTCGACGCCGAACGGCAGTATGAACTAATCTACGCCCCGAACAGGATGTTCAACCACCTCGCGACGGTAAGCGACCAACGGAAGGCCCTACAGAACATTCATCGCGCCCTCGCTCCCGGGGGGAAGTTCGTCCTCAACACGTTCGTCCCCCGCTTCGAGACCGTCGTTGAGACGTACGGCGACCCCATGGAGGACGTGACCGTCGTCGGTGACGACACGTACCGGGTCGTGGTCACCCCCTCTCTCGAAGACGAGGTGGAGCAGCTGGCCCGGCTTCATAGAGAGCTGTTCCGGAACGGGGAGTTGATCGCCGAACGGGACACGCCGCTGGCTCTCATTCCCAAGCGACAGTTCGAACTCCTATTCGAGCTGGCAGGGTTCGATAGCTGGCAGGTGTATGGAGGGTTCGACCGAGCCCCGTTGGAATCGTCCGACCAGGAGATGGTCTGGATGGTCCAGAAGTAGCGACGTCAGTCCGCCTTCGCCTGCCAATCGCGCACCGTGTCGACGCCGATACCGTCGACCTCGGCCGCGAGCTCGTCGGGGTCGACGTCCTTCAGGTCCGTCACGGATTCGACGCCGGCCCCTTCGAGCTTCTCGGCGGTCTTCTCGCCGATGCCCTCGACGGTCTGGAGCTCCGAACCGTTCTCGCGGGCCTGGTACTCGCGGTAGTTACAGATCGGACAGCCGAGCTCCCAGGGCTCGTCGTCGCCCTCGCCGTCGTCTCCGTCGCCCTCGTCGTGCACGAGCAGGTGCGGGAGCCCGTGTTCGTCACACTCCTCGTCGGTGACCTCGATCTCGCCGCGGCGCGGGAGCGGGAGCGAGTAGTCGCAGTCGGGATAGCGCGTACAGCCGACGAGTCGGGAGCCGGACCGGAGCTGCTTGATCGCGAGCTCGCCGCCGTGTTCCTCGCCACAATCCGGACAGACGCCGATGACCTCGTCCTCCTGCTCGTCGGCCTCGTCGGCCTTGCACTGCGGACAGCCGTGAACGAACGTCTTCCGGCCGGCGAGCATCTTCACGTGGTTGAGGCCGTGCTCCTCGCACTCCTCGTCGAGGATGAGCGGCTTACCGGTCGAGGGGAGCGGGAGCGTGTGCTCGCACTCCGGGTAGCCGTCACAGCCGACGAAGTAGGAGCCGTGCCGGGACTGGCGGACGAGCAGCTGGGAGCCGCATTCGGGGCACGGGCCGAGCTGCTTGTCCGCCTTCAGCGACTTCTGGAGGTGGTCGCCGACCTCCTCGCGGGACTCGGTCAGGTCGTCGAAGACGGTCTGGAGGAGCTCGCGGGACTCCTGGGTGACCGCCTCGTAGGACTTCTCGCCGGCGGCGATGGCCTGCATGTCCTGCTCGAGCTGGGCGGTCATCCCCTCGCTGACGACGTGGTCGGCGAACTCCTCGGCGGCCTCGACAACGGCCTCCGCGAGCCGGGTCGGTCGCGGCGGGTCGCTCTCGACGTAGCCCCGGTCGTACAGCTTCTCGATGGTGTTGTGCCGGGTACTCTTCGTCCCGATGCCCAGCTCCTCCATCTTCTCGATGAGCCGGGACTGGCCGTAGCGGCGGGGCGGCTGCGTCTCCTTCCCGTCGAGATGCCGACCGCCCAGTGCGAGCGTCTCGCCGACCTCGACGTCCGGGACGATCGTCTCGCTGGAGGAGAAGTACGGATAGACGTCGTGGTAGCCCGGTTCGAGCAGGCGCTTGCCGTTGGCCTTCAGCCGGAGGCCGCCGTCGGCGACGAGCGAGGGCGTGCCCTCGACCTCGTCGGGGTTCCGGAGCGCGGCGCGGGGGTCGGCGTCGGCTGCGATCTCGCTCGCCGCGCCGTTCGCGAGCGCGACGACGCGGAGGTGCTCCCACGTCGCTTCCGGCGCGCAGGTGGCGAAGAAGCGGCGGACGACCAGCTCGTACACCTCCCACTCGTCGTCGGAGAGCTCGCCACGGGACGGGAGCTCGTCGGTCGGGTGTATCGGCGGGTGGTCCGTCGTCTCCTCGTCGCCCTCGGTGGGCTCGATCTCGTCCTGTTCGAGAAGCTGCTTCGCGTCCGTCGAGAAGCCGGATTCGAGGAACGCCGAGAGCAGCTCCTCGGGGTCGAGGTCGTCCGGGTAGACCGTGTTGTCCGTCCGTGGGTACGTGATGTAGCCGGCGGTGTACAGGTCCTCCGCGAGGGACATCGCGCGCTGGGCGGAGTAGCCGAGCGAGCCCGCGGCGCGGATGAACTGCGTGGTGTTGAACGGGGCCGGCGGGTCGTCCGTCCGGGTCCGGCGGTTGACGTCGTCGACTTCGGCGCCGTCGGCCGCCTCGAGCGCAGCCGAGAGCGTCTCCGCCGTTGCCTCGTCCCAGACGCGCTCCTCCTCGTTGCCCTCGGTGTTGTGGAAGAAGTACTGGGCCTCGAAGGGGTCGCCGCCGTCGTCGGCGTCGGCGTCCTTCGTCAACTCGCCGAACAGCTCCCAGTAGCTCTCGGGGTCGAACGCCTGGATCTCGCGCTCGCGGTCGACGAGCACCTTGAGGGTCGGGCCCTGGACGCGGCCGACGGAGATGAAGTCGTCACCGCGCTGCTGGGCCGACAGCGAGAGGAACCGCGTCAGCGACGCGCCCCAGACGAGGTCGATCACCTGCCGGGCCTCCCCGGCGGCGGCGAGGTCGAAGTCGAGGTCGTCGGGGTCGGCGAACGCGTCGGTCACCTCGTTTTCGGTGATCGAGGAGAAGCGAACGCGGTCGATGTCGACGTCCGCGTTCACCTCGCGCACGAGGTCGTGGGCTTCCTTCCCGATGAGTTCGCCCTCGCGGTCGTAGTCCGTCGCGATAACGACGCGGGAAGCCTTGCGGGCGAGTCGGCGCAGCGCGGAGACGATGTTGTCCTGGGTCGGCTTCGTTGTAGTCGGCGCGTCGATGAGCTCGACCGGCTCCACGTCGCGCCAGTCGTTGTACTCCGCGGGGAAGTCGACGCCGACGACGTGGCCGGAGAGCCCGATGCAGCGCTTGCCGCCCCACTTGTACACGTTGACGCCGTTGACCCGCTCGGATTCGGCGGACTCCCCGCTCAGAATGTCCGCGATCCGACGGGCGGCGTTGTCCTTCTCGGTGATGATCAGTTCGGGGCCGCGACTCATTACCCACTCTTACACCACTCTTCCGCCTAAACCTTTCGTGATGCCGAAATCGACGGACATGACGGGGACAACGCGCCGGATGCGCGGGCGCTCAGGGGCGGGTGACGCGGGCGGTCGCGGGCGGGTAGCGCGGGCGCTCACGGACGGGTGGCGCGGGCGCTCACGGGTGCCCGTTCGCACGTGTGGGCGCGGTGAACCAATTGGCGTCAGCGGCGTCGGTCTCGGCTCGTCAGCGGCGACGGTCGCCCCTGTCGCTCGCGCCGTTCCCGGTCGTCGGCGGCGCGTCGGCGACCTTTCGGAGGTTCCAGCGGTCGACGAGCAGCCGAACGTCGCCCTCGTCCGTGAAACGGAACTCGACCGGCCGCCGGTCGTCGGTTTTCGGCGGCACGGAGAAGCGGAGGACGTCGCCGGTGGTCGGTTCGGAACGCCCGCTCACGGCAGCCGGTTCGAGGTCCTCCGGATGCAGCGGGAACGACGAATCACTCATCGGGCTCGCGAGTTCGACCCGCAGCGTGCCGCCGTCCTCGACGACCGCGGCGCGCATGATGCCACGGTAGGACTCGTACTTCCCTGTCAGCTGGTCGAAGCGGTCGCGTCGGTGGAAGAACGGGACCGCTTCGGCCGGCTCCTCGCCCATAATCGTCGCGAAGACGCCCTCGCCCAGTGCGGCCAGCGAGTAGTCGGGTGAGGAGTTGGCCGCGAGCGCGATGCCGACGTCGGCCTCCTGGCTGAAGCCGACGTAGGCCGACGAGACCGCGATCGACCCGGCGTGGCCGATCAGGTCGCGACCGCAAACCGAGCGCGTGCGCCAGCCGTAGCCGTACGGCCCGGCCGGAGTTTCGGCGTACTCGCCGTAGAGCGCGTCCATGCGCGATTCGGGGAGGAGACGGGTGCCGCGGTCGTCGCCGTCGTCGTCGTGACCCGCGCCGGTAGCGTCGCCGTCGCTGGTGCCGTTGCCGTCGCCGCTGGTGTCGCTGCTAGTGTCGCCCTTGCCGTCGGTTCCGGCTGCTGAACCGGTGATTCGGCCGCCCTTCAGGTGGCACTGGAGGTAGTGCCCGAGTTCCCGGACGCAGGTCAGGATGCCGCCCGCGGCGTGGCTCACCTCGCGGGTCGGGAGGCTGGCGGCGACGAGGTCGCCGTCCTCGATGAGGTACTGGGTCATGTGGTCGTCGTCCATCGAGAACTCGGTGTCGTCGAACGTGGCGCGCTCCATCCCGAGCGGCGCGAACACGTGGTCCTCGACGTACGCGGGGAACGGTTTCCCGGTGAGTTCCTCGACGACGTCCCCGAGAAGGCAGTAGCCCGTGTTGCAGTAGGCGAAGCGCTCGCCCGGCTCCGCGGCGCGCTCGGTCGCGGCAGCGCCCTCGACGTGCGCGTAGAAGTCCTCGTGGCTCGACAGCGGGACGCCGGCCTCGCCGCGCCGGACGCGACGCGCGATGAGCGCCTCGCTGACGCCGAGGCTCGGCAGCCCGGAGGTGTGCGAGAGCAGGTGATGCAGCGTGATCGGATTCTCCGGGTCGTCGCCCAGGTCGACGTCGAGGTGGTCGCTCGCGCGGTCGGAAAGCTGGCACATCCCCGCGTCCGCGAGCTGGAGCACCGCGGTCGCCGTCACTGATTTCGTCACCGAGCCGACGCCGTAGAGCGTGTCCGGCGACGCCGGCCGATTGCCGGTGAGGTCGCGAGCGCCGAACCCGTCCGCGTACGCCTCCCCGTCGCTCGTGACGAGCGCGACGCTCAGGCCCGGAATCGGGTCCTCCGCGAGTATTCGGCGACAGAAGTCCGCGACCGCCTGCTCCGTCTCCGCATCGATTTGCATATTCCTGGCTGCGGCTGGTGGCTTCTTATAAGTCCGGATAGGCTGAGTGAGGTGTTCCTGGATGGTTTCCGGAGGCAAATTAATCGGGGTCCCCGCGAGCGACACCACTCAGCACACCCAGAAAGCCCCAGCCGCTGAGCGCTCGCGCTTATGCGCAAATCCGGTTATCGTCGCTGGCGACACCACTCAGCATGCCCAGAAAGCCCCAGCCGCTGAGGCGGTCGCGCTGCTCGCTGCGCTCCTCACCCGGCTCGCTCACTGCGTTCGCTCGCCGGGATTGCGGTGCTAGCATCGCAGGGCGTCCCGCTCAGCGGCTGCCCCTTTCAGTCCCA
>JBDGPU010000079.1:0-7258 GCA_042219525.1 Halopenitus sp.
CATGGCTCACATCAGATCCCGTCTGTACGCCGGAGCGCAGGGGCGGAATCCTCATACTGGTGAACCGGCGAGCGCCGCCTGGGGGTAAGACCCTGGTGGGCGCCGGCATGGAAACCGTGCCGGTTCAGCGAAGCCGAGCCGAGTTGAACGGCGCGAGTTCGCGGATGCGTTCTTCGCATTTCGTTCAACGACTGGCCCATGTATAAGGCCGTCGGAACGCGCTTTGTGAAACCCCGAAGGGCCTCACGTCCCCGAGTTATCTCGGGTGCCTCGTATTACGTTCAACGACTGGCCCATGTATAAGGCCGTCGGAACGTGTTTCCACGAACCCCGAAGGGTCCGCGTTCCCGAGTCACCTCGGGCCTTCGCATTTCATGACCACTGCCCTATACCACTTAAGGGCGTCGTCATGGTTCGGCCGTCCGCCGAAGCGGACGACCCTCGTCCCCTCGCGGGGACCTTCGCATTCATTCGAATGGCAGGTAACTACTTAACCTCGTCGTTCCATCCGCTCCCAGTCATGCGGTTTCATGAGAACGGGTTCACATGGGGTTGCGAGTCCGACCGGCGATGGCGACGAGACGAGAGCTCGCTGTTGCGCGGCCGGAGAGCCGACCCGTCATCCCCCGCTCGCACGCCTGGTCGAGTCGGGTGAGAGCCGCGCAGCGAGAGTTGGGACTCGTGGTTTCTCTGCGCGTCGAAAAAGCCAAAATCCACGTCGCGAGATTACTCCTCTTCGAGGTGCTTGATGCCTTGCTTGGAGACGTTCGCTTCGGTGATCTCCTCCGGCATCCAGTCCGGGCTGTTGTCGGGGGCCTCCTCCTCCCATGCCCATCCCTCGTAGATGTGGACCTTGTCGGTCCCTTTCTCGCGAAGTTTGAGTTTCGTCTTGTCGGCAGCGTCCTCCGAACTCGCGGGGTCGAGTCGACGGGCTGCCTTCAGCGCAGCCTGTCGCGGAGTGTTGCCCGAAAAGACGCTCTCTTCGTCGCCGTCCTCGCGAAGTGCGAAGTTTCGCTTACCGTCTTCACGTACCATGATTTTCGACCTCCGTGCTAACCCAGCACACAATCTGTTATAAATATATCGGGGATTCGAGTGATATTTCGGCGTTTCTTTATAAGGAGACCCCGCTTGCGGTCGATTTCGTCGGGATATCTACCGGCAAATAGCCCGGTGAACGGCGGGTTCAAACTCGCGCGCGTTCCGGAGACGGCGGAAAGCGGGAACTGAACCGGGCCGATCGGCGGTGCCGTGATCGCCACCGACGGCGGAGTCGACGAGCCCACCGATCGACGCTGACCGCCGCGAGCGACGTTGCCGAAAGCTCCTCGCCGGCAACGCGCACGCAACGGGGCCACCTACCCGACCGCCGGTCGGCGGATTCTTGGGGATCCACGACGACGACCCGCCAATGAGCGCCTACGACCTGTGTAAGCCGGCCCTGTTCGCATTCCCGCCGGAGACCGCACACAACCTCACACATCGGGCACTCCGGGCCGTCCAGGGCACCCGCATTCAGGCCGTCCTCGCGGAGCGCTACGTCGTCGACGACGACCGCCTCGCCACGGAGGCCTTCGGCCTCGACTTCCCGAACCCCGTCGGCGTCGCCGCCGGCTTCGACAAGAACGCGGAGGTCCCGCGGGCGCTCGCCGCACTCGGGTTCGGCCACGTCGAGGTCGGCGGTGTCACGGCCGAGGCACAGGCGGGCAACCCCCGCCCGCGCATGTTCCGACTGAAGACGGACCGCGGGCTGATCAACCGGATGGGGTTCAACAACCAGGGCGCGGACCGCGTCGGCGAGCGCCTCGACCGCGAACCCCTGCCGGACGTGCCCGTGGGCATCAACATCGGGAAGTCGAAGGCGACCCCCCTGGCGGAGGCCCCCGACGACTACCTGTACACGTACGAGCGCGTCGCGGGCGCGGGCGACTACTTCGTCGTCAACGTCTCCAGCCCGAACACGCCGGGGCTCCGCTCGCTCCAGAACCGCGAAGCCCTCGAGGGGATCCTCGGCACCCTCAAGGAAGCCGGCGCCAGCCCCCTGCTGGTGAAGTTCTCGCCCGACCTCCCGCGACCCGCCATCGAGGAGGCGCTCGCCGTCGTCGAGGAACTCGACCTCGACGGCGTCATCGCGACCAATACGACGACGGAGCGTCCCGACGACCTGAAGAGCCCGAAAAAGGCGGAACGCGGCGGGCTCTCCGGCGACCCTATCGAGGAGACCGCGACGGACCTGATCCGCTTCATCGCCGAGCGCACGGACGTGCCCGTCATCGGCGTCGGCGGCGTCTCGGACGCCGCGGGGGCCTACGCGAAGATCCGGGCCGGCGCCTCGCTGGTCCAGTTGTACACCGGTCTCGTTTACGAGGGACCGAGCATCGCCCGCGACATCAACGAGGGACTGCTCGAGCTGCTCGAGCGCGACGGCTTCGACTCCGTCGCCGACGCCGTCGGCGCCGACCTGTTGGATGAAATCGGGGGCGAACACTAAAACAAAAGCTGAAAGACCAATTGGGGAACTAATGTCTCGGGGTCGGTATATCATATTCATCGCGAAGCCAGGGAGGTGTTAAATGGCTGAATTCAACACCAATTATCCCGAGATCGTGGTCAGTGTGATTTTTGACAAATAGAACCATATCTTCGTTCTGAATATACCATACATATCTTCCGTCAGTTTGAACGAAATCGAGCTCTTCCACCGCGGCCCCTATCACTTCAGACGCATCGTCAGCATCGAGGCCATTGGTAATATAGCCTTCCACGACTGCACAGCGCTCCTTCGATTTACTGTGACAATGTTGATATATGAGCTTTGTGACGAGATCCTCAAAATGGTTTGAGGGATCGTTCACGATAATATACCCGTTTAGATTAAGGCGATATAAAGGTTGAGCAAGATTCAGACGAAAATGTTTTCGCTAACCATGGAAACTGTTTTACGTGATCCCTCGTACAATCAGACTATGCCAGAGTCCGAACTGACGAAGGAGGAGATCCGGGAAATGAGCAAGAAAGAGCTCCGGAAGTCCTTCCCGTCAGGATGGATGAAATTGACTCGCTACGAAACGAACGTCTTGGTAGTGGATACATTACTCCAGGTACCTCCGAAACGTGAATTCACGGTCGGAGAACTAGCGGAGAAATCTGGGGCGAGTGAGCGAAGCATTCGTGATCGAATAGATGACCTCGTTGAGTTAGATATCCTCATTGAGCTACCCAACCGAGGCACCACTCGCTATCAAATGAATCAGTATAGCCCGATAGTACAGGATCTGCGCGAGCTAAACACTACTATTGAACGTGTAAATGAAGGTCTTCTTTCCAGTTCAACTACACCACCTTCAGAATACGACGATGAGCCTCAAGGCAACATCGTGACTAATTCGCACTCGAACAGTGATGGACTAGACATGACTCCGGAGATTTGAATTTATGCCCACGACAGAAGAAGTTGAGAAAGGTCTCTCGAAAATTGCAGAATACGTCGAAGATATCGGTCATGTGTTAATCAGTGAAGACCAATCATCATTTTTCACGGCCGAGCCAAATGAGGAGATCGGTTCGATAACCCTGAGAGGCCACCATTGTAGTAACGACGATGACGAGCACTATTACATACTTGCACATGAAGAATTGAGACAGGCCTACGCTGTTTATTACCTCAGTATTCAGCAAAACCTAGCTCAACTCATCACTGAAGAGGAAGCTCAAGCAATAATCGAGGATGCTGAATTAGAAGAAGAAGGCGATGAAGAGATGATAGCCGCTTCGCTGATGCTGGAAAACAGCGACATTGAGAATTCACAGACCTTCGAATCAAACTTTACGTTAATAACATCTGGTGAAGGCCACTATATCAACACCCAACAGACAGAAAACGGTCGATTCCGGTCATATGCTATTGAAGCGCGGATGTATCCATATGAGGATGACTTCTCAATCGCGGATTTCGATAAGGCAGTAACTGCAGTCATCGGTGTGGGGCAAAAATCTGCAGTGGCAGTTGGACAAAATCTTCGTTATGTCTACGACGAAGAGGTTCCGTCCAAGTCACACGTGCAGTTCCATACCAATCATTAAACCGAGATCAATATTTCAGTGAACAGATCTCGGAGATTACAGTTTGACACTTGTGCTCAGGAGCGTGCTAAATACTACTCGTGGTTCGCGCCCGCGGACGCGATCGCTATTTAATTCTCATTGCGCACGATAACGACGACACCCTCGGCGTCGAGGAGGTCGCCCTCGCCCTGGTACTGCCGGGTGCGTTCGACCTCGAACTCGTCGGCGCCGAGTTCGTGGCCGGCAACGTGGAGTTCGTCGTCGACGAGCTCGTAGTCGCCCGCCTCGATGCCGGCCTCGATGTCCGGCACGTCGCCGCCGTACTTCGGGCCGACCGTGGAGTAGTCCAGGTCGATGCCGGAGATGACGGTCTCGACCGGGGCCTCCGCGTCCGGGTGGACGGTGAGGTCGTCGACGTGCATCACGCCGGTGACGTCGGCCTCGAAGCCGCGGACGTCACCGTACACCTCGACCTCGTCGATGGTCGCGTTGAGGGGGAGCTGGTGCTCGCTCTTGTACTTCCGGAGCACGCTGACGACGCTCGTCGCCGTGGCGCCGGCGTCGTGGTCGGCCTCGATGCCGAGCGGCTCGGGCCAGTCGGTGAGATGGATCGACGCGTCGTCGTAATCCTGGCGCCAGATCTCCTCGGTGACGTGCGCGAGCAGGGGCGCGAACAGCTTGAGGAAGCGGCGGTGGGCCGTCCGGAGCGTGTACCGCGCCGAGGCGTCCTCGCGCTGTTTGGCGATCTCGAGGTAGTCGTCACAGAACGTGCCCCAGAAGAACGACCGGAGCCCGTCCCGCGCCTTCGAGAACTCGCGGTTCTCCAGCTGGGTCGAGATCGTCTCGATCTCGTGGTCCAGCTCGGCGAGCAGCCAGCGGTCGATTTCGCGGAGCTCGTCGGGCTCGTCCGGGTACGGCTCCGGCGCGAGCGACTCAACGAGCTTCGAGGCGTTCCACAGCTTCCGGATCAGCTTCTCGCCGGCCCGGAGCCCCTTCTCCTGGTACGGTAGATCGTCGCCGATGGCGGAGCCGGCGGCCCAGTACCGTGCAGCGTCGACGGGGAACTCCTCGAGCACCTCGTCGGGCGCGACGACGTTCCCCTTCGACTTCGACATCTTCTCGCGGTTCTCGTCGAGCACCATCCCGTTGATAATCGTCTGCTCGAACGGGACCTCGCCGGTGTGCTCGTAACACTTGATCAGCGTGTGGAACAGCCAGAACGAGATGATGTCGTGGCCCTGCGGGCGCACGTCCATCGGGTAAATCTCGGGCCGCTCCATCGTGAACTCCTCGGCCTCGTCGTCCCAGTCCCAGCCGGCGTTGATGAGCGGCGTCAGCGACGACGTCGCCCACGTGTCGAAGACGTCCTCCTCCGGTTCGAACTCGTCGTGGCCGCAGGCCGGACAGGCGTCGACCGGCAGGTCGTCCGAGAGCGGGTCGACCGGGAGGTCGGCCTTGTCGGCGACGATCTCCTCGTTGCACTCCGTGCAGTACCAGACCGGGAACGGGATGCCGGAGGAGCGCTGGCGGGAGATACACCAGTCCCACTGGAGCCCCTCCACCCAGTGCTCGTACCGGGAGAACATCTTGTCCGGGAACCACTCCATCTCCCGGCCGGCCTCGAGGTACTCGTCGGTCTTGTCCAGCACCTCGACGTACCACTGCTCGGTGACGAGGAACTCGACGCCGACGCCACAGCGCTCGTGGACGTTGACGGTGTGCTCGATCGCCCAGCGGTCCTCCAGCACGCCCGCGTCCTCGAGGTCCTCCACGATGGCCTCGCGGGCCTCCGCGGCCGCCCGCATCCCCGAGTACTTCCCCGCGAGGTCGGTCATGTGGCCCGACTCGTCGATGGCGACGCGCAGGTCCAGGTCGTGGGCCTTGTACCACTCGATGTCGTTCTGGTCGCCGAAGGTACACGACATCACGATGCCCGAGCCCGTCTCCATGTCGACGCGCTCGTCGGCGATGATCGGCACTTCGTGCTCGAACAGCGGCACGCGCGCTTCCTCACCCACGAGGTGCTGGTTCTCGTCGTCGTCCGGGTGGACGAAGACGGCGACGCAGGCGGGGAGCAGCTCCGGCCGCGTCGTCGAGATGGTGAACGCCGCCGGGAGGTCGGGGTCGGACTCGGCGCCGACGACCTCGAACGCGATGTCGTTGAAGTGCGAGTCCTGGTGAGCGTCCTCGGTCTCGACCTGCGAGATAGCCGTCTCGCAGTCCGGACACCAGATAGCCGGGGCCTCCTCGCGGTACTCGCGGCCCTGGTCGTACAGGTCGATGAAGGAGAGCTGGGAAACGCGCTGGACCTCGGGCGAGATGGTCCGGTAGGTGTTGTTCCAGTCGATGGAGACGCCGACGCCCTGCATCTTCTCGGTGAAGTCGGCCTCGTACTCCCGGCAGACCTCGCGGCACTTCTGCTGGAACTCGCGCCGCTCGAAGTCCTGGTGGCGGATGTCGAGTTCGGACTCGGTCAGGCGCTCGGAGGCGATCCCGTTGTCGTCGTACCCGAACGGGAACAGCACGTCGCTGCCGCTCATCCGGTGGAACCGCGCCGTGATGTCCTGCAGGATCGACCCGTATACGTGGCCCCAGTGGAGACTCCCGGATACCGTCGGCGGCGGGGTGTCGATAGCGAAGGCAGTGTCAGGATCCGCCGTTTCCTCTGGATAGGCAAAAGTCTCGTTCTCGACCCATTCCTGCTGCCAGTGTCGCTCGGCAGCATCCGGGTCGTAATCTCCACTGGGCATAGCTACGTCTATGGATTCCACCGGCTCGCCTGTTAAACGGCTCGGTTACACGAGACTGCTCGCTCGGAATTTGCCTGTAAGCTCGGGGGTGAAATTCGGAGCGTCGCTGGCGCCACCACTCGTCATGTGTTGGAAACACCAGCCGTTGAGCGCTCGCGCTTATAAACGAAGACGGCTATCGTCGCTTGCGACACCACTCGATACATATAGAAAGGGACAGGCGCTGAGTGATCGCGCTTCTTCGGTTGATCTAACATTGTCGCTGGCGACACCACTCAGCACACCCAGAAAGCCCCAGCCGCTGAGGCGGTCGCTTTGTCCGTGGTTTGGGTGGTGGTCGTCGCCAGCAACACCACTCAGCATGCCCAGAAAGCCCCAGCCGCTGAGACGGTCGCGCTGCTCGCTGCGCTCCTCACCCGGCTCGCTCACTGCGTTCGCTCGCC
>JBDGPU010000110.1:0-7169 GCA_042219525.1 Halopenitus sp.
TCCGAGAAATCTTCGATTTCTCGCGAAGCCGACCCCTATCCGGGCCGGGCGGTGCTGAGAGGCGCGGATATGTCGCTCAGCGACCGCGAGCGGCCGAGGGCTTTCGAGGAGTCTGCGGTGCTGCCAAGCACAGCAGCGTCTGCACCTTTAAATACGATTTATAAGTAAGAGCGGCCGAGGGCTTTCGAGGAGTCTGCGGTGCTGCCAAGCACAGCAGCGTCTGCACCTTTAAATACGATTTATAAGTAAGAGCGGCCGAGGGCTTTCGAGGAGTCTGCGGTGCTGCCAAGCACAGCAGCGTCTGCACCTTTAAATACGATTTATAAGTAAGAGTTGGAGGGTTTTCTGGTCGTTTGCGTTGCTGTCAAGCACCACACTGCCTGCTCCTTTAAGTGCAGTTTATAAGCAAAAACAACGGCTCTATTGATAGCGTCCGCGCCGTTCGATAGTGCGCAATCGCTCAATAACGGACTCCTCACCGACGCTCCGATAGCCGGCTTCGAAGGCGCTGATGAGCGGCTTGGGGTTCGTGGTCGTCCCCGCAATTGACCCCTCGAAAACGTGGAGGTCCATCGCGTGGTCCTCGACGTGACCGGTGTGATAGCCGAGGCCAAAGTCGATGAGGTAGGTGTTGGCGGCGACGGCCTCGGCCGACTCGCCGCCATCACCCTCGACGATCCGCACGTTGCGAGTCGTCGGGTCGCCGTGGACGAAGCCGGCGCCGTGGATCCGCGCCAAGTGCTCGCCGACCGCGCGCACGTGGGCCTCGGTCGGCTCCTCGGCGAGGTCCACGTCGCCGACGTACTGGAGAGTCAGCGCGGCGTCGGCGACGTCGACGTCGTGAACGAGCGGCGTCGGAACGCCTTCTCGCCGTGCCTGACTCGTCAGCCGGGCTTCCAGCACGGTCCGGTTCCGGCGGAGCGTCCGGTCCAGCTCCGGATGGCGATAGTCCTTCTCGACGCGCTGCTTGCGGACGTACTGGCCGTCGACGATCTCGACGAGCGCCTCGGCGCCGCGGAGGTCGTTCGTCTCGCCGGCCGCGAGCCCGCGGGCGACGGAGGCCTCGCCCTCGCGCCAGGTGACGGGAACCTCGTCCGGGCGGAAGTTCGGGTCGACCGCGGAGTCCGGGATGGGCAGTGTGTCGCCCGCCTCAGCCATCTTCGCGCCGAGGACCGCGATCATGCCTGCGTTGTCGCGGAGGAATCGGGGTTCGGGTGCGTAGAAGTCGACGCCGCGGGCCTCGCACATGGTTTCGAGCATCTCGCGCAGGCGGTCGTTCTGCCCGACGCCGCCGCCGAGGACGAGCTCGTCCGCGCCCGTGAGCGAGAGCGCGCGCTCGGAGACCTCGGTCAGCATGGCGAAGATGTGCTCCTGCAGGCCGAAGCAGATGTCCTCGACCGGCGTGCCCTGGTCGTACTCGTCGTTCGCGGCGGAGGCGATGCCGGCGAAGGAGAAGTCCATCCCCTTCACGACGTACGGGAGGTCGACGAACTTGCCGTCCTCGGCTGCGGCTTCGACCTTCGGCCCGCCGGGGTGGGTCCAGCCGACGTGGCGCGTGAACTTGTCGATCGCGTTGCCGACGCCCGTGTCCATCGTCTCGCCGAGCACCTTGTACCGGCCATCGTGGAAGCCGAGCAGGTGGGCGTTCGCGCCGGAGGCGTTCAGGCAGACGGGGTTGTCGAAGCCGGACTGGTGGCGCCCGATCTCGAGGTGCGCGACCATGTGGTTGACGCCGACGAGGGGCACGTCGAGCGCGCCCGCGAGCGAGCGCGCGGCTGTCCCGACGGTCCGGAGGCAGGGACCGAGACCGGGACCGCGCGAGAAAGCGACGGCGTCGATGCTGTCCGGGCCGTACTGGGTCTCCGCGTAGCCGAGCGCGACGTCGACGACCTCGGGGATCGCCTCCGTCATGTGCTCGGCGGCCTCGCGCGGGTGAATGCCGCCGCTCTCCGGTTCGTAGGCGTCGGATTCGATAAAAACGGAATCGGTCTCGGTATCGTAGACCGCGGCGCTCGCGCACCACGCCGTGCCCTCGATGCCGAGAACGCGCATCAAAACGTTATGCGCTGATCAGGCTTCCGCGTCCGCGTCGGCCTCCTCGGCCTCGGCTTCCTCGGCGCCGATCTTGTTCCGCTCGAGCATGTGGTCCTGTTCGACGTCCTGCGCGTCCTCGGGACTGTCGTAGGCCTTCGCGTAGCCGACCGTCTTGCGCATGCCGAACTTCGTGTCCAGCTCGTGCACGACGACCTCCGAGCTGTCCTTGTCCAGCGCGGCGGCCAGCGAGTCGCGAACCGAGAGACGGGACGGGGTCGCTTCCTCGTGCGTAATCTCGAACCGGATGTCCGTACGGTGCAACATGGGATTCTCGTCTTCGGAGATGATGTCGACGTCCATAGTCAGTTACCCCTAACTCCCCGCGAAAGGAGTAAAAGGATTTCGAAGGGGGGCCGACGGATATAGCGGGGGATCCACGAATTCGGCGTCGAACTACTCCTGCTCGACGCCGAGCGCGTCCAGCGCGGCGTCGACGTCGCCCTCGAACCGGTGGAACAGCGCCAGCGACTCGGATCTGGTCTCCTCGTCGACGGCGACGTGGACCATCCCGACGCCGGGCTGCCCGTAGACGACCGTCGCACCGTCGGGGGCGACGATCAGCGCCGGCAACGTCGCGAGGTCCTCCTCGCCGATCACTTCGATGACCGTCGCGGGCGACGATTCGATGGCGTCGTAGAGGGCTTCGAGCAGCTTCAGTGAGAGCTTCCCGGCGGGGTTCTCGACGGTGACGTGCTCCTCGCCCGCCTCGGGATGGGCGTCCCGGATCTCCGCGGTTACCTCCTCCCGCTCCGTTTTCCCGTCGACCATCGCAACGTCCGGCTCGCGGCCGGCGTTTCGGAGGTGGTAGGTGACGACGTCGCCGACGGCGATGAGGGGGGCCTCGGGCGCGTCGTGAGCCTCGCGGTGATCGTCGACTGCCTGAAGGAGGTCCTCGGCGTCGGTCGTGACGGGGCCGAGCGGCTCCTTGAACGCGTCGCGGAGCTCCGGCGGAAGCGTCAACATGGTGTCGTGAGTCGGGGGTCCGCTGGCTCTCGTCCCGTTAGCGGACCTTCAGCGCGTAGGATCCGGGTTCGGAGACGTTCATCTCATCGGCGATGTCGCTCTCCTCGGGGTGGTTGATGATGACGTAGCCAGCCCAGTCCTCGGTGAGCGAGGAGGAGCCACACAGGTCACACGTCTGTGAGTCGGGATCGTTAACGTAGTGGCATTCCCGACAGGCGAGCCGGTCTTCGGCCATCAGCTACCCTCCGCAGCGGCGTCGCCGCCCTGCTGCTCGCGGCCCCGCCGCTCGGATTCGAGCCACTCGTGCTTGCCGAGCCCCGGCTGTTTGGCCGTGAGCCCGATCTTCGAGTCGCGCGGGTTCCGCTCGTCGATGCTTTTCGTCACGATCCGGACGCGCACGGCGTCGTCGACGCCGAGCGACTTGTCCGAGTCCGCGGAGGCCAGCTGCTGGTTCTCCGCGTCGAACGTGAGATATTCGTCGGTGATCTGAGAGACGTGGAGCAGCCCGTCGACCGGGCCGATCCCCACGAAGGCGCCGAACTCGACCGTCTCCACGACGGTCCCGTCGACGACTTCCTGCATCGCCGGATCGAACGTGAGCGCGTCGAACTCCGCCTCGTAGTAGACCCCGGGGCGGTTGGGCAACACGGCCCCTTCCCCGATGTCGTGGATCTCCACGACGCTGACGACGCTGCCGACGTCCTCGTCCATCCGTCCCTCTAGTTTGTCCTGGAGCAGGGCCTTGACGCGCTGCTCCGAGACGTCCGCCAGGTGCTTCGGCGGGACCTCTACCGTGTCCTTGAGTCGAACTCGCTTGTACATACGTGCGCTATGGTTCCGTTATCCCCAGTGCGTTCCGACCCCTTAAACCGATTACTGGTACGCCGCGCGCCAGCACACGGTTCCGCAGGGGTCTGTCGTTCGTGACGACGTAATCGACCTCGCCGGCTTCAGCCAGCGCGACGATCGCGTCGTCAGCGTGTGGTTCTGCCGCGTCGCCTTCGGCCGTTTCGACGGTATCGACGCGTGACGCCAGGTCAGCCCCGACGCTCGCGGCGGTCGCCGCCTCGCCGGCCCCGTCCTGGAGCCGCTCGAGTTCGGCGACCACCGCGTCGGGCACGACCGCCCGATGGTCGGGCAGGAGCCGGTCGAGCTCCTCGAACAGCCGGAGGCCGGTTTCGACCGGCGCCATCAGCGCGCTCGCGTCGAGCGCGACGATGGGGGCGTCCTCGTCCGCGACTTCGTCTCCGTCGCCAGCGACATCGCCTGCGTCGCCAGCGACGTCCGCGTCCGCCTGGCCGCCCGCGTCGTCCCCAGTCACTCCGAGAGCGTCCCGACGCCGATGAGCCGCCATCGCGCGCCGACCCGGCGGTTGATGGCGATCTGGGCGCCAGCCTCGGCACAGACCGGGCGTTTGAGATTCACTTCACACTCGCCGTCGCGGGCGCTCGTCACCGCACCGACCGTGGTCGCCGTGCCGACGGTCAGCATGAGCGGCTCGCCCGTCGAGATCTCCTCGACCTCGCCCTCGCCGACGATGCGGTCGAGGAGGTCGACGTCCATCTCGAAGGCCTCCCGCGTCGGCGGGAGCGTGCCGGGCTCGCCGACGACCTGGCCCGCGAGCGCGTCACCCTTCGTGAGGCTCGGGTCCAGGCCGGTGCCGACGCCGAGCAGGCCACCGGGGCCTGCCTCGTCGACGCCCTGGTTGCCGGCCTGCAGCGAGCGGATCGACGTCTCGAGCGGCTCCCAGCGGGTCTCCCCACCTTCCTCGACCTCGCGGCCGGGGCGGAGCTCGATGTCGTCGTCGACCTCGAGGGTGCCCTGCACGAGCGATCCGCCGACGACGCCACCTTTCAGCTCGTCCCAGGTGGCGCCCGGGCGGTTGATGTCGAACGAGCGCGCCGCGAACATGCGGGCGTCCTCGCTCGGGTCGCGCTCGGGGGTCGGGATCTCCGACTCGACGGCGTCGATGAGGAGGTCGAGGTTGACCTCCTGCTGGGCCGACACCGGGACGATGGGTGCGTCCTCGGCGACGGTCCCCTCGACGAACTCCTGGATCTGCTCGTAGTTCTCCACCGCGCGGTCGCGGTCGACGAGGTCGACCTTGTTCTGCGCGATGACGATGTTGTCGATGCCGATGATGTCCAGGGCCATCAGGTGTTCCTCCGTCTGGGCCTGGGGGACGTCCTCCGTCGCACTGACGACGAGGACCGCGCCGTCCATGATCGCCGCGCCGGCGAGCATCGTCGCCATCAGCGTCTCGTGGCCGGGCGCGTCGACGAACGACACAGTGCGAAGCGGCTCGCTCTCGGAGCCGTCCTCGCACTCCTCCTCGACGGTGTACTTCTCGGGCGCGTCCATCCCGGGGCACTGGCGGAACGTCGCGTCCGCGTAGCCGAGCCTGATGGAAATCCCGCGCTTCATTTCCTCGCTGTGCTGGTCGGTCCACGACCCGGACAACGCCTGAACGAGCGTCGTCTTGCCGTGGTCGACGTGACCGACGAGTCCGATGTTCACCTCCGGTTGTGTGTGCTCTCGTGTTACCATGAATCTCCTGTGGGAGTAATCTTGTGTGAACTTCGCCCCGTGCAAGTGATAAAGTTGCTGTTATGGCTTTGGTTGCGGGCGATGTAGCCGCTCTCGAACGCCCGAAGGAACCGTTCTGGCCCGATTCGGTTGCGCTCCGGGCCGTCTCAGTCGGCGGACTGGTTCACTCCGTGTCCTGCAAGTTCACTCCCCGTCCTGCAGCCGGTCCGCGTACACGCGCCCGAACGCGTTCCGCCGGAGCGTCGCGACCGCGGCCGCCGGTTCGTTCTGGAAGGTCGCGGCCACGACCTCGTCGGCGAACCGCGCGTCGTGCCAGACGACGTTGTCGACGTGCTCGGAGCCGAGCAGGGTGAGGGCCCTGTCGACGTCGACGTCCTCGGCCACCAGCCAGTCGTCGAACTCCGCGCGGTCGCCGACGTAGACCTCCAGGAGCGAGGCGAAGATCGCGTCCCGGGCGGTCTCGATGACGTCGCTGTCGACGCGCTCGTCGTACTCGTCTGGGCCGAGCTCCATCGCCTTGGCCGTCTCCCGGACGACGACCTGGGCCGCCGGCCCGGCGGTGTCGTACTGCTCGCGTGCCTCCTCGATCGTCGTCGGCGCGAAGACGCCCCTGCGTTCCATGGGCGGGCGTTACGCGGGGACTCAAAAGGGGTTTCCGCTACGCGTCGGTGTCGTCGGTGTCGTCGTCCTCGACAGCGTCGGTTTCGTCGACAGCGTCGGCTTCGTCGGCAGCGTCCGTCTCGTTGTCACCGTCCTCGGTCAGCATCTCCTGCGTCAGCTCGCGCGCCTCCTCGAGGACGGCCGCCGTCTCGGAATCGACGTCCTTGCCGCGCGTGTCGATGTTGTGCCCAATCCCGCCCTGGCCGTGCTGGTGGCCGACGTCCGGTCGCCCGTGGTCCTGGGTCGTGTCCTCGAACACCTCGTGGTACTCGGCGTCCTCCGCGTGTGGCGTCACGTCGGCGGCGAGTTCGTCCGGCTCTCGCTCGGCCCAGTCGTCGACGTGGTCGTCGAGCCACGCCTCGTGGTCCTCGCCGTGGAGCATCGCCGTGAACGCGAGATGATGCGCGAGGTGTTCGCCGTCACGCTGCGGGATCTCGCAAACGGGGCACGCGTATCCCATTACTGCGTGGGAGTTGGTCGAGGAGCGGTTTGAAGGCACTGACTACGTGCTGGCGCTGGATGCGTCGACGTGAACGTCGATGAGGGCATTCGCAGTTGGCAAGACCTCGACTGCTCTTGCTTGTTAATTGGGTTCACAGGTGCAGACGCTGCTGCACTTGACAGCACCGCAAACACCCAGAAAGCCCTCGACCGCTCTTACGTATAAATTGGATTTGCAGGTGCAGACGCTGCTACACTCGACAGCACCGCAAACACCCAGAAAGCCCTCGACCGCTCGCGGTCGCTGAGCGACATATCCGCGCCTCTCCGCACCGCCCGGCGCGGATAGAGGTCGGCTTCGCGAGAAATCGAAGATTTCTCGGAGCCCGAAAATCTCCGATTTTCGGGACAGCGACTCCCCTGCGGCGCGACCGGCCATCGCCCTTTCAGTCCGCCAGGACCGC
>JBDGPU010000169.1:0-7123 GCA_042219525.1 Halopenitus sp.
CGACTCCGTTACACCGCGACCGGCCATCGCCCTTTCAGTCCGCCAGGACCGCGACGGCGACCGCACCGCGACCGCCCCGCAACCGCAATACCTCAGTCCTCCCCAGCCTCGGCCGGGACGCGCCGGGACGGCACCGCTCGGCGCGCCCCGCCCTCCCTCGCACGCGTTGCTCGCGCGCGCCGACCCCGCCGGACCGCGCGACGGACAGCCGGCGGACGACGACAGCTTTCCAACCGCCGCGCGCGACGCGCCGGCCACCACTCATGGGTGGGACTGAAAGGGGCAGCCGCTGAGCGGGATGCCCTGCGACGCTAGCACCGCAAACCCGGCGAACGAGCGACCGAAGGGAGCGAGAGAGCCGGGTGAGGAGCGCAGCGAGCAGCGCGAGCGCTCAGCGGCTGGGGCTTTCTGGGCATGCTGAGTGGTTTCAGCAGCAACGCTAACCGACCGAACCACGCAGATAGCGACCGCCTCAGCGACTGGGGCTTTCTGGGCATGCTGAGTGGTTTCAGCAGCAACGCTAACCGACCGAACCACACAGAAAGCGACCGCCTCAGCGGCTGGGGCTTTCGGGGTGTGCCGAGTGGTGTCGCCGGCGACCATAGCCGGTCTCATTTATAGGCGCGACCGGTCAGCGGTCGGAACTTTCCGGGTGTGCCGAATGGTGGCACCAGCAACGACACCTTATCCCATTTATAAATGCCGAGAATCGACGCGTGAACTTCTCGCGGTCGACCGAGAACCGTCGCTGGTGACGCTATCACTTATAAACCGACCCCGCGAAACCGCCGAAGATCGGTCTCGCTCAACCCCGGCAGATCACACGAACCAGCGAAGGATCGGCGTCGTTTCGAGCACCAACTGCCGGACGACGCGCACGGCTTCGTCGGCCGTCTCGCGGTCGATTTCGCCGGCGTACATCGCCTGCTCGTAGGCGTCCGCGACCTGGTGGACGCTGTCGTCGACGCCGCGAGCGTCGAGCGCGGTCAGGTACTCGCGGGGCGTCTCGCCGGGCCTGCGGGCGCGGTATCGCTGCTCGAGGAGGTACTCGAGGCGGGCGTACGCGCGCTCGACGTCGAAAATCGGGTCACGGCGCCGGAAGGGGATCCGGAGCCAGGCCCCGCGGTACGCGCGGTTCGTCGCGCCGACGTGGTGGCCGGCGGCAACGAGCCCGAAGAGGGCCAGGAGGCCGTAGCCGATGGTTTCGCGGTCGGGAAGGATTCCGCTCCCACCACTGTCGTCGTTGCCGGCGACCTGGTCGGCGAGGTCGCCGTTCTGGACGGTGGCCGGCGTACTGGGCCCCGGCACCTCACCGGGGTCGACGTTGCCCACGCTGCCACCGTCGGGTGCGACGGCGCCCGGGCCGGTGCCGTTCGTGCCGTTGTCGGTTGCGGAGTCCGGGGTGGAAGGGGTGGGGGTCGGCGTCTCCGTCCCCTCATTCTCGAGCGTGGCGCTGGTGTCGACGTTCTGCGCGTCGTTCTGCCGAGCTTCGACGAGCCGGGCCTCACGGGCTTCCTCGCGGGGCGCGCTTGGCGTCGGGTCGAACCGGACCCAGCCCTGGTCCGGGAAGTAGACCATCACCCAGGCGTGGGCGTCCTGCCCGCGGACGACCCACTCGTCGCTGTCGACCTGCTCGCCGGAGCTGTAGCCCGTCACGAACTTCGCGGGGATGCCCTGCGACCGGAGCATGACGACCATCGTCGTCGCGAAGTAGACGCAGTATCCCGCGTCCATCTCGAAGAGAAAGCTGTCGGCGACGTCGCCCTCGGGCTTCTGGACCGTGAGCGAATACTCCTTGTTCGCCTCGAGATAGCGCTCGATGGCGACGGCCTTGTCGTAGGAGTTGTTGGCGTCCGCCTTCTCGACGATCTCGCTCGTCAGCTCGCCGACGCGCTCCGGCGTGCTCTCGGGGAGCTGCGTGTAGCGCTCCTCCAGCCCGTTGGGGTAATCCGTCCCCGCATTGCGGAGCAGCTCCGGCGTCGTCTGGAGCACCTGACTCTCGACCTGGACCGTGTCGTTCTCGGGAATCGTCGTCGCCGGATAGATCCCGCCGACGGAGCTCACCTGCGCGCTCCGGGCCGCCGTCCCGTCGACGGAGACGGGCTTCCAGGCGGCCGGAAATGCGTCCAGCGGCGTCTTCGCAGTCACCGTCTGTTTGACCGTGATCGTCGTTCCCGGCGGGCTCTGCAGGCGACCGGTGTAGGGTTGCGACTCGCCGGTCCTGACCCACCCGTCGCCCGTGTATCGGTCGTACGATCCCGTTCGCCAGTAGGCCTCCTGCGTGCTCTCGACCGTGAATCTGACCTCCGGCGAGAGCCGCACCGAGCCGACGATGTTCACCTGGTCCGTCTGCCCGACGAGGGAGGACTCGATCCCGGGAGTGCCCCGGTCCGGCTGCCACGGCTGGGCCGCACCGCCCGGAACGATCGACAGCGTCGCGGACAGCAGCACCATCGTCGCGACGACGACCGCGAGTGTGCTCCACTCCGAGTCGAGGCCGCCGGGGACGGACAGCGTCGACAGCCCGGCCGTGAGCGCGACGCCGACGACGCCGAGCAGCGTCGCCGGCGTGCCGGCATCCCCCGTCAACACGAAGAAGCCGAGCGTCGCGCCCGCGACCGACGCTGCCCGGAGGTGTCGCCCCCGGGCCGCCAGCGCCCACGCCAGGAACGTCGGGACGGGCGCGACCGACAGCACCCAGACGTCGGCCACCGCCAGCCGGAGCACGGAGAGGCCGGTCAGCAGCGAAACCGTGTCGAAGACGACGTTGGTCGCCGTGAACAGCGCCCGCTGGCTCTCCGGCACGGAGAAGTAGTAGGCCGTCAGGCTGCCCGCGAACAGCACGGCGCTGACGACGCCGATCGTTCGCACGTCGAGCACGCGCGCGGCCGCGACGCCGGCGACGAGCGCGACGGCGACCGCGACGACGACCCGGGCGCTCCCGCCCACGACGTCCGTGATGGACAGGCAGACGCTGAGGAACGCCGCCGTCGCCAGCGCGACCCCCGCGACCGGCGGTTGGCAGAGCCCCTCCGGCAGGACGTTGCCAGGACCGACCCCGCCGGAATCGCGGTCGAACACGTCCCAGTTCACGACGACTCACCTCCCCTGGCGGGCTCCGTGGTTGCATCCTCGTCGGCGGCGACGCCGCCGCCAGCGTCGGTGGTCGCGGGCGTTGAGAGGGCAGTCTCTTCACCTTCCGTCGCCGCGGGCCTCGCCGCCTTCCGCAGCTCGGCGAAGTCGACTGCCTGGTCGTCGATCCGGACGGTCGTCCGGTTGTGGTCGGCGTTGATGACGACGTCGGCGTCGGCGTCGGGCACCGCGCCCTCCGGCGTCCGTGCGAGGAGGCCGAGCAGTCGCCGGCGACCCTCCGGGTTCGGGCCGGTCGCGACGCGGCCGTTCGGCACGCTCACCTCGACTGGGACGCCGTCGTCGAGGAGCGCGAGCGCGATGCTCGTCGCCGCGCTGGCGAGGTCGTCGGCCGTGCCGCCGCGCGCGCCGCCGCTGATGGCAACCCGGCGCTGTTCGGTCTGGGCCGCGAACTCCTTGACGACCAGCTCGTCCTGCTTCGCGGTCGTCGCCCAGTGGACGTCGCGGAGGGCGTCACCGCGGGCGTACTCGCGCAGGCGGTCGAACTCGTCGCGCTGGCGACTCGCCCCGAGCGCCTCGTCGTGGTACAGTTCCTGCCGAACCCAGGCCGGCACCCGGTAGCGGTTCGGGTAGACGAGGACCGACTCCGTGCCGCGACAGAGCAGGTCGCGTTCGAGGAGGCCGAAGACGTCCGTCGCCGCCAGCGTCGCCGGGCCGAGCGAGCGCTCGCCCCGGGCATCGTATGTTACGTCGTAAGGGACGGGCACGGCGCCGATGGTCGCCCGGCTCGGCTCGTCCGGGCCGGAGAGCCCCTCGTCGACCGTGTCCCGGACCGTGGCGACGAAGCTGTCCGTGAGGTCGGCGCCCGGCTGGTCCGGATCCGTGAAGCGCAACGGGACCTCGTGGGTGCTCCCGGCGAAGTCGTCCGGCGGGAGGTCGCGGCGCACCCCCGGCGCTTCCAGCCCGTCGAGCTGGAGGTAGGCGGCGACGAGCGCGACGACGCCGGGGAGGACGACGGCGTTCAGCGAGCGCGCGCCGGAGAGGAACGCCATGACGACGGCGCCGACGCAGATGGCGACGAGCACACGGCCGCGCCGGGTGAGTCGGATGGCCGCCATCTCACTCGACCGGGACCTCGTCGAGCGCCGTCCGCACGACGTCGCTCCCGGTCCGGGAGCCGGACTCGGGGCGGATTCGGTGTGCGAGGACGCTCGGTGCTTCGGTCTGGACGTCGTCCGGGACCACGTAGTCGCGGCCGTCGAGGACGGCCCGCGCCTTCGCCGTCCGCAGGAGCGAGATGCCACCCCGGGGACTCGCGCCGAGTGCGGCGTGGTCCCTGGTGTACTTCGTCAGGCGGGCGACGTACGACCGGATCGGTTCCGTGGCCTCGACCTCGGTGACGGTCTCGCGAGCCTGGCGCAGTTCCTCGATCGAGGCCACTGAATCGAGGGATTCGACCGGGTGCTCGCCAGCGATGCGGTCGAGGATCTCGGCCTCCTCGTCCTCGCTGGGGTAGCCCAGCCGCAGCTTCTTCGTGAAGCGGTCGACCTCGGCGACGGGGAGCTCGTAGGTCCGGCCGGGCTCGACGTCGTTCTGGGTGGCGATGACACAGAAGGGGTCCGGGAGCTCGCGGGTGACGCCGTCGGTCGTCACCTGGCGTTCCTCCATCGCCTCCAGCAGCGCGGACTGCGTCTTCGGCGGCGCCCGGTTGATCTCGTCGCCGAGGACGAAGTTGGCGAACACCGGGCCGTGCTGGAAGTCGAACTCGTTCGTCTTCTGGTTGAACACGTTGACGCCCGTCACGTCCGAGGGGAGGAGGTCGGGGGTGAACTGGACGCGTTTGAACGAGCAGTCGACGGAGCGGGCGATGGCCTTCGCGAGGGTGGTTTTTCCGACGCCGGGCACGTCCTCCAACAGGAGGTGGCCACGTGCCAGCATCGTGACGAGGATGTGCTCGACGGCGTCGTGTTTGCCGACGATCACCTCCTCGACGTTGGCCACGATGCGGTCGGTGAGGGCGGCGGCTTCGTCGGTCGGGAGGGCTGTACGGCCCGAGAGGCCAGCGTCGGTGGCGTCAGTCATGGCAATGGGTGGAGTGAGGGCTCACTGACCGCGCGTGACACGGGATCCGCCCGTCAGTGAGTGGTGGCAACGTAACCCACGTTAGGGGGTCAGGCACATGAGAGTGACGGGTGTGGGCAGACCGAACGCAACGAGCCGACCGGCGGGAACAGCAACGGACAACGGACCGGCGGCAAGTGAGGCCGTGGGCCGACCGAAACCGGACTGGTCGCGGCGTTCGGAACCTGACCGCTGGTTCGGCGGCTCGCCCGTGGATCAGGACACGAGCTACTCCGCCCGCACGTTTTCGCCGACGGGGGCGCCGAACGACTCCGCGCCGGTCACCGGGTCGCGTTCGTAGACGATCTCGCCGCGGACGAGCGTGTACTCGGGGAAGATCCCCCGGAGCCCCTCGAAGGGGGTCCAGCCGGCCTGTGAGTGCAGCGCGCCGGCCTCCACGTCGCGCGGGGCGGTCATGTCCACGAGGACGAGGTCCGCGTCGTTGCCCTCGGCGACCACGCCCTTGTCCGGGAGCCCGAAGATGTCGGCCGGGTTGGCGGCGACGACGTCGCGGACCAGCTCCAGCGGGAGGTCGCCGGTCCGGGCGGATTCGAGCAGCAGCGGGAGCATCGTCTCGACGCCGGGAACCCCGCTCGGCGCGTCCAGCAGCTCCGCGCGCTTCTCCGCGGCCGTGTGCGGTGCGTGGTCGGTGGCCACGACGTCGACCTCGCCGTCGCGCAGGCGCTGGAACACTGCCTCCCGGCGCTCCTCCGAGCGGAGCGGCGGGTTCATCCGCCCGAACGTGCCCAGGCGGTCCGCGTCGTCCGTCGAGAGGAAGAGGTGGTGCGGCGTTACCTCGCAGGTCACGTCGGTCCCGGCCGTCGCGTCGATACCCTCCGGCGTGGAGGTGTGGGCGATGTGGACCTGGCCGCCGGCCTCGGCGCCGACTGTGACCGCGCGCTCGACCGCCGTGGCTTCGGCCGCCGCGGTGCGGTAGTCGGACCAGGCGCTGGCTCTCGCCTCGCGGCCGGTCCCGCCGAGGTCGCCGTCGATCGCGAGGTCGTCGAACAGCGTCGCGTCCTCCGCGTGGACGGTGACGGGCGTATGGTGCGCGGCCGCCTGCTCGACGGCCTCGCGGAAGAGGTCGAGGTCGATGCCCATGTCGCCGGTCGAGTCCGCGAGGAACACCTCGCCGAGCGCGAAGACCGGGCGGTCGAACAGCGTGTCGGCGTCCCAGTTGCCGGTCACGCCGCCGTTGATCCCGTAGTCGACGAGCGAGTCCATCGCCGCGGCCGCCTTCTCGTCGAAGGCGTCGCCGTCGACGGTCGCCGGCGTCGTGTTCGGCTGGTCAACGACCGTGGTCACCCCGCCGGCCGCGGCCGAGCGGGAGCCGCTCGCCCAGGTTTCCTTGTGGACGTCCGCGAGGTCGCGCATGTGGACGTGGACGTCGATGGCCCCCGGAAGCAGGTGCTTCCCGCGCGCGTCGATGACCCGCTCGTCGTCGGTCCGTTCGAGCCCTTCCGCGACGGCCGTGATCGTTTCGCCCTCGACCCGCACGTCCCGGACGCGCCCGTCCGCGAGTTCCGCGCCAGTGATGAGCATAATAAGCGCCTCGGGGTCTGCTTTGTAAACGGTTGTGGGTCACTCGCGATTTTGGGAACTCGACGCGGTCGCTCAGCTGTGAGGTCGGATGGGACGATGGAAGACCTCCGACTCTAACCGGTCTGTTTGCTCCGATTGATCGGGCACCGTCGCCTGCGACACCACTCAGCATGCCCAGAAAGCCCCAGCCGCTGAGCGGTCGCGCTTATAAGTGAGGTCGGCTCACGTCGCTTTCGACACCACTCAGCATACCCAGAAAGCCCCAGCCGCTGAGCGGTCGCGCTGCTCGCTGCGCTCCTCACGGCTCACTCGCTTCGCTCGTTCGCCGTTCCGGTGCTTACGTCGCAGGGCGTCCCGCTCAGCGGCTGCC
>JBDGPU010000091.1:0-3675 GCA_042219525.1 Halopenitus sp.
GCGGGGCGCGCCGCGCTGTGCGGGGCCGGCGCGCCCCGGCCGAGGCTGGGGAGGAGTGAGGAATGCGGTCGCGTTGCTGTCGCTGTCGCGGTTGCTGTCGCTGTCGTGGTCCTGGCGGACTGAAAGGGCGACGGCCGGTCGCGCCGGAGGGGAGTCGCTGAGCCAGGCTCTATCCGCGCGGGCGGTGCGGAGAGCGCGGATATCCTGCTTCGCGAGAAATCGAAGATTTCTCGGAGCCCGAAAATCTCCGATTTTCGGGACAGCGACCGCGAGCTGCCGAGGGCTTTCTGGGAGTTTGCGTTGCTGTCGAGCGCAAGACCGTATCACCTGTTTAAAATAGCACAAAGCGAGCGGCCGAGGGCTTTCTGGGCGTTTGCGTTGCTTTCAAGAGCAACAGCATCTGCACCTGTACACCCGGTTTATAAGCAAGAGCGGCCGAAGGCTTTCTGGGAGTTTGCGTTGCTGTCAAGTGCAGCAGCGTCTGTACCTTTATATACAATTTATAAGAAAGAGCGGCCGAAGGCTTTCTGAGAGTTTGCGTTGCTGTCAAGTGCAGCAGCGGCTGCACCTTTAAATACAATTTATAAGTAAGAGCGGCAGAGGGCTTTCAAGCAGTCCGCGCGACTATCAAGCACAGCAGCGTCTGGATTTTTATATCCAATTCCGAATTAGTCGTATTCTTCGATGCGCCTTTTACCGACCACTCCCACGCGAAATACGTGCAAACCGTCGTCGGCGAACTCGTGACGCTGCTCTCGCAGGTCGTCCCGCGTCTCCTGCGCATTACGGTGTTCATCACGGCCGGGGTCTTCCTCGCCAACGTCGCCGTCGCGTTCGGCCTGATCCAGTACGTCGCCGGCGTCGCTGGCTACCTCACGCGTCCCGCGAACCTGCCGGACGAGGTCGGAACCGCCATCCTCACCACGGCGGCGTCGACGACCGCCGGCTACGCGACGCTCGCGGAGTACCGCGAATCCGGATTCCTCGACGACACCGCGACGCTCGTCGCTGTTATGATTAACACGTTCTTCGGCTTCCTGCAGCACGTCCTCACCTACTACGTCCCGGTCCTGATCCCCATCCTCGGGACGTACACGGGCGTCATGTACGTCTCCGCGCGGGCGGGCATCTCGCTCGCGATCACGATCACGGGCATCCTCGCGGGCGGCGTGTTGCTGTCCGAGCGCAACGTCGAGCGATCCGCACTCGACGGCGTCGACGCCGAGGGCCCCGCCGACGACGGCGTGCCCGTTCGCGAACGCGTTCGCAACGCCGCCGCGAAGAGCGCGGGCACGCTTCGCCGGATCGTCCCGCGCCTCGCCGTCATCTACACGCTCGTCATCGCGTTCACGACCTACTACGACCTGGAGTCGCTGACGGCGCTCGCGGAACCGCTGACCTCGCTGGTCGGGCTCCCCGGCGCCGCGGTCCCGGTGATCGTCGTCTACGCGCTCGATACAACTGCGGGCGGGGCCGCCATCGCCCCGCTCATCGGAACGACGTTCACCCCGCGGACCGCGGTCGCGACGATGCTGATCGGCGGGATCATCTCCTTCGCGGTGTCGACGTTCAAGCGCTCCATTCCGTTCCAGTTCGGCATCTGGGGCCCGGAGTTCGGGCTGAAGGTCGTCGTGCTCAACACCGCGATGAAGCTCGTGTTTATCGGCATCGCCGTCGCCGGGCTATTGCTCGCACCCTGAACGCGGGTCGGTGCGCCGCCGGCATCGCTGACAGCGACGATACCGACGACACCGTCGACACCGCAGACCTGTGGACGCCGGAACGCCCTCCGCGACAGCCTATTTGTCCTTCCAGTTCAGTGTAGTTCGTATGTACGACGCGATCCTCGTCCCGACGGACGGGAGCGAGGCGGCCCTCGACGCGGCGGACCACGCGTTCAGCCACGGCGAGCGATACGACGCGACGGTCCACGTCCTCGCCGTCCTCGAAACGAGCGAGAGCGCCGCCATCGTCGGGCGTGGCAACGAGAAGCTGGAAACCCTCCACGAACAGGGCAGCGAGGCCACGCGGCGCATCGTCGACGAGGCCCGCGAGCGCGACGTCGGCGTCGTCGGCGCCGTCGAGTTCGGGAACCCCGACCGGGCGATCCTCGAGTACGCGACGGACAACGACGTCGAGCTCATCGTGATGAGCACCCACGGGCGCTCCGGCGTCAGCCGATTCCTCCGGGGCAGCGTCACGGAGCAGGTGATCCGCGACGGCGAGGTTCCGGTGCTGGCCGTCCAGCGGTGACCGCAACTGGATTCCGCGACGCGGCAACGACTGACGAGCGCGCCGCGGAACGTAAATCAAGCCATGCTCCCGCCCCAACCGTCGCGTAATGGAAGCGGGTCGGTTAGCTGAACAGGAATTCCACCATCTACTCCTCGTCGCGGCCGTGCTGGGCATCGCGGTCGGGCTCGTCGCGACGGGGTTCCGGGTCGTCTGGCTCTTCGTCAAACACCACCTCTGGGCGACGTTCGACGCGACGATCTGGCGCGTCCCGGTGAGCCTCGGTGCCGGCGTCCTCATCGGCGGCATCCTCTCCGCGACGTTCTACCCCGGCGCGCTCTCGGCGCTCGTCCAGCAGTTCCACACCGAGGGGCGCGTCGAGATGGCGGACAACGTTCCGATCCTCCCGGTCGGGCTCATCGGACTCGTCGCCGGGCAGAACGCCGGGCCGGAGGGGGTCATGTCCGTCGTCGGCGGCTCCTTTGGCACGTACGTCTCCGAGCTGTTCGGCTTCGAGAACTCGACGAAGCTCCTGACGCTGGCGGGAATGGGCGCCGGCTTCGGAACGATCCTCGGCGCGCCAATCGGCGGCGCGTTGCTCTGGCTGGAGCTCCCGCACGAGCGCGGGCTGGAGTACTACGAGGCGATCATCCCCACGTTCGTCGCGTCGTTCGCGGGCTACCTGGTCGAGGCCTCCATCGGCGGGATGGCGCTGTTCCCGGTCTGGAAGACGGCGTCCATCGGCGCGCCGACGATCCCGAACCTCGGGTGGGCCGCCGCGGTCGGGGCTGTCTGCATCCCGTTCGGGCTCGTCTACTCGCGCTCATTCTCGTTCATCGGGGGCGCCTTCCGTCGCGCGTCGCTGGCGGTGTACGTCCGGACGACGGTCGCCGGCGGCGTCATCGGCGTCCTCGGGTGGCTGGTCCCGCTCTCGTACTTCTACGGCGGACAGAAGATGAACGTCCTGCTGAGCGGCGTCGGGGACTTCTCGCTGGCGACGCTCCTGCTCACGCTCGCCGCGGTGATGGTCGCCGCGGCGTTTACGATTCACGGCAACTGGATCGGCGGGCTGATCATCCCGCACATGTTCATGGGCGCGCTGGTCGGCCAGGCCGCCGCCCTGGTCGTCCCGGGGCTCCCGCCGATGCTTGCCATGCTTGCAGGCATGGCCGCGTTCAACTCGGTCGTCACCGGCACGCCGCTCTCGTCGGCGCTTATCGCCATCGCGCTCACGGACGGCGCGGCGATCACGCCCGTCTTCCTCGCGTCCCTCGTCGCCTTCGTCGCGAGCCCATCGGTTCGCTTCCTCGAGGAGGCCGCCCCGCGATCCGAGTCGCCGGAGTTCCACATTACCGGGAAGGAGTGAGCCGTCGCTGGCGACGAAGGGAGAGCCGTCGCTGGCGACGAAGGGAGAGCCGTCGCTGGCGACGAAGGGAGAGCCGT
>JBDGPU010000091.1:3775-7008 GCA_042219525.1 Halopenitus sp.
CGCTGGCGACGCGCGAGAAAGGGCTGTCGCTAGCGACGGATGAAGAACGTCGGAAAACGGAAGTCAGCCGTCAGTCCTGTTCGCCGCGGCTCGGCAGCTCCGGCTCGTAGTCGACGGCCGCGACGGCGGCGTCGAGGACCTCGTCGACGTGCTCGTTCTCGGCGACGCTCATGTAGTAGTCGGCCTCGACGTCGGTCGACTGGTCGCTCTTGTTGCAGACGGTGAGGATCTCGACGTCCTCGCCGAACAGGTCCTCGAGCTCGTCGAGCAGCTCCAGCTGGACCTCGACGGGGTACCCGCAGTTGCCGGAGGCGTCGAGCATGAACAGCACGCAGTCCCCGAGGTGTTCGAGCGCGGAGACGGCCTGCCGCTCGATGTCGTTTCGGTCCTCGAGGGGACGGTCGAGCAGGCCCGGCGTGTCGATGATCTGGTAGCGGATGTGGCCGCGCTCGAAGTGGCCGATCTGGATGCCCCGCGTCGTGAACGGGTACTCCGCGATCTCGTTGGAGGCGCGGGTGACCTCGTTGACGAACGACGACTTCCCGACGTTGGGGTAGCCGGCGACGACGATAGCGGGCTCGTCGGTGCGGATGTCCGGCAGGTCACGGAGGGCGTCGCGGGCGTCGCCGATAGTCCGGAGCTCGTCCTCGACCTGGTCCATGATGTCTGCCATGCGGGCGAACGCCTGCTTGCGGTGCTTGCGCGCGGTGTCCACGTCCGTCTTCCGGACCTTGGAGGTGTACTCGTCGCGGATGTCCTCGATCTGGCGGCTCGCCCACATCACTTCGGAGAGCGCCTGGCGGAGTTCGTCGACGTCGACGATTGCGTCGGCCAGTTCGTAGTAGAACGGGCTGACGTCGTACTCGAAGTCCGGCCAGGCGGTGACGACGTTCTCCAGGTTGTCGGAGAGAATGTTCCCCGACGTCCGGAGCATCGACTCCTGCGCCTCGCGGCCATCCTTCGCGCGGCCGGCCCGGGACGCACGAGAGAACGCCTTGTCGAGGAGTTCCTCCGCACGTGGCGTGGTCGGGAGGCCCTCAAATATCATGTTATCGGGGATACTCGGCCCGCGGGGATAAACGCGTCCGTTTGCCGGGCTCGCGGGCCACGTCACCCGAACTGTCGACTGTAAGGTCCCCACGGGGTCCGTGGGATCATGCCCCGTGAGAGCTTCTGACATTCTTACTGGACATAATTCAATATGTATTTATGCTTCAAGGGCATACATCGGGTGATGACACGTGAGTTCACTCCGACGACGTACGAGGAGCTGGATCCCTCCCGTCGGCCGTCCTTCCGGCTGGCGCTGATCCCGGTCCTCGCGGTCGTCACGTTCCTCGGCATCGGGTCCGCGGTCCTCGGGCTGGACCCGCACGTCCCGCTGCTGTGGAGTATCGTCTTCGTCGCCGGCGTCGGCCTCTACTCGGGCTACAGCTGGGACGACCTGTTCGACGGCGTCGCCAACGGGCTCCTGATGGGGCTCCAGGCGCTGTTGATCCTCTTTACCATCTACGCGCTGATCGCGACGTGGGTCAGCGCCGGCACCATCCCCGGGCTGATGTACTACGGGCTGGAACTGCTCACCCCGAAGACGTTCCTCCCCGCTGCGGCGCTCCTCTCCGGGATCGTCGCCTTCTCCATCGGCTCCTCGTGGACGACCGTCGGCACCCTCGGCGTCGCGTTCGTCGGCATCGGCGCCGGCCTCGGCGTCTCCGGGCCGATGACCGTCGGCGCCGTCCTCTCCGGCGCGTACGCCGGTGACAAGCAGTCGCCCCTCTCGGACACGACGAACCTCGCAGCCGGCGTGACGAACACCGCGCTGTACGACCACATCTACCGCATGCGCACCGGCACGCTGGTCGCGTTCGGCCTCTCCGTCCTCGCCTTCGCGGCGCTGGGCCTCCAGACCGCCGGCGCGATTCCCGGCGGCCAGCTGAGCGAGATCCAGACCGCCCTCTCAAGCACCTACAACCTCTCGCTCGTCGTCTTCATCCCGCTGGCGGTCACCTTCGGGCTCGCGCTGCGCGGCTACCCCGCGCTCCCGGCGCTCGTCGCCGGCGTCTTCGCGGGCGTCTTCACGACGATCCTCGCGCAGGGCGCGGGCTTCGTTGCCGCCTGGGAGATCTTCATGTACGGCACCTCGCCGGAAACCGGCAGCAAGCTGGTGAACAACCTGCTCGGCTCCGGCGGCCTCACCGGCTCGGCGTGGACGATCACCGTCGTCGTCGCCGCGCTGACGCTGGGCGGCCTGCTGGAAAAGACGGGCGTGCTCGCGGTCCTCGCGCACGACCTCGCCGAGCGCGTCTGGAGTTCGGGTAGCCTCGTCGCCGGCACCGGTATCTCCGCGATCGTGATCAACCTGCTCACGGCCCAGCAGTACATGTCCATCGTCCTGCCGGGCGTGACGCTCCGGAACCTCTACGACGAGTACGACCTCGACAGCGATCAGCTGTCGCGGGCGGTCGAGGCGGCCGGCACGCCGACCGGCGCGCTCATCCCGTGGCACGCCGGCGCCGTCTACATGGCCTCCGTGACCGGCGTCCCGACGCTGGAGTACGCGCCGTTCTACCTGTTCGGCTTCCTCTCGCCGCTGGTCCTGTTCACGATGGTCCTCGTCGGGTTCGACATCCCCGAGACGACTCGGACCGAGACCGCCGCTGTGACTCCCGCTGACGACTGATCTTTTTCGGTCGACTTCGGCCCTCCACTTTTCGCATTCGTTCTTTATGAATCGTTCTGGGTAGTGACTTCGTTTGATGAGTGCATAGTGAGGCTCTCGAATGGAGACTGCCGGAAAGCCTTCGGCTATTTTCATTTATAAACCGTATTTATAGATGCAGACGCTGCTACACCTGACGGCACCGCGAACACACAGAAAGTCCTTGGCCGCTCTTGCTTATAAAGTGGATATAAGGGTACAGACGCTGCTGCGCTTGACAGCACCGCAAACACCCAGAAAGCCCTCGGCCGCTCGCGGTCGCTGAGCAGGATATCTGCGCCTCTCCGCACCGCCCGGCGCAGATAGAGCCTGTCTCAGCGACTCACCTGCGGCGCGACCGGCCGTCGCCCTTTCAGTCCGCCAGGACCGCGACAGCAACCGCAACCGCGACCGCGACAGCACCGCAACCGCACCGCACGCCGGTTGTCCGGCGGACGACGCTGGCCCGGTGACCGCCGAAAGCGACGCGCCGGCCACCACTCCTGGGTGGGACTGAAAGGGGCAGCCGCTGAGC
>JBDGPU010000164.1:0-6922 GCA_042219525.1 Halopenitus sp.
TGTCCTGGCGGACTGAAAGGGCGACGGCCGGTCGCGCCGGAGGGGAGTCGCTGAGTCGACCTCTATCCGCGCCGCGCTGTGCGGAGAGGCGCGGATATGTCGCTTCGCGAGAAATCGAAGATTTCTCGGAGCCCGAAAATCTCCGATTTTCGAGGACAGCGACCGCGAGCGGCCGAGGGCTTTCTGGGAGTCTGCGGTGCTGTCAAGCGCAGCAGCGTCTGCACCTATCCAACCATTCGCTTATAAAGAGCGGCCGAGGGCTTTCGAGGAGTTTGCGGTGCTGTCGAGTGCAGCAGTGTCTGCTCCTTTATATACACTTTATAAATAAGAGTAGCCGAGGGTTTTCAAGAGGCTGCGTGGCTGTCGAGAGCAGCAGTATCAGCGTCCGAAAACTCGGTCACTGTCGAGAAACGACCGATATCGACTCAGCAAACGCCTTTTATAAGCTAAAAGGGACCCTTACTCCAGCGCCGCGACGGCTTCGGCGGCTTCGCGTGCGGCTTCCAGGTGCTCGCGAGCGCGACGGGGGTCGTCGGTCGCCTCGGCCGCACGCGCGAACTTGGTGACGGTCCGGGCCAGCGACTCGCGGGCAGCCTGCAGGTCCGCGGGCGCCTCGGCGGCGGGCTCGGCCGTGGTGGTCGACTGCTGCGTCGCGGTCGACTGCTGCGTGGGGGTGGACTGCTGCGTCGCGGTCGACTGCTCCGCGGGGGTGGACTGCTGCGTTGCCGGCGTACCCTGCTGTGGGTCGGCTGTCCGGGTTACGTCGGCGGGCTGCTGGCTCCGGGGTGCGTTCGGCTGCTGTCCAGCCGTGCTGGCCTCCTCGGCGGGCTCGACGTCGGCGGCGACGGCGTCCGTCTCGCTCGCCGTGCCCTCGGGAGCACCCTCCTCCGCGGCCTCCCCGGTGCCGCAGCTCGGGCAGAACTCCTGGCCCTCGTGTCGGAAGATGGGGTCACCGCACTGGTTGCAGTGCTGGTTCGTCATCGTCGCCCCCTTCAGGAGGAGGTCTGACATGCGCTGGGTGTGCTGGCGCTTCTCCTGGTCCTCCTCGTATTTCTCCCGGAGTTTCTCGCGTTCCGCTTCCTTGTCGAACTCGCTCATACGTGGGGTAACGTCGTTCGGGCGCAAAAGCCCGGCGGGCTGGTTCGCCGCTTCAGGGGTCGCTTCGCTTCGTGTGGGCCCGGATCGGAACCTAGTCCTCGGTCTTCGTCCGGTCGAGATCCATCTCGCCCTCGTGGATCTTCGCGCCGTCCTGGGCGACCTGCCGGCCGAGGACGGCACACTTCACGCGCATTGGGGAAATGTCGACGCCGAGCATCTCCGTGATGTCGTCCGTTTCGAGGTCGTGCAGTTCGTCGATCGTCATCCCA
Source organism: Halopenitus sp. (assembly GCA_042219525.1). Classification (GTDB taxonomy): domain Archaea; phylum Halobacteriota; class Halobacteria; order Halobacteriales; family Haloferacaceae; genus JBDGPU01. Next base: position 1,368 of record JBDGPU010000164.1, read on the forward strand.
GCGAGACGCTCCGAGAGCATGCTCGCCGAGGCCATCGAGATCGCACAGCCGTCACCGGTGAACGACACGTACTCGATCGTCTCGTCGTCGTCTTCCAGCCGAACGTCGACCTGGATCGTGTCCCCGCAGGAGGGGTTCTCGCCGACGTGCGTGAAGTCCGGATCCTCCATTTCCCCGTAGTTACGCGGGTTCTTGTAGTGATCCAGAATCTGCTGCCGGTACATGTCCGAGCCCATTCCCATAGTTACCGACAGGTTGACGGCTCGCAGCCAAAAGGGTTCCGCAGCGCGGGGTTCGCGGTCGTTTGCTCTCGAACGGCTGGGCCGTCCGCGGCCGTTTGCTCCCGAGCAGCAGGGGTGCTCGCGGCCGGCCGCACCTGTGCGGCAGGGGCGGTTCCGGCCGCCCAGTCGCAGGCCGTCTCTCGGGGATGGATCGGCACGTGGGCACGCTCACCGTGGGGGATGGTACCAAAATTCTACAGGTGAATGAATGACAGGTCGAAATCCGACCAATCTTGAAGATACCTGCAACATTATCTTATTTCTCGGGAGAAAATCGCCGCGGAAACGTCACCCGTAAATAGGGCTCCGGCATACGCTCGAGTATGGTCCCCAACGATCAACCGCAGTCTCGACGGAAGGTTCTCGCAGGTATCGCAAGTCTCGGTGCGGCCGGCCTCGCCGGTTGTGTCGGCGGCGGCAGTGACGAGGCAGCACAGACGGCAACGTCCACGCCGACGGCGACGCCGACCGCAACGGAAGAGAGCGCCTACGACGTCGACGGCGACCTGACGGTCGACGCCGGCTTCACGGGCGATGTCGCCTCCGCGAGCGGCGTCGTGACGATCGCGTCCGGCGTCGAGTTCGACGGCGCTATCGACTCCGGCGAGGGCGTCGTGGTCGAGAAGAACGCCGTCGTTACGGGTCGCGTCCAGACGTTCGGCGACGTGACGGTCCAGTCGAAGGCGACGGTCGACGGCACCATCGAAGGCCAGCACGTGACGGTCGGCGACGAGGCACACGTCAAGGGCGGTATCACCGCGAACGGGACGCTGACGGTCGGCAAGGCGGCCCGCGTCGACGGCACCGCCTCGTCCAGCCAGAAACTCGTCGCGAAGACGAACGCCGTCTTCAACGACTTCGTCGGTGCGGGCCTGAAGGCCCAGATCGGCGAGGGCGTCACCATCGCGCAGACGCTCTCGGCCGACTCCGCGACCGTCGCGAGCGGCGCGACGATCGACGGTGGCGCGCTCGTCACGGAGCAGCTCACCACGAAGGCCGACGTCACCTTCGGCAGCGACGTGACGGGCAACGGCGGCGTCGACCTCGGCACCGGCAACGAGGTCCAGGGCGACGTCTCCTCGAAGGGCGCAGTCGTCATCGGTGCCAACTCGCTGGTCACCGGCGACGTCAGCGGGAAGACGGTCGACCTCGGCAGCGACGTGACGGTCGAGGGCACGGTCTCCGAGTCCAGCAGCAAGTAAACTCGTCGACCGCTCTCAGCGGCCGCCTCGACGAATCTCGTTTTCTTTTGACTCACCGTTGCCAGCGACGACGCCAGTGCTAGCGTCGGTTTCGCCGTCGCTAGCGACGGCTAGCAGTGCGACTCGTCGATCGAATACCGGCGAGTGAAAAGGGGAGTGCGGAGCCGCTTACGCGAACAGTTCCTTGGCTTCCGCGACGGCGTCGACGAGGGCGTCGACTTCCTCCACCGTATTGTAGACGTAGAAGGACGCGCGGGCGGAGGCCGCGGCGCCGAGCTTGTCGTGGAGCGGCTGGGTGCAGTGGTCGCCGGCGCGGATGGCGATCCCGTAGTCGTTGAGGATGCTCGAGAGGTCGTGGGCGTGGACGCCCTCGACGTTGAACGCGACGAGGCCGCCGCGCTGGTCGCCCGGCGGGCCGTAGATCTCGATGCCGCCGAGGTCGGTGAGCTGGTCGTAGGCGTACTCGGCCAGCAGGTCCTCGTGGGCGCGGACGTTCTCCATGCCGATGTCCTCGAGGTAGTCGATGGCTTCCGCGAAGGCGACGCCTTGCGCAATGGACGGGGTGCCGGCCTCGAACTTCCACGGGAGGTCCTCCCAGGTGGAGTCGTCGTAGGTGACCCGGCGGATCATCTCGCCGCCGTAGAGGTACGGCTCCATCGCGTCAAGGATCTCCTCGCGGCCGTACAGCGCGCCGATGCCGGTCGGGCCGCACATCTTGTGGCCCGAGAAGGCGAGGAAGTCGGCGCCGAGGTCCTCGACGTCGACGGGGCGAGTCGGGACGGACTGCGCGCCGTCGACGAAGATGTACGCGTCCTGCTCGTGGGCCATGTCGGCCAGCTTGCTGACCGGGTTGATCGTCCCGAGCGCGTTCGAGACGTGGACGACGGAGACCATCTCCGTGGTCTCGTCGATGACCTCGGCGGCGTGGTCCATGTCGAGCGTGCCGTCCGCCTGGACCTCAATGTAGCGTACGTCGGCGCCGGTGCGCTTGCCGATCTGCTGCCACGTGACTAGCGAGGAGTGGTGCTCCATCTCGGTGAGGACGACGCTGTCCTCCGGACCGAGCTCGTTGAGGCCCCACGCGTACGCGACGAGGTTCTCCGCCTCGGTCGTGTTCTTCGTGAAGACGATCTCCTCGCGCCCCTCGGCGCCGATGAACTCGGCGACCCGGTCGTGGGCCTCCTCGTAGGCGACCGAGGCCTCCTGGCTCACCTGGTGGATCCCGCGGTGAACGTTGGAGTTGTAGCTCCGGTAGTAGTCGGCGATGGTGTCGACGACCTGGTCCGGCGTGTGGCTCGTCGCCGCGTTGTCGAGGTACACCAGGTCCTGCGTGTCGTTCGGTCCTTCTCCCGGCGTCGTCACGTCACCGCCGACCTTCCGATCGAGGATCGGGAAATCGGCGCGCACCGCGTCGACGTCGAACGGATACTGTTCCTGCACTCCCATTGACTACTATCACGGTCCGCAGGGACAACACACCTTCGGTCCGACGCTCGCGGCGTAACGACTGGTGGTTACAAAATCGGCCGAACTGTCGTCGCTGCCGCAAAAACGTGACCGTAATCAGACCTACAGCCAGAGCAGCTGCGCGTGCCGGGTTTCGCCGAAGTCGAGGACCGTCTCTTCGTCGACGAGGCCCGCGTCGACCGCGACGTCGACGGCCTCGGTGCCGACGATGTTCGCGACCTGCGCGCGCTGGAGGCCGTTGACGACCTCCTCGGGGGTCGCCTCCTGCGCGTCGGGGCCGCCGTAGAACTCCTCGTCGACCGTGAGCGAGGCGGCGCCGTTCTCGTAGGTCTCCCCGAGGCAGTCGGGGTCACAGACCGAGACGAGCAGTCCCTCGTCCGTGGTGCGCTCGCGGAGGAGCATCTAGAACCCCTCTGGGCCTTCGCCGTCGAGGCCGCCGCCCATGCCGCCCCGACCGCCGCCAGCACCCTGGCCGCCGCCGACACCGCCCTGACCGCCACCGACACCGCCCTGACCACCGCCAACGCCGCCCTGGCCGTGTTCGGTGACGATCTGCTCTTCCTTGTCGTCGCGTAGCTCCTCGGCCTCCTCGGCGACTTCCTGTGCTTCCTCCATCTCGCCGGCCTCCTCGAGCGCGCGGGCCTTCTCCTCGAGCACCGCCGCGTTGCGGTTGCCGAGGCGGATCGCGTTGTCGAAGGCGTTGACGGCGTCCTCCGCGAGGCCGCGCTCGAGGAGGAAGAAGCCGCGGTTGTACCACGCTTCGGCGAAGAGCGGGTCGATCTCGACGGCGCGCTCGGCGTGCTCGAGCGCCTGCTCGTGGCGGCCGAACTCCCAGAGCGCGTACGCGAGGTTCGTCTCCGCAGTGGCGGCGTGCTCGGAGTCGTCGTCGACGCGGATGGCCTCCTGGTACGCCCCGATGGCCGCGTCCCACTCCTCCAGTTCCGCGTGGGCGGCGCCCTTGTTCACGAACGCCTCCTGCTTCTCGAGGGAGCCGTCCTCGGCGAACTGGGCCGCGCGGTCGAAGGACTCGGTCGCGTCCTCGAACCGGTTGATCCCCATGTAGGAGAGCCCGACGTCGATTAGCTGGTCGATGTCGACCTCGTCGCTGGCGATGTTACGCTGGTCGAGTTCGTCGGAGACGACCCGCGTGTCGACGGGGTCGACCTTCGACGGGTCGACCTTCAGCTCCGGCGGCTCGAGGTCGAACTCCTCGTAGTCCTCGTCGAAGCCCTGCCCCGAGGAGAACTCGTGGTCGCTCGTGTCCCGCTCGTCAGTCATATGCACGGAATTGGCGACCGGCGGGGGTAAGCGTTACGTCATCGCCCCTCCGCTTCGAGTGGAACTCCCACACGAGCGGACGGGAGGCAAGCTCTCGCCGCCGCGGCGGTTCGTGGGGAACCGAACCACCCTCGGGCGAACCGGCTCGCCCGAGGGCCGACTTCCATCCTGCCCCGGCTCCCACCCTGGCCGTCCCTTTTAGGTTCCGAGCCGGGGTAGCGAGGCCTATGCGCGCGTTCCTCTCCGTGGACCTGCCGGACGAGCTCGCAACGCCCTTCTCGAAGGTGCAGGAGGACCTGAAAGGCGCCCACGGCCTGAACTTCACCGACCCGGACCAGGCCCACGTCACCCTGAAGTTCCTCGGCAAGGTGCCCGACGACGAGGTCGACGACGTGATCGACGCCGCGGCGACCGCCGTCGACGAGGCCGACGTCGGGCCCTTCGAGTGCAACGTCGGTGGCCTCGGCGTGTTCCCCTCCCTCGATTACATCAGCGTCGTCTGGGTCGGCGTCGACGGCGGCGCCGTCGAACTCTCGGCGCTCCACGAGGCGCTGGAGGCCGCGACGACCGACCTCGGCTACGCCCCGGAGGAACACGAGTTCACACCACACTTCACGCTCGCCCGGATGAAGGACGCCCGCGGGAAGGACATCGTGCAGGACGTCGTGCAGAATCACAACCCGGAGGTCGGGACGTTTACGGTTGATGAGGTTCGGCTGAAGGAGTCGCATTTGACGGAGGAAGGGCCCGAGTATGAGACCGTCGAATCATTTGAGTTGTGAGCTGAATTCGGGTGATACGATTTCTTTTTTGAGAGCGTTTTCAGGGGATTGAGGGCTCTCGGTCGCTCGCTATGCGTCGGTTCCGACAGGTGATACGGTCCTTGGTCCAGACACCAACACCCAGAAAGCCCTCGGCTGCTCTTGCTTATAAACCGGATGAGCAGGTGCAGACGCTGCTATGGTCGACAGCACCGCAGACTCCCAGAAAGCCCTCGGCCGCTCGCGGTCGCTCCGCGACATATCCGCGGCTCTCCGCCTCGGAAGACGGTCCGGGCTTCCGTTGCGTCTCTCCGCACCCCCCGACGGACGGGTCCGGGCTGCGACTTCCGGCCCTTCGCTCGCTCCGCTCGCGAAGACACCGCCCGCCGCGGATAGGGGTCGTCGGAGCGACTCCCCGTTGGCGCGACCGGCCGTCGCCCTTTCAGTCCACCAGGACAGCGACCGCGACAGCGACCGCAACCGCGACCGCACAGCAACCGCAATACCTCAGTCCTCCCCAGCCTCGGCCGGGGCGCGCCGGCCCCGCCTCGGAAGACGGTCCGGGC